>JANWYU010000197.1 GCA_025055135.1 Pseudobdellovibrionaceae bacterium | reverse complement strand
CAGAATTTTATTTTGAAAAAAATGAATTTTCAAAAGCGTTAGATTTATATGATCAGGTTACTAGGGGACCTTACCAAAGACTAGCCTGGTATTCTCTATATAAGAAAGCCTGGTGTTTGTTTAAGTTGGGAAGATTTAAGGAAGCTATTGTTCATTTAGAGAAAATTATCATTCAAAATAAAAAACGAGATAAGGAAACGCTTCAGTTGCAGTTGGACGTTGAAGCTCGCCGTGATTTGGTTTTATTTTATTCGGAGGCGGGAGATCCTAAGTTAGCAATAAAGTATTTTCTTTCGTTATTAGGGAAAGATGAGGGGCTATTATTTTTAGAAAAACTTGCCTATCGTTACTTTGATCGTGGAGATGTTAATTCATCTCGGATTATTTTTGAATTTCTCATTGCCGAAAGGCCTCATCATCCCAAGTCGTTTGATTATCAATTTCAAATTGTGAGAATGTATTCCACAACTAAGGATATTAATTTTTTTATGGGACAACTATTTAAATGGATTTCTAATTATGGACCCAATAGTCAGTGGGCAAAGTCAAACCAGGGTAACATTGAACTATTAAAGAGATCAAATGAAATTTTGGAAAGAAGTTTACGTGTGTGGACCTTAACTCAGCATCAAAGTGCGCAAAACTCTAGAGGAGAGCTTTCTCAGAAGCTTGCAGAAAATGGATATCGCTTATACTTTCAATTCTTTGCGCAATCACCATACGCTGCAGAAATGAGGTTTTTTTTCGCGGAGTTGCTATTTGATTTAGACAAGAAAGATCAGGCGGCTGCTCAGTATCGAATGCTCCTGGATATGGATAAGAATTCTAAATACGCTTTAGCAGCAGCTAGTAACTTAGTTTTTTTATCGGAGCAAATGTTACCTAAAGAAAAACAATTGCAAGAGAAGTTAGGCAACAGTGTTGATCCTATTCCCATGGACAAAAATGTAGTTAACTATATAGAGAGTGGAAGATACTTTCTTTCGCTATTTGGTAATGAAGCTAAGGCTCCAGAGATTAAATTTAGGATTGGTCGTCTTTATTATCTACACAATCATTTTGATCAAGCTATTCCTTATTTTAGAGACATTTTAAAAAATCATCCAAAATCAAAGTATACTGAATACAGTGCTACTTTGTTACTTGACAGTTTGAGTCTTAAAAACGATGTAGAGGAGCTGCGCCGAAGTGCTAGAGATATTCTGAATGATCCGAATCTCCGATCCTTGGGCTTTGCTCCGCAAATTGAGGAAGTGTTAAGGAAAGCAGATTTTAAAAAAGCTCAAGATCTTGAGGAGGAGAGAAAATATAAGGAAAGCGCCGAAACATATCAAAAATTTGCTATGGAAAACCCTCAAAACGAATTAGCGGGGGTGGCCTTTTACAATGCGGCCATTGGGTTTCAAAAAGTTGGGATCAATAGTTTAGCAATAGCCAACTTGAAGCGAGTAATCCAGAGACAGGATGCCAAATCGATAGAATTAAGAGCCAAATCCTATGGTTTATTGGCGTTACTGTATCAAGATAGTGGTCAATTGGAGAATAGTGCAGAGTGTTTTGAAAAAGCAGCCCACTTTAGTAAATCACCATCAGAATCGGCCATTCATTACTCCAATGCCGGTGTCTTATTTGAGTTACTCGGCATGCCGTCACGGGCTATTGCCAATTTTAAAAACTCCTTTGAAAAATCAAAAAGCCCTGAAAATGCATCTGTTTTATTTACGATTGGCAAGCTATATCAAGGGCTAGGAGATCTGAATCAGTCGAATCACTACTTTGAGAAATTCCTAAAAGAGTCTGCAGTTTCTGGCCTTAAAAAGATTCAAGCTTATTATGAATTAATGATCAACGACGTTAGCACAAAAAGTAAAGAGTCGTGGAGGAAATTGATATTTGCAGAATTTGATAAATTGCCGGTTGGGGAGAAAGCGGAGGCTAAGGTTTATTTAGCTAAAACACAGTTAGAGTTTGCGAAAATACGGTATGAGGATCTATGGAAAACGAGGATTAATAATCCTAATCGGATGAAGCAGCAGTTGGAGTGGAAATTAGAAATTTTGGAAAAAATCAATAAATTGGTTAGTCAAATTGTTGCATATGAATCCTTCGATGAAGTGATTGCAGCGATAAAGATTCTTGGGGACGCTAATTTAAATATGTATGAATCAATAATGAAATCCCCGACTCCTAAGGAATTGACGAGCGAAGATTCGATCCAAGAGTATCGTCAAAAATTAAAAAAAGAATTGGCAGATCCTTTTTTGCAAAAAGCAATTGAATCTTATGAATTAGTGTTAAAAAAAAGTAACACTCATGAAAGTTACTCGTCAATAACCTTAATGGCTCGAGAGCAACTAATAAAATTGGGAGTTAATGCTTATTTAGATTTGGGTGAGAAAATATTTGAAAGGTATCTTCCAATATGGCAGTAAATAGGATAAAGTGCATTTTCATTTTGATATTTATGGTGAGTGTAGGGTGTGCCTCTCGCCAAAGTGCTGATCAAGCTCATGGAGAAAAAAAAGCAAAGGAGATAAAATTAGTTGATCAACCCGCGAAGGCAGAAACACAGGATGTCGGGGAATCTGTTCCTGCTGCCAGGCCAGCAGTTAATCAAAAAACCAATGAGATCATGTCAATTGAGTTGCAGAAATGGATTGAAAACAAAAATTGGACGGAAATTAAGAAGTATTGCTATGAACAATTGGAACTTGATTCGGTAGGAAATGCCCTCTGTTGGATTTGGTTGGGTTTGGTCAGTTGGTTCGAAGGAAAACCCAAGTTAGCTCGTTATTATATTTTGAGGGCTATTGAAAAAAATGCCGACAAGTATATTGCCTATAACAATCTTGCTTTGATTAGTGTCCAAGAGCAAAAAAACTTCGACGCTTTAAAAAATTTCCGAATGGCTGTTCTCAATAAAGTCGATTCAAAAAGATCCCATGCTGAGATAAATATGGCTATGTTACTTAGTCAGTATAAAGATTATCGAAAGGCTTTGGCTGCTATAGACCAAATTGAGGATGGTAACATTACAGATCCCATTATTTTAAGTAACCTTGCGGTTATATATATGAATAATGATCGGTTAGATCGGGCCGAAAAGATGTTCAAGAAAGCACTTTCCATAGATAAACATAATAAGGGAATAATTTTAAACTATGCCATTTATCAGATCCATTACAAAAAAAATTTTGAGCAGGGAAGAAAGTTACTGGACCAGTTGTTATTTTTGGGAGTCGATCCGGATTTGCAATTGATTTTTTCTGAATTAGAGAAAAAATTAGAAAAGTTGGAACGTTAATATGGATTGGTTTAGAATATATTTTTTGATTCTTTTTATGTTGATTCCTTTCCAATTAAGGGCAGAGCCGTCCTCATCGTCGCCTGAAGTTCGAAAGGAGGTCTTAAATTTTGAAGATGAGTTGGTTGAAGGTCGTGATGCGAAGCCAGAACTATTTTACCTTTTGCAACAGAAAAAAATGAATTACAAAAAATTAATCAGATTGCGAGAACATTTTATTCCAGAGGCAAGAAGTGACAGCGAGAATTTAAGAATAAAGCGAGGGAAAGATTGAGTAACATTTTGGTTTTGCGCATTTTTAAGGGAGTTGAGCTAAAACAAGTCAAGCAATTCACCCGTTTTCCGGTGGTGGTGGGGCGCCCCACTGCAGAGGTTGATTTGGCCTTAGATGATGATTCAGTCTCCCCTATTCATTGCCTTTTCGATTTAAGAAAAGATACGATTTTTATCTGTGATCTTGGGTCACAGACTGGCACATTAAAAAATGGAAAACCAGTCTTAGATGAGGCTGTGCGCAACGAGGATACTGTTACTATTGGTGCATTCAAAATTCAGGCGTTTATTGCATCTTCTGCGAAGCCTGATTTAATAATGATATCCGAGAGTGAGTCTAGGCAAAAATCTTCGATAAATTTACCGGAACGGAACAAATTGCCTGGATATGGTAATCAGTTACCTAAGGAGATGATGGCCCCAGAGAATGTTTTAGGAAAACAAACCACACTATCTTCCAATAAAATCAGAAGAAAGAAGGAAACCTTTGCTCCACCGAATCAAATTTCAGAATTGAAGTCCTATTTGCGTCCTGCAACAGGTAACAATATTCAAGTGTTTTTTGCTTGGAAGGATCGTATTTTAAATGTTTATCACTTTGCCAAAAAAGATAAAATAATTCTATGGAGATTCTTTGCTGATTTTTCTTTGGACTGGAAGCTTTTGGGGATAAAATCATCGGATCCTTTTTTAAAGCAAACGGCGGGAGGGGTTACTCTTTTTATCCCTTTTGGATTTGACATTCAACTTGTGACTCCAACTTCGCGATTTGATGAGAATACGTTGAGAACGCTGAAGCGATTACATCCGGTGCAGATGGGTTCGTCTTTAACTTTGTCCGGAGGGGAACTATTGGAGATGGTTCATCCCGGTTTTAATCTACAAATATTGGTGAGGCGCATTGGTGAAACAGATAAGGCTCGCCCCGTTGGGCTACTGGATTTGTCTTCTGGTGAAGTTGCAGGTGTTGTTTTCTCTTTGATCATTGTCATTTTGATGGCTTTTATGATTTCTGTTTATGCCCCAGAGCCAGGTGTGGAATTCTCAGGTGAAGAAACAGGCCGTTATGCCGAATTTATTTATGTTCCACCACCTCTTCCACAACCTGAGAAAGAAGAAGCGAGGGATGTTGTAAAGCCTCAACAGCTTGAGCCAAAACCCCCCGAGCCCGTTAAAGTGGTGGTAAAAGAGGAAAAAATTCCCCCTAAGGCGTCTCCTGTTCCGGCTAGCAACAAAAAAAATGAGATGTTACCAAATGTTGATAAGCAAACAGCTAAACCTTCCCCACGTCAAGAGCCTGAGGGATCTTCGAAATCTCATTCGCAAAGTGTTTCTTTGCCTAAAAAAGAAAAAAAGGAAGTAGGAGGGGCGGGATTTGCTCCTGGTTCTAAGGAAGCGGCAAGTACGGCCCAAAAGAAAATTGATATTAATCAAGTTGGGTTGATTGGTGCCTTTGGTGGAGGAGGCAGTCGTTCCTCAGTTGATAAAGTGTCTGTGGGAACGGGCGATATTTTGGGTCGTGCCTCAGAGGTTACCGGAAAAATTGGATCAGGAGGCTCATCGCCCGGCGATGAAGTTGGTGCCCGTTTAATTAAAAATCCCAAAGGCATTGGTGGGACTGTAAAAGAGCCGATTAATCGTATTGCTCCGAGTGGGCGAGGAAAAATGAGTGATTTGCTAGAGGGACCAGGGGGATCAGGTACTTCGCGAGTTCAAGTTCAGGTGGAAGCCCCCGGAATGCCAGTGGAGTTTACTGGAACTATTGATAGAGAAGCTGTACGTCGCGTAATCCGTAGTATCATCAATCAGATTAAAACGTGCTATGAGCGTCGATTGCAATTAAGACCAGGATTGCATGGTAAAGTAACTATTGTTTTTGAAATTGGCGAACGTGGCCGGGTTCTTTCCGCCCGTGCCAAAAAGAGTACGTTACCTGACGAGCAGGTAGCCTTATGTGTATCCGAAAGAATTAAAGAGCAAAAGTTTCCGGAGCCGGCCAGAGGTACTACAGCTGTAGTCGAATATCCTTTTGTCTTTGATGCACAAAAGTAGTTAAAATAAAGGGGAAGCAGGGAGTTTGCCGAAAGGGGGTAAATTTATGAATACGGTGGCAGAGTTACCTTGGATTCAGCGAGCCTTTATTGAAGGCGGTCCGGTAATGTATGTTATTCTTTTTATTTTCATTATTACAATTATTCTTATCATAGAACGATTTATTTATCTCAAATATGCTACTTTGGATAAGAAAGGTTTTTTGGAACAATTGATTCCTATGATTTTAAAGGGAGATATTCGTCAAGCTATTGCTTTTTGTGATTCCCGGCGTGCACCACTTAGTAATACTATTAAATCTGGTCTGATTCAGGCCTTAAACAAGCGTCCCGATGAAGAAATTCAAGTAGCCATGGATGCTGCCGTCCTTCGGGAGCAGCCACACTTAGAGGGATGGTCTTCGTTTTTAGCGGTAACTGGTAACTCAGCAGTTCTAGCAGGTCTTTTAGGAACGATTATCGGAATGATCCAATCCTTTAGGGGTGTAGCTGAGGCCGATCCTGCTCAAAAAGCTGAGAGGCTTTCTCAGGGTATTTCCCATGCTTTAAACTGTACGGCATTTGGATTGTTGGTAGCAATTGTAAGCGTTATTTTTTATGGTTATTTTCAACTGAGAATTCAGCGATTGGAGAACGAAATTATGGAGAGTTCAATGAGCGTGTTGAATGTTGTGGCAAGTAATCGTGATAAAATTCGCGATTAACTAGTGTAGATTTCCGGGGGACCAAACTTATGTCCGAAGTGCAGGAGCGAGGACGAGGTCGGCCTAAAAATGTAGAATTAAACCTTGTTCCTTTTATTGATTTGATGAGTGTTCTGATAACATTTTTGCTGATTACTGCGGTTTGGACGCAAGTAACAATGATCCAATTGGGTTCTAGTGTATACGGAAAGAAAAATCCTGATGCTACCGAGCCTCCACCCCCTTTGTCGGAAGAGTTGGTTTTAAAGTTAGAAATTTTGGAAAGTGGATATGTTTTGACAGTAGGTAAAGAGAAAATGAAGTTACCCTTGATTGACGGAGGATTTGATGATTCGGGATTAATTGCTCGTTTGGAACGAGTTAAGAAAATGAATCCTAATAAAAATGATGCTGTATTAACTATGGTGGATCAGCTTCCCTATGAGCGATTGATTCGCAGTATGGATGCTTTTTTAATGGCTGGGTTTACTCAACTTTCAGTTCTAACAGGGAGTCCATAATGGCCATTTATCCCCCTGGGCAAAAGTTTCGAAATTACCGGTTACTTTCCTCTCGCTTAGGGAATCGAAGATCCGTAGTGGCAACCCTTTCACTGACAGCAATGGTGGATATGTTTACTGTTTTGGTAATTTTTCTACTTCAGAACTACAATGTGACAGGGGAAGTCATCTTTTTACCTAAAGAAGTGGTGTTGCCCAAGGCCGAAAAGGTAAAAGAACTTGCTCCAGCGGTTTCTGTCACTGTTTCTGAGCGTTACGTTTTTGTGGATAAAGAGGCGGTTGTTCCTCTAAATTTTGTGCGCTCTCAGCAAAGTTGGCTCATTCCTTCATTAAAATCAGCCATAGAGCGTAATATGGATGTTGTTCGCCTCAGAGAAGAGGCAAAATTGAATAACCGTATTCATGAAGTGATGGGGGGAGGAAGGGCAACGCGACCGTCTACCATTCCCCATTGGAAAAAAGTCACTGTTCAAGCTGATCGGATGATTGAGTTTGCAACAATAAAAAAAATTTTATTTACCATAACTGAGGCGGGAGCTCAGGAGATAAATTTTGCGGTGTTAAAAGAAAAACGTTAAGCTATTATCGTGAAAAGAGCGTGGTGGTTTGGCGTTTTTTTCCTCCTTATAGGCGTCGGTTACTATATTTCTAAAAACCCTGAATTGCTTTTTTCGTTGGGCCATCAAGCCGATCTCTTTTCTAGAGTGAAAAGGGAAATTCGTGCAGCTCGCGAGTATTTGCATCTTTTGAGACAAATCCACTGGCTTGAGTCTTTTGATAATGACAAGGAATGGGAGTTATATGCCATTGAAGCCAAAAACAAAGGAATAGAAAATATTTGGGAGCTTTCGCAAGTTGAAGCTTACTTTTATGATGTTAAAAAAAAATCAATAAAAGTGGTTGGAAATCTAGCCACCTATCACCTCAACCAGCGTCAACTTATTATTTCAGGACATGTTCGTATCTGGGTGTATGATGATTATGTAGCCGAGACTGATCAATTAATTTATTGGGCGGCTCAGCGAGAGTTGCAGTCACAAGGAGAGGTTTTTTTGAAATCTCAGCATGATCCCAGCCAATCCATCCAGGCTGGTTTGATTCGGGCTTTAATGGCCAAAGAAGAAATTTTTTTTGAGTCCGGAGTATTGGTAAAACATCCTTTAAATCAAGAGGACGCTTTGTTGGTACAATCCAAGTTGGCCGATTTAAATCGGAAGTATAAAACGATAAATTTGCGTGACGAGGTAAAGGTGGAATTACCGGATAGTCGTTTTGAAAGTAACCTTGCTACTCTATTTTTTAACAACTTTGCTCGGCGGCCTTACCGCATTGTGATGAAGGATCAGGTGCGATTGGAAAGTAAAGCGCGTAAAGCTGAATGTGGTCGGGCTGTTTTTCATGTGGATCGGGGCTTAGTGGAGCTGACTCAAAACCCCGTGTTGTGGGAAAGTCATAGACGAGTTGAAGGAGAGCGCATTATTTTAGATTATGAAAATGATGAGGTTACTGTAGATAAGATTAGAGCCAAAAGTCAGGAGCCATAATTGGGAATACTAGAGGCGATCGATTTAAAAAAATATTACGGAACACGTCGGGTGGTAGAGCGTGTAAGCTTCGAAGTAAGGTCGGGCCAGGTAGTTGGGCTTTTGGGCCCCAATGGGGCAGGTAAAACAACTAGTTTCTATATGGTGATTGGAATTGTTACTCAAGATGAGGGAAAGGTATTATTAAATGGTCAAGAGATCCAACATCTGCCCATGTATCGTCGGTGTCGGTTGGGGCTTGGTTACTTGCCTCAGGAGGCGAGCGTTTTTCGTAAGTTGACAGTTTTTGAAAATTTGAAGGTTGCGTTTGAATCTCATGGCGTTTACGGAAAGGAGGCTGAGCAAAGGATTGATCGCCTCCTGGACGAATTCAACGTGAGTCACATACGCGATAGTTATGGTTATTCTTTGAGTGGAGGTGAAAGGCGCCGGGTAGAGATTGCTCGAAGTCTAGCTGGCAACCCCCGCTTCATCTTACTTGATGAACCATTTGCTGGGGTGGATCCCATTGCGGTTAGTGATATTCAAAGTATCATTAAAACCCTTCAGGCCAAAAATATTGGGATTTTAATTACGGATCACAACGTTAGGGAAACCCTAGGAATTTGCGATCGGGCTTACATTTTAAAGGACGGTATAATTCAAGTCCAAGGTTCAGCCATAGAAATTGCTCAGAATGAGGTAGCCAAACGGTTCTATTTAGGAGAGAATTTTAAATTGTAGGTGGCTTCATGGCTAAATTGAACCTGTCTCTTAAGCAGATTCAGACCTTAAAGATGACTCCCCAATTGCAGCAAGCGATTAAAATGCTGCAAATGTCTCGCCTTGAATTGGAAGAGGCTCTACGATTTGAATTGGAAAGTAACCCACTTTTAGAGGAGATGATTGATACCGAAGGTGGATCTCGTATTGAGGCTCAGGAAGTAGAAGTACAAGTACCCAACCATGATCCGGAAAAACAACAAGAAGATTTTGATTGGGATACTTATTTTGAAAAAGATAAAGGTCGCCATTTAATGAACTTTGCTGTTAACGATGAAATTTATAACTACGAGAATATAATTTCTACTCAACAAACGTTACATGAATATTTGATTTGGCAAGCTAAGATGATGGGGTTGAATGAGAAGGACCTGTCTTTAGCGGAGTTGCTTATTGACTACATTAATGATGATGGTTACCTGACCATTAGCTTAGAGGAGCTCAGTAAATCGGAGAATGTTTCGGTTGCTGATTTGGATCGGATCTTGCGTGTGATTCAAGAGTTCGACCCAGCGGGGGTAGGGGCGCGGGATCTAAAAGAGTGTTTGATCATCCAAGCCAAATACCTGGAAGAGGATACACCGGATTTAATTCGGCTGATCAATGACTATTTACCTTATCTTGAAAAAAAACAATATGACGTAATTGCCAAAGAAATGGGTAAGGACGTTCAAGAAATAAGAGATCTAGCGCGTATTATAACAAGTATGGATCCTAAGCCGGGACGGGCTTATCATGTGGGGGACACTCAGTATGTAGTTCCCGATGTGTTTGTTTTTAAGGTGGGCGATGATTATGTAATTTCCTTAAATGAGGAAGGGTTACCCAAATTAAAAATCTCTCATTTTTATAAAAACGTAGTTCAATCTGATGACATCAAAACAAATGAAAAGGGTACCAAAGATTTTATTAAGGAAAAATTAAATTCTGCAATATGGTTGATTAAATCGTTGCAAAACCGACAGAGAACCATCTATCGGGTTACCGAAGCAATTATGAGACACCAAAGAGAATTTCTAGAGAAAGGACCATCGGCACTAAAGCCACTTATTTTAAAAGATATTGCTATGGAGGTTGGTCTTCATGAGTCAACCGTGAGTAGGGTAACCAGTAACAAATATGTATATACTCCTCAGGGGGTTTTTGAATTAAAATACTTTTTTAACTCGGGTATTACTACTACTTCTGGAGAAGGAGTGGCTGCCGAGTCGGTTAAGCTACGGATAAAAGAATTGATCAGTAGGGAAGATCCCCGATTTCCATTATCAGATCAAGAAATTGTAGACCGACTCAAGGCTGAGGGTATTCAAATTGCTCGCCGTACTGTGGCTAAGTATCGAGAAGCACTTAAGATATTACCCTCTTCGAGACGCAAACAGACTAGTGGATAAAGGGATTTTCTTGGATCTTGGATTTTCGAATTTTAGTCGGATAAATATGTTACTAACCATTTTTTCAACTCTTGATCTGACATTTCCCTACGCTTTACCATATCCAGCAATTGATCATTCCCGATTTTTCCCACGTTAAAGTAACGGGATTCAGGATGAAAAAAGTAAAGGCCGCAAACGGAACTGGGAGGACTCATGGCCAAGTTCTCGGTTAATTGAACGCCCACGTGTTTTTCCACATCGAGTAATTTCCAAATCACAAGTTTAGCGGTGTGATCTGGACAGGCTGGGTAACCAGGAGCGGGACGAATACCACGATATTTTTCGGCAATTAAATCTTCTACGGAGAGCTGTTCCTGTTTCCCAAAAGGAAAGAGCCTTCTAACTTCTTGATGGGCCCATTCCGCTAAGGCCTCAGCAAAACGATCACCTATCGCCTTAACTAATATTCCACGATAGTCATCGCCTTTTTTTTCATAGTAGTTAGACCATTCCTCTACTTTTTTTCCTGATGTTACCACAAAAGCCCCGATCCAGTCCCATTCTTGGTTTTCTTGTTTAGGTTTGATAAAATCAGCCAAACAGTAACAATTGCCATTAATGGTAACATTCCATTCTTGTTGTCTTAAAAAGTGAAATACTCCTAATGGTTGTAACGTTTGTGGATCGAATACAGTAACGTCATCCCCACTTGATTGAGCAGGGAATAGTCCTACTCTTGCCTTTAAGTCAAAGGGTGATCGGCTAAATATAAAATCAATTAGGGCTAAGGCGTCATCGTGCAATTGGCGCGCTTGAGTGCCCCATTTGGGATGTTCGAAAATTTTGGGATAAACCCCCTTTAATTCCCAGGTCCAGAAGAAAGGGCTCCAATCAATAAATTCAACAATAGTTCGGTAATTAGGAATTAAATCAAAAACTCCAGAGCGTTCAGGGGATTCAATCTGTGAAAAATCAAATATTGGTTTTTTTTGTCGCGCTTCCGTTAGGGAGAGTCGTTCTTTTTTTTCCTGAAGCGATTGATAATAACTTTCACGGATTTGGGCTGATCTTTTTTTTATCTCTGACCAATCACCCTTTTGTTGTGCGGACATTAACTCTTGGCAGGCCTCCATTACCAAGGAAGCATTGGTAACATGAACGACGGGAGGCGAGTAACAGGGATCAATTTTTACTGCAGTGTGCACTTTAGAGGTAGTAGCACCTCCGATAAGAAGCGGAACCTTAATTTTTTGTTTTTCAAGCTCTTTCGCCACAAATACCATTTCATCTAACGATGGTGTGATAAGGCCACTAAGCCCAAGCAAAGAAGCCTTCTCTTGAATAACCGCTTCTATTATTTTATGAGCAGGCACCATCACGCCCAGATCAACCACCCGATATCCATTACAGCGCAAAACAGTAGCAACAATGTTTTTTCCGATGTCATGTACATCCCCTTTTACAGTAGCGATGACAAAGGTAGGCTGGGTCGACTGATTATGGGCAGTCATTTTTTCCAAGTGGGGCTGCAGGTAACTGACAGCTTTTTTCATTACTTGCGCGCTCTTCACCACTTGGGGTAAAAACATTTTACCCTCGCCGAACAATTCCCCAACTACTTTCATGCCATCCATTAGTGGTCCTTCAATCACTTTGAGGGGAGATCCTAATAAATCAAAGGCTTCCTGGGTGTCTTGTTCAATAAAATCGAGTACTCCATTAACAAGACTGTAGGTGATGCGTTCCTGTAAGGATTTTTGTCGCCAAAATATTGTGGAGTCAGTAGGGCTTGACTGGCTTTTTTGCCCCTGAAAATTTTGTGCTAATTGAATGAGACGCTCTGCTGCCTCCGATTGACGCTGAAGAATGAGTGCCTCGCAAAGCTCTCGCAGTACAGGATCGATTTGTTGGTAGTTTTCTAACAAATTGGTATTCACGATACCGAAATCTAATCCGGCGTGGATGGCATGATGTAAAAAAACGGCATGTAAGGCTTCCCGTATCTTTTGATTACCACGGAAGGAAAAGGACAGATTAGAAATTCCCCCGATGGTAAAGCTATCCGGGCACCTTTCTTTTATTACTTTGAGGCTTTCAATAAAGTTATAGGCGTAAGCATTATGTTCCTCCATTCCGGTAGCAATGGTCAGTACATTGGGATCAAAAATGATTTCTTCAGGAGGGAAGTCCAATTTGGTACGGAGCAGGCGATAGGCGCGTTGGCAAATTTCTATTTTGTGTTGCAGCTCTGTTGCCTGTCCTGTTTCGTCGAAGGCCATAACCACAATTGCGGCACCCAATTCTCTTGCCTTTTCAGCCTGCTCGAGGAAAATCTCCTCCCCTTCTTTTAACGAAAGGGAGTTCACAATAGGTTTGCCTTGAATGCATTTGAGTCCTGCCTCGATGACCTCCCACTTCGATGAATCAACCACAAAGGGAACCTTTGCAATATCAGGTTCCATGGCTATCAGATTTAAAAAGTGCTTCATGCATCCCACTGAATCGAGTAACCCTTCATCAAAATTGATATCAATAAGATTTGCTCCCCCTTCAATTTGGGAACGGGCTAAGGATATCGCCTTATCCCACTGCTGTTCTTTAACGGCTTGGGCAAAGCGGGGTGATCCCATAATGTTGGTGCGTTCTCCCACCATGATAAATGGTTTATCTCCCTGACACGGAATATTTAAGGCTTCAAGTCCTGCTAGGCCTAATTTTTTGGGAATAGTGGGGATAGGGCGAGGTTTAATATTTGAGACGGCTTGAGCAATATGGGCAATATGCTGAGGAGTGGTACCACAACAGCCACCCACAATGTTAAACAGTCCCTCTTCAGCATAATTTTTTAAAATTTTAGCCATGTCTTGCGGAGTTTCATCATATCCGGTGGGACTTAAGGGATTGGGTAACCCTGCGTTTGGGTAACAACTAACGAAAGTATCGCAAACCCTTGATAGATCCGTTAGAAAGGGTCGCATGTCAGCAGCACCTAGCGCGCAATTGATGCCAACAATCAATGGTTCTGAATGGCGAATGGAGTTCCAGAAGGCTTCCACGGTTTGCCCAGAGAGTGTTCTCCCTGATCGATCAGTAATGGTAAAAGAAACCATTAGAGGAATTCTTTGCCCCATCTTCTTTTCTATTTGCCGTAAAGCATAGAGGCAGGCCTTCATGTTAAGGGTATCGAAGCTTGTCTCGGGTAACAGAAGGTCAACTCCAGCTTGAATCAGAGCTTCAATTTGCTGAGAGTAACTTCTCTCTAATTGATCAAAATCGATGGAGCGAAACGCTGAATTGTTAACGTCAGGAGACAAAGAGGCGGTTTTATTAGTAGGACCAATGGAACCTGCAACAAAGCAGCGCGCATTGGGATTTTCCTTCCGATAGAGTTCAATGGCCTCTTTGGCAATTTGAACAGCAGCGTGATTGATTCGTTCCACGTAATCAGCTAATCCAAATTCGGATTGGGCGATAGTGGTTCCGTTAAAAGTATTGGTTTCAATAATCTGAGCCCCTGCCCTGAGGTAACTAAGGTGAATTTCTCGAATAATGTCGGGCTGGGTAAGGTTGAGTAAATCATTGTTACCCTTTAAGTCACAGGGATGATTTTTAAATTCATTACCGCGATAATCTGCTTCTGTTAGACGGTATTGTTGAATCATGGTACCCATAGCTCCATCGAGTACCATAATTTGGTGGCGGAGCATTTCCTCTAACTCTAGCCACTTGGCGGAGAAAGGAAGTTTCATTTTTGAACGGTCCTTACTAATTGGATCACTCGATTGATATCATTCATCACATAAAAGTGAACGACGGGGACTCCCTTTTCCAGAAGATCCATCACTTGATTGAGCGCCCATCGGAAGCCGATCTCCTCGGCATGTTGAGGTGAAGCCAGTACTTCTTCTGCTAAGGGTTCAGGAATATCAATATGAAATGTCTTTGGTAGCGATTTTAATTGTTCTACTGATTTTAAAATTTTTATACCTGGTATGATGGGTACTTGAATACCTAACTCACGGCATTTCTGTACAAAGGTATAATACTTTTGATTATCGAAAAACATCTGAGTCACAATGTAATGAGCTCCTGCCTCCACTTTTTCTTTCAGAAAGTTAAGATCGGTTTTCAGGTTAGCTGCTTCAAAGTGTTTTTCCGGGTAACCAGCCACTCCCACGCAGAAATCAAGAGGGGCGGAATCTGATATGTCTTCCAGAAAACGTCCCTCCCTTAAATAATTGATTTGTCTCACCAAATCGATAGCATATTCGTTAGTGGATCGATAGCGAGATATTTCTTTTTTATAATTTAAGGCATCTCCCCTAAGAGCCATCACATTTTCGATGCCTAAGTAATGTAGTTCAATTAAGGCGTCCTCTGTTTCTTCTCGAGTGAAACCCAAACATAAAATATGGGCAACGGTATCAATACGAAACCGATTTTGAATGATTCCACATATGCCAATGGTACCCGGACGTTTTCGATAAATTCTTCTTTCTATAGAGCCATCAGGCTTTTCGTGGTAGTAGGCCGAACTAGAATGGGAGGTAACATCAATCCATGGTGGATTTAATGGAACTAGTTTTTCTACAATTTCGATGACATCTCGTACACTACGGCCACGGGGTGGAGGAATAATTTCGTAACTCATTAAGGGTTCACGTGCTCGAGCTATATGTTCAATAATTTTCATAGAGTTAATAACTTAACAAAGGCAAATTAGGGGGCAAGAGAATTCTTGAGGGCCCTTGCTAAAACGGCTAAATGCGGAAGAATGGGAATAATTTTTTTTTGTATTATTTCGTGGATTTTAAGCGAATCTCTAAGCGCTCTTTCGTTCCCTGCACAGTCATGGAGGATGGTATGTCAATAATTTGACCTCTTGTTAAGTCTGTTAAAATGGCTTGGGAGTTAATATCTCGTTTTAAATAAGTGAGAAAACTTCGGGTGTCATTCCAACAAACTGCCTGTTGTATTTTTCCTTTTAAATTGAGGGTATCACCAATGACTCGGGCTTTGCTTGCCGATAAAACGGTAGATTCATAGTGGTTTTTAAGGGCAGGCAGTGTGGTCAGGATTAAATAAGAAAAGGTGAGAGAATGGTTTTTAAAGGGCAGATAATGTTGCAATTCCTTCATCCATTCAGGGATGGAAATAAGCACTCGATCATGACACCAATCCGTCTTAGAATGTTGTTTTAATGGGCATGGTTGATGGTGGGTACACGGCGCTAATACAAAATAATTATTTTTCAAGGCCTCTTCACGTATTTTTAAAAGATATCTTCCATCGTGTTGTAAGCCAGGTTCAACAATAAACAGGAAGGGAAACTGCCACAGCCCCTTGTGCCATTTATCGCGCTGTTCGTCCTTCTCTAATTCGGTTAAAACAAAAGTAAACGAGGCTCCGTGACTCGACTTTGGTTCTGTTGCCCAATTGGGTTGTTTCATTTGTTGGAATGGTAATCCCATGAGTCTTAACATTTTTAATGGTATGGGATCATGATCGTATAGAAACAGTCTCACATCTTTGATTAGGGAATTTAAATGAAGGTACCACCCCATGGGGCTAAGACCACACCCCACATCTGTCCATTGAGACACGGGTAACACATCTAATTTCCATGGTAAGCGACTCCATGCTGCTTGAATCCGTAAATAATTTAAAGGCAAAAAGTACACCAACTGAGCGATTTGACACCATTTTTCTTGCCAGGGTGTGGTTGCGTACGGGAATTTAAGGTAATAATCAGATAGCCTTTTGACGTGTTCTGCTAGAGATCGGCCATCACTTAGGCGCAGTGAGAACTGTTTCGTTAATAAATTTTCAATGGCACGAACCAAATCGCTTGGAAGAGTTAATGCCAATTAAGGAGTCCTTCCTTGGTTTTTACGAATATTCCATTGTTCTAAGGCGTATTGACGCATATCGGTAACATGATCAAGTTCATCAACAATTTCGACTCCTAAGAGGGTTTCAATTGCGTCTTCTAGGGTTACCAATCCGGTTACGATTCCGTACTCATCCACTACAATTGCCAAATGGGCTTTTTTCTTAATTAAAAATTCTAGAAGTCCTGAAACGCTCATTTTTTCCGGAACTTGAATGGCAGGTTTGGTAATATCACGAACTTTAACGTGATCTTGATCCATAGAAACACATTCATGGATTTGGTAACGCATAGTAATCCCAATCACGTTATCTAGGTTACCCTCATAAACAGGAATTCGTGAAAATCGAAGCGGTTTGTAGCGATTGTGTACCTCGGCCACCGTTAGATTGGCGTCCAGAGCAAAAATAACAGAACGTGGGGTCATAATATCAGAAACAAAAAGGCTATTTAGTGTGAGGAGATTGCGGATAATTCGAGATTCTTGTTTTTTAATTTCTCCTTCTTCAGCGCTTAACTCGGCTGAGGCAATCACTTCTTCTCGTGTAATATTATGACTTTGTGATTCTACTCCAAATTTTTGTGTGAGATGTTCTGACAACCAAACCGGAGGATAAATCAGTATCATCATAAATTGGACTACATAAGTGGCAAAAGGTACTAACGTTTTCCAATAGTTTGCTCCAATAACTTTGGGAAAAATTTCCCCTAAAACAAGAATGGAAAAAGTTAGAACTCCGGTGGCTATTGAGGCCATCCAACTCCCGTGAAGTTCATAAGCCTTGGTAGCGATGGCGGCTGATCCAAAGGTGTTGGTGATGGTATTTAATGTTATAATAGCAGTAATGGGCTTATTAAGATTATTTTTCTGGTTTTCTAAAATTTTGGCATATGCCTTTTCTTCCTTCACAGCTAGGGCCACAAAGGATGGGTGAGTGGCAATAATGACGGCTTCTACCAATGAACATAAAAAGCTAATGCTTACTACTATAAAAAAGAGGGCAATTAATTCTGTCATGCCAAATGGTTAAAACACATTCCCACTCTAACATGGGTTACAACCTGAAAAAAGGGAAAAACAGGGTAACCGCTCGACGAAAAGAAGGATGGACTCCTCTTTCGTCGAGACAGTGGTACATGCAGGTCCATGGTCAAACCTACTTATTTTCGGCAGCTTTTTTGGCTTGATATTTTTTTACTAACTCCTCCTGAATGTTTCTCGGAGCTAATGCATAATGAGAGAACTCCATGGTAAATTCACCCTTACCTTTGGTAGCAGATCTTAAGTCCGTAGAGTATCCAAACATTTCGGCCAAGGGCACATGAGCCTCAATAACGGCACTACCTTCAACCGAAGACGTATTAAGAATCACACCTCTTCTCTGATTAATTTGACCGGTAGCAGCTCCTTGATACTCTTCTGGCACTGTCGTTTCTAATTTCATAATAGGTTCCAGTACGGCGGGCTTTGCTTTGGGATATACTTCCCGCATAGCGGCCATGGCGCAAATTTTAAAGGCCATATAACTAGAGTCCACATCGTGGTAAGCCCCATCGGTTAGTTCTACCTTTAGGTTAACTATGGGGAACCCAATCAAAGGGCCTTTGGTGCATTGCTCACGAAAGCCTTCTTCCACCGCTGGGATAAATTCTTTGGGAATACGCCCACCCACCACCTTATTTTCAAAAACAAAGGTAACACCGTCTTCTCGAGGTTCCATCGGAATCACGCGACCAATTACCTTAGCGTATTGTCCAGCACCACCTGTTTGTTTCTTGTGTTGGTAATCAAAAGTAGCTTCTTGAGTGATGGTTTCTCGATAAGCTACTTGAGGTTGCCCCACAACGACTTCACAATTAAACTCCCGCTTCATGCGCTCTACATAAATTTCTAAGTGTAATTCTCCCATTCCCTGAATAATGGTTTCTCCTGATTCTTCATCTCGATACACCCGGAAGGTGGGGTCTTCTTTTTTGAATTTTTGTAACGCCTTAGAAAAATTGTTTTGGGAGTTTTTGTCCTTGGGGGCTATGGCTAACGAAATAACAGGATCAGGTATGTGCATTGATTGCATGGCCACCTCATAGCCTTCATGAGTAAAGGTATCCCCCGAAGCACAATCAATTCCAAACATGGCCACAATATCTCCAGCACTAGCCCCTTCAAGGTCCTCCATCTTATCGGCGTGCATGCGCACCACTCGAGGAACCTTAACGGTTTTCTTGGTAGTGGTGTTATAAATAAAATCCCCTTTGTGCAGTCGTCCTTGATAAACACGCATAAAGGTTAATTGCCCAAATGGGGTGTCTTGCAATTTAAAGGCTAATGCTACCAAAGGTTTTTTGTCGTCCGGAAATAACTCGATCTTTGCTTCATTATTTTTTAGATCAAAGGCATATTCTTTTTTTTCAGCCGGTGTTGGCAAATAATACACTACGGCATCTAAAACGTGCTGTACCCCCTTATTTTTAAAGGCGGATCCACAAAAAACGGGAACTAATTTTAGGTTGATCACCGCTCTACGAGTAGCCTGTCTAATTTCATCAATAGTAATTTCCTGCTCCATTAAAAACTTCTCAGCAATGTGTTCATCAACATCCGCCAATTTTTCAATTAGGATTTGACGGTATTCTTCTGCTTTAGCCCTAAGTTCCTCGGGAACAGGAATTTCTTTTACAATTTCCCCGTTTGCACCCTCGTTGATGAAAGCCTTCATTTGAACCAAATCGATGACGCCACGGTGTTGATCTTCTAAACCAATAGGAATTTGGTACAAAACGGCGTTTAATTTTAATTTTTCTACCAGAGCATCCTTAACACGAAAGGGGTTCGCCCCTTGACGGTCTAGCTTGTTCACAAATGCAAGGCGGGGAACACCATAGCGTTTCATTTGACGGTCAACGGTAATGGACTGAGACTGCACCCCTGCCACACCACAAAGCACCAAGATTGCCCCATCAAGAACTCGTAAGGATCGTTCCACCTCAATAGTAAAATCGACGTGACCGGGAGTATCGATAAGGTTAATTACATGATCCTTCCATTTTACCTGTGTGCAGGCCGATTGAATCGTGATCCCTTTTTCACGCTCCAACTCCATGAAATCCATAGTTGCACCCACTCCATCCTTGCCTTTCACTTCGTGGATGGCGTGAATTTTTCCCCCGTAAAACAAAATACGTTCCGACAGCGTGGTTTTGCCCGAATCGATATGGGCTGAAATGCCGATATTTCGCACCAAATTGATATCCCATTTTGTTACTGACATAACCTAACCCTTTCTAAAGCTTCCATTCGTGACTTGACTTTTTTCAGTATCATGATGCCATGGTTTTTTAAAGACTTCATTCCACCAGGATTTTGTTTTGATGCTTGGCGAAACAACAAGGACATGGCCATCTCATTGGCCCATTAAGGCTTTGACACCATGGCAGGAGCGGGCCTGGGACGAACTTCGTCAGGGACGTAGTGGCTTGGTAGTGTTACCTACGGGGGGAGGTAAAACCTTACTGGTTTATTTGTGGTCATACCATAATTTGGGAAGTCTAACGGTGGTTTTAACGCCGTTAATTGCTTTAATTGAAGATCAAGTTAAAAGGGCCCGGGCGTTCGGTTTTCAGGCATGGGGTATGCATTCGGGTCAGGCGGCGACGGTAAAGCAAGGAATATTGGAACGGATCAAACGCAAACAGGTGCAGATTTTATTTGTGACGCCGGAACGTTTTCGGAACGAGAGCTTCCGGGAAGTCATTCATAAGGTAGGATTGGGGCTTTTGGTGGTGGACGAAGCTCATTTAATAAGTCAGTGGGGTTATGATTTTCGTCCAGACTATCAAAGAGTGACTTCCTTAATTGAAGAATTTAAACCCGCGCAAATTCTAGCCCTCACTGCTACAGCCACTCTTGAAGTGAAAAGGGATATTTTAAGTCAGTTAAAATTGGGTAACGGATTTGATGTTACTCAGAGTATCGTGCGATCCAATCTATCGTTGCGTTGCTCAGAAGCTGTTGGAGTGGAACAAAAGCGAAATTTCATTACACGATTTTGGCATTCACCCCAAAACCAACGATTCGATGGCAATAATAATGTAGATCATTCGGTAGCTCCCCCTGGACCTACCGTTACCTATTTTTCCCTAATAAAATCAATTTATGAACAGCGAGCCTGGTTTGAGTCTCAAGCAACGCCACTTTGGATTTATCACGGCGATCTTTCCGCGAAGGAGCGCAAAAAGATACAGAAAATGTTTCAAGAATCTTCAAAGGGAGTTATGTTAGCTACCAATGCCTTTGGGTTAGGGGTTGACAAAAAAAATATTCGTTGCGTGATTCATTTCGAGGTGCCAGGTTCTATTGAGAGTTATTATCAAGAAGTAGGGCGAGCGGGACGTGACGGTTACCCAGCTTGGGCTTTTTTGTGTTATGATCCGGAAGATCTTTTGATTCAGATGGAATTTATCAAATGGTCCAATCCCGAGCCTGATTTGTATCGACGTGTTTGGGATTGGTTGTGGTCCCATCGTACTCATCTTTCTTCTTGGAGCGTTGAAAGTGCCAAAAAAGAGCTTTTCTTCTATAATCAACGAGATTTTCGCTTAGAAACCATTTTAAAGCATTTGGAATTTGCGGGATATTTAATACCTGACAAAAACTCTTTCGGTTACCGTTGGAATGACGAATTTAGTCAGTCAGAAGGGTTTAATTTCTCATGGAGTGGCAGGGACCGCGCCAAAATTCAACATCAAAAACTGATGGACTTGGTAACCTTTATAAAAAACGTTCAAGTTTGTCGTATGCAACAGATTGCTGCCTATTTTGGGGAAAGCACTCAGGCGTGTGGACAGTGTGATGTGTGTATCAAGTGAGATTTGTTTACTTTCTGATTTTTTTTTTCGTAAAATAATTTTTGATGGCCAAGACTTTTTACATTTTTGGTTTTTCTTTCTTGTGCTTGGTTTTATTTGGGCTAGTCCTTTGGCAGGGGGAGCTAAGAGGAGGGAACGAGGTTACCTCTGTTTCTGAGGGGTATCACGGTTTATCGGACCAGCCGGGAAAGTGGCCATGGCATATTGTTTACCAATCCCACTATACCACGTTGTATGTAGACAAGGCGGCCCGTCGCTTAATGCTTTATGAAAGTCGTCCTGATGGGGCTCCTCATTTTGTGGTTTCTTTGGAAGCAGATATTGGCAAAAATGCCGGCGATAAGCAGCGTGAGAACGATCATAAAACTCCGGAGGGAATTTATTTTTTTGAGAAGAAAATATCGCCCCCTGAGATTAGTTTTGACTTATATGGCAATTTGGCACTAACCACTGATTATCCCAATCCTTTTGATAAGTTAGCTGGCAAAACCGGTTATGGAATTTGGTTACATGCTGTCCCCGATCAAGTTCCGCTAACCCGAGGATCTCGGGGCTGTGTCGTAGTCAGTAATAAGGTCATTACCAGCTTGGCAGAGTTTATTCAGTTGGGTAAGAGTCCATTTATTATTGTTCCAGAGGGGCAATGGGAAAAGCCAGAAGTCATGATCCAAGCACAAAAGCAATTTTTACAATGGCTAGAGCTATGGCGCAAAAAATGGGAGGCTCAGGAGTTAGATACCTACTTTTCTTTTTATCATCCAAATTTTGTGGGTAATTCCTCAATGGATTTGGAACAATGGAAGAAACATAAGGCAAAAATCAAACAACGTTATACCAACATTAAGATTCGCGTGGAACCACGTTTAATATTGCGTTTTAAGGATCAGTGGGTGAGTCGGTTTTATCAAACTTATGAATCCGATCAGCATCGCGATGAGGGAGAAAAGGTTCTCTATTTGATTCAA
The DNA here is from genome assembly GCA_025055135.1 of Pseudobdellovibrionaceae bacterium. Lineage (GTDB taxonomy): Bacteria > Bdellovibrionota > Bdellovibrionia > Bdellovibrionales > Bdellovibrionaceae > JANWYU01. The sequence continues at coordinate 11,314 of JANWYU010000197.1, read as the reverse complement.
TCTCAATCTAATGAAAACCAATTTCAGATATTAAAGGAAGACTGGGTGGCTGAGAGCCCCTCCAAATCAATTGATTTATAGTGATTTATAGGGAGGGGCTTTGCGGTTGTTATACTTTGACAGCTTCAACCGAGGCTGGATAAACTCAGCAAGTGGTGAGGGAGACATGGTTTTTCAGCAGTTCAAAAAGCCCCGTTGTTTGTGGTTATTTATATTTATACAAAAATCGTTGAGGGTAGGGGCCCCTTGGCTTTCATTGGTGTTATTGATAGGGGCTTGCTCTTCGGAACCCAAAAAGGATAACTCACCGGAGGAAAAATTTAAGCTGGCCGAATATTATGAGAATGAGGAGCGCTTTGAGGAGGCTTTGCGGCGCTATAATATGATTCGCCAATCTCATCCTTATTCGTCGGTAGCGGTGGAGGCTGAGTTAAAGGTTGCAGATGTGTATTTCAAACAAGAAAATTTTCAAGAAGCCCGATTAGCCTATGAGGCCTTTCGCGATAAGCACCCTCGTCACCCTAAGAGTGACTATGTTCTGATGCAACTAGCCTTGAGCATTTATAATCAGTTACCGGAAACCATTGACCGTGATCAGAGCCTGTTACCTGAAGCTGTCAAAGCGTTTGACGATCTGATTATACGATTTCCTTCGAGTTCTTTTGTTGCGGAAGCAATTAAGAAAAAGGAAGAGCTTCAAAATCGAGCCATTGAGAAGGTAAAGTATATTGCTGATTTTTATTTCAAGCGGGGAGCCTATTTGAGCGCTTTGGAGCGGTACTGGGAGTTATACCAAATGTCTACATCTAACAAAGAATATCAGAAATGGGCACTAGAAAGGGCTATCGTGAGCGCCAAGCAACTAGGGGATATATCAAGGCAGAAAGAGTTGGAGAGGCTGTTGCAACCGTTGCACAATTAGGAATTTGGTAATGAATCCAATGATGGGTGAGGTTAGGCAGGCTAGACAGGCGAGGTAGCATATGCATAGTTCCGATGAGCTTTTTAGGGAAGCCAAAAATGCCTTTGTGGAGGGTAACTACAAACTGGCGGAGCATTTATTGAATCAGTTGATATTAAATCATTCGAAAAACCCTGAAATATTTCAAATGTTGGCCACCATTTATTACGATCGAGGGCAATTTAATAAGGCCATTCGTACGTTCAAGCGAGCCTTAGAAATCGATCCTACTTACACAGATGCCAGTATCGGGCTTTCTATTATTTTGAATGATTTGGGTCGTTATGAAGAGGGACGTCAGGTTTTTTTGGAAGCCGAGAAAATTTTAGAGCACCGTAAGCAACAGGCTGATCCTTATCTGGATGAAAAGCTGGCTTCGAAGCACGAAGAATTGGCTGATTTATACTTGCAATCTAGACGCCCTAAAGAAGCCTTAGAGCAATTATTGAAAGCGCAAAAATTATCAGCCCGTAAGGCTGAAATCAGTTTACGTATTGCCGACTGTTACTCTCAGATAGGGGAGGATCAACGAGCCATTCAAACTCTAAAAAGTTTAATTAAAGACTATCCCAATTTTTTGGCAGCTCGAATGAAATTGGGAAATTTGTATTATCGTTTAAATCAATTAGTTGAGGCTACCGAAATGTGGGAATCTGTTTTGGCGAGGGACCCTAACCATAAGGAAGCGGCCCAAAAAATCAAAATGGCTCAAGCAGTAGGTGTTACTGACTTGCATGGGCTTTAATGGAAATTGGGGGATTCATGTCAATTTTAAAGGATGATTTAGCGCTGTTTATTACAGCCGAAGATATAAAAAAAATGGTTCTAGAATTGGCCCAAAAGATCGAAAAGGACTACGCCGATCATGAGATTATTTGGGTTTGCCCTTTGCGTGGGTCGATTCATTTTGTGGCCGATTTGATGAGAAACATTCGGCTACCTCAGCAAATTGAATTTGTTCAGATGAAAACCTTACTGAAAGGAGGTACAGTTCAGATTTTGAAAGATGTGGGCGTTTCCATTACCAACAAACACGTTTTGGTTGCGGAGGAAATTATTGATACAGGCAGAGCATTGTATTATTTAATGAATCATTTAGAGTTGAGTCGTCCGGCCTCCCTAAAAATTGTGACGTTACTGGATAAACCTGCTCGGCGCGAGTTGCCCTTACGTGCTGATTATGTGGGCAGAGTCATCGAAGATCGTTTTGTGGTTGGCTATGGTATGGATAGCGAGGAGTTGGGACGAAACTTTAAGCATATTTATTATTTAAAGAACTAACTGTCTTGCCATTCGGTTTGTGAACAAAAAAGAGAGCAAGAAATGTTACCAAAGCCTATTATTCTGATTCTGATTAGTGCCGTTGTGGTATATTTTGTGGTTAATGTGTTGAGTAGTGTATTGGTTAGTCATTAAACATGAGATCAATTTTTATGGAGGAGAATATGTCGTTTTATCCATTACGTTCGGTTGATAGCGATTCTCGATTTTTTCGTCCTGGCGATACTTTGGTTTTAGTAGGAGAGCTTTTTGATAGAGGATACGCCAATGGATTGGTTCAAGCAGCATTACGGCGGGGCATGAGAGTCATAGAGGGCACAGTAGGTAGACGAGATGAAAATCACGGCTTACGTCCTTTAAGGGAGGAAGAACTGAAAGAAAAAAAATACGAATGGGTGAATATTCCTTTGGAGGCGGGGTTTGAATGGGAGGTAGCTTCTGATGGTTTACACTTAATGGATCGATTGAAGGAGTTAAAACTTGCAGAATGGGAATCCTTTTCAGTTCCTAAGGATTTGATAAATGAATCGCGCATTAAAGGCGAACAACGTCTTTTTAGGAATTTGCAAAATTTTTGTGCAGAAATTGAGAAAAGAGTTCCTAGTGGTAACATTTTGTTTGCCCATTTAATGGCTGGCGGAGTTCCTAAAAATAAGGTGGTTTTGAGTCTTTTAAATCGAGTGGTGCGTGGTACGGGAGAAAAATTTTTATCCAGTAAAAAACTGTGGGATTCTCCTTTGGGTTGGGTTATTAATGAGAACTTTAAAGCTGTTACCGCTTGGTCATTTCAACTTTTGTTAGAGGCCAGCAGTGAATTAAGAGAAAAAATGATGCAACAGGGAAGAATTGTGGCCTATTCTGCTTATGGTTACCACGGAACTGAAATTTTTATTAGCGGTCAATTGAGGTGGCAAAGCTATGCACCCTATTTGCAAGGATGGGCCAAATTACTTCTTGAGGACCTTGCTAGAAAGGCTCGGCAGCAAGGGATTTTGGCAACTGTATTTAATTGTCCGGAGATACTTACTCATTCCTCCAGTATTTTTCAAGGAGTAGAGGTCCCGCTTTATCCTTTGTGGAACATTTTGTGGCAGTATGGTAATCACCCTTTTGTTCGTCATTTAGAGGGTAACTGCCAGATGAAATTGAAGTCAGGTGTTACCCTATCGGAAGTAGTTAAAATGTGCGAGCAAACTTATGCTGAACCGGATCTGGCAATACTGTTTGATTTTGCTCGATGGCCTCAACATAATGAGAAACAGCAGTTAGAGAAATTGATTTCAGTTAGTGATCATATTATGCAGATGCATGAAAATCCCAAAAATCTTTTGACCTTTGATTTGAGTGAGGTGGTTCTGGAAGCTTGTGGTGAAGTTATGTTAAAATACTTTCAGCAATATCAAGAACCTGTGGTTTGGATTGGTCATGATCTGGTTGGTAGTGAGATTGTCCGTTTGAAAAATCAGTAACTAAAGTTTAGTTAGCCTTTTGGTTGGGATGCAACGTTCGAGACAGTGGATTGTCTGGTTAGTAACAGGGGCTAAGCTGGGCTATCTGCCCATAGCACCTGGTACCTGGGGAACGTTGCTGGGTATGGGTCTGATTGCGCCTGTGATGTCATATCCAGTGGCTCACGGTATAGTTACCCTCCTAGCTTTGTTCTGTTCTATTTGGTGGGTGGATCTTTATCTTTCCATGTCTGACTCGGTTTCCGAAGATCCCAAGGAGGTCATTATTGATGAAATAATAGGCGTCTGGATTGCTCTTTTTATGTTACCCACGAATATTTTTTCTTTCCTTGTTGCTTTTGGTGTGTTTCGCTTTTTTGATATTGTTAAGCCGTTTCCAGTTTCTTATTTTGATCGCAAAATTAAGGGTAGTTTGGGTGTTGTTTTGGACGATGTGTGTGCGGGGCTTTTAAGTAACATATTGCTTCAGCTCGGTCATCATTTTTTGTGGGATTAACTCATGGGTTTTGAGGCTCTCGATTGTGAATTTTATAGTAAAAAATCCCTAATCCGATGAGTAAAAAGATGAGGCTAAGAAATGAGGAGATGCTCATATTAAAAATTTCCGGTCCGCGGTAATCGTCTCGAAAAGGCTCTACAAGAACAAACCGGGCAAAGCTGTGACCAATCAACCAAATGAGAAACAGTGATCCTGTGGGATAAAAAGAAGAGGCGCGCTTTTTTTCTGATACAATGAAGAGTAACAAAAGTAGCTCACTTAAAGCAGCATACCATTGCGTAGGATGTCTCCCTTCCCAAGCCCAAGGAAGGTCGCAGTATTGTCCATAACAACACCCCTCTAAAAAGCACCCAATCCGTCCCCAAATGTAACCCACGGAAATCCATGGGGTAAAAATATCAGCCCATGACCAAAAAGAGCATTTTTTCCAAACACAGAACCCCGCACTGGCCCCAGCGGCTAAAATAAATCCACCCCAAAATACAAAGCCACCCTCCCAGATTTTGAAAATGGAAATAGGATCTTTTAGTAACGAAGGATTTTCGTATATGACATAAAATAAACGGCCCCCCATAAGGCCCGACACCAAAATAAGGAATGCTAAATCAAGGCCAAGAACTACTTCCTTCGATTTAAAATTCCTCTTTAGGTGCCAATTAACAGCAACAAGCCAAAGGAGGGCACCAAGCACCTGATATAAAAGGTACCACATTACATGACAAGGCTTTCACTGGAGCTTTTGGCACTTTTCTTTGTTGATTCACGGCCGGAGTTTGTTCCTCCTCCCTTCTTATGAGGGGAGGAGTCTAAACGATCAATTGAGCCATCGTCCATGTGATCTGTTGTCCCCTCATTGGTCAGAAGTAATTTCCCAATCCCATTTGCGGCAAGTATGCGACTACGTAACTCTTCGGCTACTTTGGGATTATCCTTCAAAAACTGTTTTGCTTGGTCTCGCCCCTGGCCAATCCGTTCATTTTGGTAGCTATACCAAGCCCCTGATTTATCGATGAAACCGGCAGTCACTGCCAAATCCAAGATATCCCCCTCTAGAGAAATTCCCTCATGATACATGAGGTCAAATTCCACTTTAGTAAAGGGAGGAGCCATTTTATTCTTCACAACCTTTACAGCAGTGCGGCTTCCTACAATGTCTTCACCATTTTTAATGGCTCCGACCCGTCTTACATCAAGGCGGATGGAAGAATAAAACTTTAAGGCGTTACCACCCGTAGTGGTTTCTGGGTTACCAAACATAACTCCAATTTTCATTCTGATTTGATTGATGAAAATACACAGAGTTTTGGAACGACTAATTGCTGCCGTTAGTTTTCTCAGGGCTTGGGACATGAGGCGTGCCTGTAACCCCATATGACTGTCACCCATTTCCCCTTCTAATTCCGCCCTTGGCACTAGTGCGGCCACCGAGTCAACCACCAGCACATCGATGGCTCCCGATCGAACCAGTGTTTCTGCAATTTCTAGGGCCTGCTCTCCTGTGTCTGGTTGGGATATGAGGAGGTCCTCGATGTTAACTCCCAGCTTTTTGGCATAATTTACATCCAAGGCATGTTCGGCATCAATATAGGCTACCACCCCACCTTTCTTTTGCGCCTGAGCACAAACCGATAAGGCAATGGTTGTTTTTCCACTGGATTCCGGTCCGAATATTTCAACAATGCGCCCTTTAGGTAGACCGCCAATACCTAATGCCACATCTAAAGCAAGAGATCCTGTACTAATCACCTCCACATCCTTGTTAAGGGATTGGTCGGCGCCAAGGCGCATGATCGATCCCTTGCCAAACTGCTTTTCAATCGTTCCCAAAGCCAGTTCGAGTGCCTTCATTCGTTCTTGATTGGTGAGCCTTTGCGTTTCCATTTTACCCCCTGTGCTACAACAAAACCTCGTATCTTTCTTGATAACTATAGAGTGCGATAAAGACCTCTTGATGAAGCTTTATACTCCTTGGGACGTCCGATTTTGGACTGTTCCTCAAGATTTTAGGGTACGGTCCAACCTACAAAAGGCAAGTCGAAATCAACTGTGGTGCTGAGTGCCGATCGTTCTAGATCAAAATGGATCAAAATGGATCCCATCTACTACAGTCAAGAGGTTCGTTCCAAGATGAATCGTAGGGCAAACACCGCTGATTGGTGGATGATTTGCTCCCGATTGCCCTGAAAAAGTTGACGCGCACTGACGGTTTCACGGCCTTTCATGGCTAGAGCAAACCACACGGTGCCTACTGGCTTTTGGGTGCTTCCTCCACTTGGGCCAGCAATGCCGCTAATAGCCACAGCCAGATCAATGGGAAATAGCGAGAGCATTTGGTTTGCCATAGAGTGTACTACCTCCTCACTAACGGCTCCATGCTCCTGGATTAGGGACTGAGGTACTTTCAATAATTCTGTTTTGGCTTGGTTAGAGTAGACCACAAGGCTGCCCCACAGGGCTTGGGAGCATCCTGGAACCTGGGTTAAAAATGCCGTTACTTGTCCTCCCGTACACGATTCTGCAATACCCAATTGTGTTTTATGTTTTATGGCCCAGCTTACTACACGATCAGCTTCTGGTAACATGGTTTGATGGATCCTCTTTTTGATCAAGGGGAAGATCGAGTGGAACTTCCGCTTCTGTTACCTCTATTTGAGCATGGGCAATAAGATAATCAATTACTTTTTGATATTGTAGCTGCGCACTTAATTGATGGTAACGGTTTTCTTGGGCGTAGTAGCTTTTTACCCTTTCCACATCGATACCGATTTTCTTAGCCGTATCTTGAAAATATTGCTCTATATCCTGATGAGTCGTTTCTAAATTTTTTTGGCGGGCAATTTCAAAAATTAAAAAGTCTTGATGGAGTTGTTTTCGAGCCAGCGATTCAAGCTCGGCATCGTGTTTTTTTAGGTATTCTTCTTGTTCATTCTCAGAGACTTGTCGGTTTATCAAATCCTCTTGAATTTTTTTAACCAAACGCCTTTTTTGCTCTTTTAAAAGTCGCAGGGGAATCTTCACCGGATTGCGGGCCACCAAGGACTCTAAAACGGACTCCACTAGGCCTTTTTGGGCTTTCGCATCCCACTCCTTTTGTAGCTGCTCACGAATAAAATTACGTGTTGCCTCTAGAGAAGAGTGTCCTAATTTTTTAAATAAGTGTTCGTCAAGTTCTAACGGTTTTTTTTCTTGAACCTGTGTTACCAAGACTTCAAAGCGTGCTGACTTTCCGGCAAATTCGCTCTGATGATAATCCTCTGGGAATGAAAGATTCAAGGTACACTGTTCACCCGCTTGGGTTCCTACTAAACCTTCTTCAAAACCTTTAATAAGCTGGCCACTACCCAAATGTACTGAAAATTTTTCTACTGAGGTAAAGGGTTTTTGATTTACCTCTTTGATTCTATTGACGTTATCGTCCGCTTTTTCATCAGATACCAGAAACCCCTCAAAATTAATGATAACTAAGTCACCCCATTTTGCAGGGCGATCCACTGGTTGCCACTCAGCCAAATTGTAACGGATTTTATTCAATGATTGATCAACATGGGCCTCGGTTATTTTATATTGGTTTTTTTTGGCAGGTAATTGCTCAACTTGGTTTAAGTGCACCTCCGGAAGTACTTCTAGAGTAACGCTAAATTGAAAGTCTTGATTTTCCTTTGGCCAATCGAAATGAAAATTTGGCTCACCCGCTACCTGTAACTTGTGTTCAGCTGTTTCTTGGGCAAAAGAGGTTTTTAATAGATGACGGGTAACAGATTCTAATATGTCGCCAAAGTATGTTTTTTTAACCATTGCGAGGGGAGCATGTCCTGGACGAAATCCCTTAAAATGACTTTGTTTCTGAAAATAACGGGTTACCTCTTTAAAGGTTTGATCGACAATGGTTGCTGGTACGGTGATGTGGAGTTTTCGCTCTAAATCAGTTCCTATTTCGAGACGGGACGCCATACCTCTTTCTCCCTTATGAACTATGCACTAAAGCAAAGTTTGGAGGGGAGATCAACTTTTTTATGCAAAGTGACTAGATCGTTGAGCCCTCTTAAGGGCACACTGGGCTTTCATGCGCATACATTTAGTTACTGGTAAAGGTGGTGTGGGAAAATCTGTGGTAAGCCTCGCCCTTGCCTTAAAGGAGGGGGCCGCATCGCGTACCTTGTTGGTAGAGCTGGGAGAGGAAAGTTTTTTTCAGTTTGTTTTTGATCGAGAGATTACGTACCACCCCATTTCATTGACAGAGTTAGGGATTGATTTGGCTCGCTGGAGTGGCTCTGAAGCTTTAAAGGAATATGTTCTTTATCTCATTAAAGTGGAAAAACTACATCAATTGTTTTTCGAGAATATTGTAAGCCGCAGCTTAATCGATGCAGCCCCTGGTCTGAAGGAACTTGCCCTTTTGGGAAAAATAACCAGCGGACCTCCTCGCTACGTGGGTCCACCATTACCTTATGATGTTTTGGTTGTGGATTGCTTTGCGACGGGGCATTTTTTGGCTATGCTCCGGGCTCCCATGGCAATGGCTGAGACCTTTCGCTTCGGCCCCATGAGTGAACAAAGCCGCAGTATTATGAATGTTTTAAAAACCCCTTCTATTACTCAAATTCATTGTGTTACCATTCCCGAAGAGTTACCCATTCAAGAGACGATTGATTTTTTAAATGAAATTAAAAGTTTACTTTCTTCACCAATTAAGATCTGGCTCAATCGCTGGATGCAGTACCCTCCGGTTGATCAGCCTGGCAATACTGCTGAGGCTTTGCTAAAAAAGTGGAGTTTGGCTCAAGAGCGTTACTGGAATATTTTGAGCGGTTACTCGCAAGCGGTTACCAGGCTTCCCTTTGTGTTTGATCATCACGTAACTGCAGTAGCTCAAAACTTAGTTTCTGAGATTGCTGGTTGCGAGGCTTAATGAAAAACGACACCCAAGTAAGAATTTTTGTTGGAACAGGAGGGGTTGGAAAAACCACGTTAGCTGCAGCCTATGCTTATTTTCGAGCGCAAGAGGGATACAAAACTTTAGTCGTTACCATCGACCCTGCTCAAAGGTTGAAAACAGCATTAGGTTTACTTCCTCATGGTCACAATCAGAAAGTACTCCCCCATCCCAGTGGGGGTTGGGGCGATGATGGGATATGGGGGGAAATGTGGGCCAGTCTTCTTGATTCCAAGTGGGTTTTTGATGATTTTGTGCGACGAGGCCTAAAGGATGAAGAAAAAATATTGAGGCTTTTTAAAAACCGATTGTATCAGCAATTATCGACTCAGTTAAATGGCTCTCAAGAATTCACGAGTTTAGAGAAGCTACTTTATGAATATGAATCGGGCATGTGGGACTTTATTGTGCTGGATACCCCTCCAGCGGGTCATGCCATTGACTTTTTAAAAGCTCCTCAAAAACTAAATCGCTTATTAGATGAGCGGGTTGCCCGGTGGTTCCGCTTGATGGAGGACGGAGGATCCTGGGTAACAAATATTTTTACCTTTGGGGCGCGGCGGATTTTACAAATTCTTGAGTTTTTGACTGGTAACGAATTTATTCATGAGTTATCAGATTTTTTTGGTCAGCTCCATTTTTGGCAAAAAAAACTAGAAAAGCGACTCAATGAGGTGGATCAATTGCTAAGATCTTCCCTTTGTAAATTTACTTTGGTTACTCAATACGACCTACCCAAATTACGTGAAGGAATGGCCTTTTTAGATATTTTGAAAGCAGAGCAAATGAATTGTGAGGGTATTGTGATTAATCGTGCCTATCTTGAATCAGATTTCAATTTGCAGGAAACTGACAGATCCGACCTCAAAGCATGGTTCGATCAACTAGTGACTTATTATGACCGAAGAGCTAAAGAGGGACGTTCGTTAATCAGACGGCTCAACCCCTCACTTCCGATATTCGAAGTTCCTGACAAAATCTATACATTTCTCGGAGGGGAGGAATCTGTGACTAAGGGACAAAAACGTTCAGAGATTTCTTTGATTGTAGAAATTGCCCGTTATTTGCGCACTCCAGCAAGCTGATTTGGCGGGTTCAAAGTGGATGAAACTCATGTCACAATAGAGTTCCATGATGTTTTTGTTTGTTGCTCGATTTGTTTGGGTAACTTTTTTTCTTTTGTTTACTGCTTGCACCGTGAAGCTTTCTTCACCAAAGCCTTCTGATTCTGTTTATACTGACAATCAGAGAAAAATGCTATTTTTAGAACGGAAAGTTAGACGCGATATTTTAAAAGATGTTGAAAAAGATCTTGGGCAATTTGATGAAAAGAGGCTTTCTCCTGCCGAATGGATTCAGTTTCAGCTTTTAAAAGGTATGTGGGGTATCAAGCAAAAGAAATGGGTTGAGGCCTGTTCTGATTTGGAAAGGGTTGGGCCTCATAAGGAGGTTTTAAATCCAGAAAGTGTTTATCATTATTACCTATTTTTGGCTATGTGTAGGGAGGGACAGGGTGATGTTACCCGAGCTCTTGCCGTAATTAAAGAGGGATTAAATAGGGGCACTTTAATCGACGTTCATCGGTTGGTTCTGCTAGGTAGGGTGGTTGCCTATAGTTACTATTTAGGTTTAGCGGAAGAAGTAACCGCTAAGCATATTCAAGAATTTCAATTTGCTTTGGATGAGGTTTCCAGTCGTTTGGATGAAGACGTTACCTACTTAAATGAGTTTCTGCTTGAGGCCAGCGCGTTTCCTTTTGAATGGTTTGGGGGTATGGATTTTTATCAATTAGTAAAGGTCATGATGTGGGTACAGAATCCCCGAGCCAAAATTTTATCGGCGGAGGGGGAGTCTCCCTGGGCTCAAAGGGCGTTTTTACGTTCGAAAAAAGAGTATCAGTTACTTTTGAGAATGGCCCTAAGTATTGCAGAAACTGGACCTGCAAACCATACCTCCCGGGAGGCACAGCTGGCCCTAAGAGATGAAAAGAGAAAAAGATTAACAACTATCTTAGAAGCGCTTCACAACTATGAATTGGAGTTTCCGGTCCCTTTTCCAAATACAGGAAAGGCTTATCAATTCAAACTATCCGAGTTTATGGAAGATATGAAAGCGGTGGTGAATAAGGAGATTGCTAAGGTCATGGGAACCTACATTCCAGAGAGAAAGGG
>JANWYU010000070.1 GCA_025055135.1 Pseudobdellovibrionaceae bacterium | reverse complement strand
TTTGAAAATTTCTCTGAAGATCTTACACTTGATGAATTGGCAGCTATATCGCGCATTGGGTCAGGGGCAAGTGTGCGCAGCTTTATGAATGGTGTGGTTTTGTGGGATCGACTCACCATTCGCCAGATTGAGTTACCCATTATTAAAGGGGGATCCCATGTTGTCTTGGTGATTAACGATTCTAAGAAAAAGATTAGCTCATCCCAAGCCCATCAAAGGGTTTCCTCTAGTGCTCTGCTCGAGGATCGGCCCCGTCGGGTTAAGGAGCGTTTGGAGAGGATGATACGGCCCGATGTGAGTTGGCAGGACCTCTTTATGATTGTTTGGAATGAATTTTGGGATATGATGGCTTTGTTTGAAACAAGTCGTCCTCCGTTTGGATATTTTTGTGGACCGACGGTGGAAATACTAAATTTTATTCGTGATTATTGGGAGAATAAAAATGATGGGCCTTTGGTAACTATGGATGCAGGTCCCAATATTCACTTGATATTTCGGCAGGACCACGGATCTAACTTAAAAGAGGAGTTATTAAGGGAAATAAAACAAAGATGGAACATACAAATGTTTTTCAGCGCCATTTAATGCCACTTTCCGTTGATCTTGCCTCCGTGGGCAAGTGGATTTTGACCGGCGAACATGCGGTTTTGAGGGGAGTTCCGGCCTTGGTATTTCCATTAACTTCACGGCGTCTTTTTATAAAGGGGGAGTTGCATCTCCTACCGGGCGAAGACACTGCCCTTGAGCAATGTCAATTAGAATTTGGAGGGGAATTTGGTAGGGATCTACAACCGCTGTTTTACGAGATATTTAAAAAGGCTTTGGATTTAATTCCCAAGGGTCCCAAATTTGTGGTTAAAGGCCACCTAAAAATTATTAGTGAATTGCCCTTGGGTGCTGGATTGGGTACGAGTGCATCCTTATCGGTTGCGTTAGGGCGCATTTTTTGGAACTTGGGTTTAGTTAAGGAAGAAGAGCTGTTTTCATGGGCCACAAGTTTGGAACACTTTTTTCATGGGGAATCAAGTGGGGTCGATGTGGCGGCGGTTCTTCATCAGGCACCGTTACTTTATTCTCGATATGGAGGATTGAAGGTGTGTCGTTTTTCTTATTTTCCTCCGATAAGTCTTCACTATGTGGGAACGAAGGGTTATACCCGTGATTGTGTGGCCAAAGTAAAGGAGTTATACGAACAATTTCCGAAGAAGGGGCAGCAGTTAGACCAGGCTATGGGAGAATCGGTGTCCCTTGCTTTGCAAGGGTTTGAAGAGGCCAACTTAGAGAAATTGCGTTCTGCTATTCAGTTAGCTAGGAGGGTATTTGAAGAGTGGGGTCTTGTTGATGCCGCCATGGCTAAAACAATGGCTGAGTTGGAGGCAAAGGGAGCACTGGCTACCAAACCGACTGGCAGCGGTTTAGGGGGGTATGTTTTGGCTCTTTGGGATCCCTCAATCGATCGGTCTCAAATAGAAAATGCCATAGTTGCCTTATGATTTTGCAAAAAACGATTCGCGCATCGGTGGTTACCGAAGGGGTTGGGTTACATACTGGGGAACAGTGTCATCTCATTTTACGTCCTGCTCTTCCCAATACAGGGGTGGTTTTTGTGCGACAAAAGGGTAAGGGCTATGAAACGTTACCAGCTTTAAGTGAGTATATTGTAGATACCCGATTTGCTTCAACCCTAGGGAAAGGCGAATTTCGAATTTCGACAGTTGAGCACTGTCTTTGTGCTGTTAGTGCCTTGCGGATTGATAATTTAATTTTGGAGTTGGTGGGGCCTGAGATTCCCATCCAAGATGGTTCTTCATTATTTTTTCTGGAGGCCTTAAAAAAGGTGGGTTTAGTAGAACAGCCGGTTCCACGCAAATATTGGGTCATTCATTCCCCCATTGAGGTAGTTGATGGCGAACGTTGGGCGCGCGTTGAGCCTTATCCTGGGTTGCGCTTGTCGGTAACAATAGATTTTCCCCATCCTCAGATAGGTCAGCAAACTATTGATTTGGATATCAATGAGGTAACTTTTTCTCAAGAAATTGCTGCCGCTCGTACTTTTGGATTTTTGAAGGATGCCGAACGGCTGCAGGCCCAAGGATTGGCCAGGGGGGGTAGCTTACGAAATGCCATTATTTTAGACGATAACGCGATTTTAAATCCCGAAGGATTACGGTGGCCGGACGAATTTGTGCGACATAAGGCCTTGGACGCCTTGGGGGATTTATCTTTGTTGGGTGCCCCCCTAATGGGCTACTTAAAGGTTTTTAAGGCCGGTCATGATCTTATGGCTCAGCTTGTGAAAAAAATTACGAATTCCCCTCAATGCTCCCGCCTTCAAGAAATGGCCTTTGATATTTCAAAGTAAGATGAAGTAATAGCCCATTTTTTTGATTGAAATCGAAAATCCTTTTTTAGGATGAAAGGGAAGGTTTATCTATCTTAAAATTGAAATCCATGGCCAAACAGGTTTGTTAAAACAAAACTACAAATTTATCCTAATCAATAATAGGATTCCCAAAACGGGTGAGTAAATAGGGGATGGAAGGTGGGATAGTGAAAAGTTAGGTAATGATGTGACCAAAGTTGGATGTTTAGTTTTTAGGTTAAAAATGTGATAGTTGTTCGCGGGTTTTGAGGATCAGGCGATTAGAAGAGTCCACCTGTTAGCACTTGATCATGTTAATAAAATTCCTTCCTATAGCAAAAGTGTTCTAATTAAAGACCTTTTTTTCGTACAAGAACGTGTATGGGCCAATGTCACAGGTAGCTTTCGTTACAATGCTTTTATCCTCAATATGAAAATGTGTACAAGCTGATTTCACCAAGCCTCAGTGTGGTGCCTATGAATTTGCATGGTGATCCTCTTTTCCGCTTACCAAAATTTCGTGCCGTTTTTTGGAAATTAATTCCCTTAGTGGGGATAATAAAAAAAGTGGTTTAAAGGGTTTTTAATTTTAATGTCATTTTAATGAATTTTTTATTAATAATTTTGAGGTCGATTTTATTTAATTCTAGCTTACTATTTAACTTTTTTTCAATTTACTTAAGCCTGGGCAGAAACTTAATTACCCATGGGGCAATTTCTCTTTTTTTTACCTCTTGCTTTAAGTTAAGAAAAGAAGGAGTTGGCCGAAATGAAAGGAGAATAGTTGGGAGGAGTGAAATTATGCTTATAAATGTTTTAATTTCCGTTGCAGTTGGGCTTATCTCAATTTTAATCATGATATCTGCCATATCTCATCAGTCAAAAATAATTGGGGTTCTTGAACATAGAATGGCCTTCTTAGATATCTTACAGAGCGTTCGTGAGAATCTCAAAAATGAAGAAGTGTGTCGCTTCAATTTGAGGCAAGTAGGCCGAGTTAACTTATCAGCGGTGCCGGCCGATGGTTCAGTCAGTAATACTGTACAATTTGAACTCAACCACATAGTTGCGGGGGCCACTGTCACATCTCCCGCATTAGTGAAAAAGAATGAATCAATTGTTAATTTGCATCAATTAAAAACAGTGAAAATAGCCTTAATTAATTGGAGAAAAATTCCAACTACAATAGCACATCTGTATTTGGTTGATTTGGTAATCTCTAATCAAACCTTTGATTCATTTCAAATTGCGGATTCTATAAGAAATATTTTTGTTCAAACTTGAGGATCTGGGTCTTCAGAGGAAATTATAAGCTGTGGCACCGGTTATCCACAATTCATTTTAGTATCAGAAACTCTAAATTGTTCAAGCTGGGGATATGCCTACACGGAATGTGCTCCTACGCTTCATAGCAATGTGATTGAAATTACTAATTACACAATTACTAGTATTCACTCATACTGTAGTAAAATGTGTCCCCATGATTCAACTGATATGCCTGGTGTTAATAATGGCCTAACATCAGATAAAAAAAGAATTTGGGTCAATATGGGACTAAGAGCCACTTTTCATGTTACCTACAAAATCCCGTTTCAACCTTACAGAGATTCGGAAGCAAGGCATTGACAGGCGTAATTCCATCGAACATATTGGAGAAATCAAAGTTACTTTTTTGTATTATCTTTGTGAGGAGGCCGTATGATTGTTGGAGTGCCAAAGGAAATTAAGATTAGCGAAAATCGAGTGGGGATGACAGAAAGTGGTGTGCGGCAGCTTGTAGCTGAGGGGCATACGGTTCTAGTGGAAAAGGATGCTGGTCTTGGTTCGGGCATCACCAACGATCAATATGAAAAGGCAGGAGCCCGTATTTTGGATACCAAGGCCCAAGTTTATCAGAATGCGGAAATGATTGTGAAGGTAAAAGAACCATTGCCGGAAGAGTATGACCTACTAGGTGAGAATCAAATTCTTTTTAATTACTTACATTTGGCGGCTGAGCCAAAACTCACTCGGGTTTTATGTGAGAAACGGGTTAAAGCGGTGGCTTATGAAACCATCCAAAAAGAAGATGGAACCCTACCTCTATTAGTACCCATGTCAGAAGTGGCCGGGCGGATGGCTACGCAGATTGGGGCTTTTTATTTGCAGAAGGACAAAGGGGGGAAAGGGATTTTGATGGGAGGAGTTACTGGTGTGCGGCCTGCCAAAGTGACCATTATTGGTGGGGGAGTTGTAGGTACTAATGCGGCTAAGATGGCGGTTGGGCTTGGTGCTGATGTTACTGTGTTGGATGTCAACACAAGTCGCTTGGAGTACCTTGATGATATTTTTCAAGGACGCATTACCACATTGTTTTCTAACTCCCAAAATATTGAAGAATCTGTGATCCAGTCCGATTTAGTGATAGGGGCCGTTTTAATTACGGGAAGAAAGGCTCCAACTTTAGTGACCCACGCGATGATACGTCGTATGGGCCGGGGTAGTGTTGTGGTTGATGTTGCTGTGGATCAGGGTGGGTGCATTGAAACGTGCAAACCAACTACTCATTTGCATCCCACTTATGAGGTTGAGGGCGTCATTCATTATTGTGTTCCCAATATGCCAGGGGTAGTATCACGTACCTCCACTTATGCGTTGACTAATGTTACCCTAAAATATGTTTCGATGATTGCTCAGATGGGATTAGAAGAGGCCATAGCCAAAGATAAGTCTCTCTTCAAAGGTCTTAACGTTTATAATGGTTACGTTTGTTATGAACCTGTGGCCCGGGATTTGGGTATGGAATATCGACCTTATCGACTCTCGTGATGGCTGAAGATTTATAGTCAATTTTTTGCCGCTGTTTTTTTGGTGGGTTGTGGAGGACTTGGGGTTGAAAGAACAGTAAAACACCAAGTATCCAGCGCCAGTTCTTATTGAAGGGCGTTTCTCTTGTTGGCAGCGGAAACAAAATGTATTTTCGGTAACGCTTAACCCCTGTGAGAAAAGTGATTCCTAGAATAAAGCATGTGTATGTAATTTTCAGACTTTCTCCGCTATTGGAAAATGTATCTTGTGTTATGGGCGGAAACAGAATGCTAAGCTGTTTAATAAGGAATAAGGTAACATCCAAAATGGTTTGACTAAATTGAAAAACAAAGTAAATGCCATCACAATCAAACCATTCAAGGATAATCCAAGTGCTACCCAAGGTGAATAAACCCATTAAGATGGGATGAATAAGAAACACACTGAATACTCCTACTAAAGGGTGTGCTACAAAAATAAGAGGGGACAAGAAAAGGGGCATTACAAGACTGATCGTTAATAAGGAACGATTTTGAAAAATAAATAAAACTGACCTCGCAACAATCGATAACTGAAATGATAAAGAACTACTCCATTGGGGCATTAAACATAAGGTTAAGAGATACGACCAGATTATGGCATTATGTGGTCGCATTTTATTTATAAGAACAGTCTCTAGAAGGGCTCGAACCACCGGAGGTTGAAAGCGAGTCATAAGAGCATATCCAGTTAAGAATAAGGGTATTGCAGGCTTAAGAGAGTAGGGAAATAGTCGATTTAATATGTTACTGAGTAGCGTTAGATGGAAGCCTGATACTACGAGAACATGAATCAGTTGAGTTGCTATGAAATCTTGGCGTTCTGGGGAATAGGGTAGGGGCCTACCACAAAAAAGGGCCTGTAAAAACTCTTCTCGTGGGCATTCGGTAAACCAATTGAGGCACATTTGATGAGGGTAGTCCACCAAAGGAAAGGGGGAAAATTGGATTAACGCAGCAATGGTGATTAGGGTAAGACCAAACATTGATAGGGAATGATGGTTCAAGTAGGGAGGGTAACGTGAATCGTAATGGGTGGATTGTTACTGCTAGATGGTCCGAATTTTGAACGCGCTAGATTTAGGAGGGGGCATTCCAGAAAGTGAAACCATTATTTAATTTTTCATCACTTAATAGAATTTTCATGTATTTTTAATGGCTTATCTATGCCCAAAAAATATGCAAATTGGGGAACTCATGTTCCTATCTTGGTCTTAGGTCGAGTTTTATAGGTCTATCCACAGCGTTTGTGGATAACTAAAAAACTCGACTTGATGACTTTGGCGTCAGTGGTCAGAATGATGTTATGATTAAAATTCTTAGCATGATCGCAATAACCTTCTTGGTAAGTGGATGTGCCATTTCTTCTCATCGAACTGCAAAAATGGAAAAACCTGTTTCGGCGGTTCTTTCTAACAAGCCTCACAAGAATGATAGGCAAAACGTGCGTCAAATCCCACAGGTAAGTAGTGGAGTGAAGAAAAGGGTTTCCAGGGCTGGTGCTGGGACTGATGTTCAATTAGATTATCGCCCCCAAACTAAAAAATTGATTTTGCATAGGAAAGGTGATGTTGCTGCTTCTGAAAAGAGGAGTCGAGAACTAGAATTTTATAGAGAAGAAATTGCCCGATTAAAAGCCTTACTTGATCGACAAGAATGGAAGGCCTTTGAGAAGGCGATGAGGGATTTGGAAATTCAAGTTTCTCGATTGGATAATGTAGGCCTTGAAGCGCAACTTTATTTTTTAAAAGGATTGGCGGCCTATCAAATGAAGGATTATGCTAAAAGTTTAAAGGCGTTTGATAAAATCGTAAAAAACACCAAAATCGGTGCGGAGGATCAGGCACGGGCTCTTTTCGCTAAAGCACGGGTTTATCATGTGATGAATATCCCAGAGCAAAGCCGAAAGATATATGAACAAATCCTAAAAGACTACCCCAATACCCTTGAGGCTAAAAGGGCGCAAATAGAGTTACGGCGCGCGCATCGGGAGTAGATTTTGGTACTTCGGTTTCTTTTAAGCATTATCTTAGTGTCGGGTGCGATGGCAGCACAAAGTGCTTACGATATTACTCCCGTGCCATCGGATACCTGGAAGACTGTGCTTGAAAAAACGCCCTCTCGGCATTACCAAGTTCAAAAGGGTGATACTCTGTGGGAAATTTCGAGAGTATTTTTTGGGGATCCTGAGTATTGGCCCAAGTTATGGGCGGTGAATCGAGATATTTTATTTAATCCCCATCAAATTTACCCAGGAGATGTTCTTGTCTTTGATGAGGGTTCATTAGAACGACCTCCTTCAGTGAGGATTATTCGAGAGGGGCAGGAATTACAGGCAACAGTTACCAAGAATGATTCGGAAAAAAGGGGGGAGGAGGTTACAAATAGCAAAGAGGAAGGCAAACAATCTTCAGTGGAGGTAACCACTCCTCCAAATGCAAATGTGACACCCTCTTCGTCCACCAATACCCCTTCCCCAAACATTCTCATTGAAGAAGAGCAGGGCCGACTTGATGGGAACAGGTCTCCTCCCCCTGAGGAAACCATTATCATAAAGCCCATTGAGGATTATTTAAAAGATAAATTGCCCCAACCTGAGGTTGTTGATTTAAATCAGATTCCGGTTGATTTCTCAACTCTGAAGTTTCCTCCCAAAAGGGTGTACCCTACACCAGAACCTATTCCCTCAAGTTTTCATTTTATTGATTTTACACCACCATCTCAAATTCCAAAGGCCTTGAAGGTTGGCTCCCGTTTGGTAGATCAGGCTTATATCCAGAAATATCGCCTTGATTGTTGGATCGATCGATCTCTCATTCCCAAGAATACAAAAACCATTATCAAGGTAGAGGGGGGAATGAATGCGGCACATACGGGACAGTACGTTTATATTCAGGGAAATGACATAATAGAAGGGGAGCGTTACCAGGTTCTTTCTCAAGAAGTGATAATTATCCAAAAAGAGGAGTCAAAAAAAAAGGAAAACTTGTATTTAACGCAATATCTGGGGCAAGTTGAGGTGTTAAAGCGCGTATCTAATTCGAAACCCATTTTCCGAGCAATAGTAACAGATGCCATGTTTCCTTTATTAGTGGGAAGTGATCTGTCTTCGTTAGTTTTAACGGAGATAGATATTAATTTACGAGAGGATATTAAAAATGTGCGAAAAGATGTCGTAGCTCAGATCTACACTGGTTACTGCGAAAGGAAACGACATATTTTTGGTAATTTTGAAGTGATTTTTATGCGGATTTTGAATGGAACTCCGGAGGTTGGCAACTTTATTCCCATTTATCGCAATGCACTTTCTGATCTTTACCCGCTTCGGGTGGAACAATCACACCGTTTGGTGGGTGTAGCGCAAATTATCAAGGTAGATTCGGATTGGGCTACGGCAATTGTGCGTGACAGCTTAGAGGAAATTTATACAGGGGATGTTACTTCGGAGGATTTATCACTTTATCCCAAGACAAATATAGAATTTGAGTGGATTCGCAAAACCTTGCGTTAAAATATCCGATAGTCGGTCGATCAACTTTTATAATGGCAGTAATTCTAATTTAGAAGTTCTTCTGTATTGGCTATGATAAGAAGGTAATGCCCTTCTGGAAAATTGACTTAATTTTACTTGCATTTTTAAGCCGTAGTCGCATTTATGTAACGGCCGAGGAATGGATACAGACCGAGTTGTGGTTCAATAATAATCAACATCAGGATTGTGGTAAATTTCTAGAGGCAATCATTTCTGAGTTACCGTTTTGGAAAGATCTTAGTAACATATCCACCACAGCGTGGCAGCAACAAAGGGAGCAAATTCTGGCAAGTATGGAAATGGGGATAAGGTTTTGTTTACGTGACGATCTGCCAGAACACTCTATGTTAAAGCACTTAAATGATCCTCCCCGCTGCTTGAGTTTTTGGGGCGATTTGCATTCCCTGTGGAATCATCAGGCTTTGGCTGTAGTAGGTAGCCGAGAGGCAAGCTCCGAATTGTTGATTTGGTTGGATCGCGAGCTAAGCGTACTTTTATCAGCTCGTCCGGATCTCATTATTGTAAGTGGAGGAGCGCGCGGCGTTGATCAACGAGCCCATTTTACGGCAATTAAAACAAAAACTCCTACGGTGGTATGGTTACCGAGTGGTTTGCTGCGCCCCTATCCTCCAGAGGTCCAAAAGTGGAAACAGCTTGTCTTGGAATTAGGTGGTTGTTTTGTCAGCGAATATCATCCACTAGAGGAAGTTAAAAAATGGTATTTTCGACAGAGGAATCGCCTTATTATAGGAATGAGCCAAGCCTGTTTTGTGCCACAGTCTCGTTATCGTTCAGGGAGTTGGATGAGCGCTACGTTGGCTGCCGAAATGGGGGTTCCTGTTTTCACAACAACAGCGTTACCGTGGGATAAACATTTTTCAGGTAACACGCGTTTATTGCAGGACGGTGCTTATTGCCTATTTTCTAGTCAGGATTTGATTGATTTTTTTATGAAGAGATAACTATACATAGCGCTCAAACCTAAATTAAACACAATATTTAGCGTATGAGCTTTAAAACTTAAATCTAACGCGCAAAATCTTAAAAACCAAAAATTAACTTGTCATTTTTATGAACTCATTCAACACTAAAAGTGGGAGGGGCGATGCAAGTCACGGATGGCTCAAGGTCAGAGGGATTTGGCGCATCGCTCTTGTGCGTGTACTCTAGAATTTGGCAAGTAGCTTTTTCCTCTCTTGTTTGCTGTTCCCATCGGGTTTTTTCGTCATTATTATTAAAGCTGATCTTTTAGCCTTTCAACAAGAGTCGGGCTGATTGGTTACTTAATTGGGCGAGCGGAAGATGAAAGTAAAACTCGGCCCTCAGTATTTTTTTGGATTTCTTCAGGTGATAAGTCTGGCGCATATTCCACCAATAGGAACCCTTCTGGGGTAACATCAAATACTCCCCAATCGGTAACAACCCGATGGACACAGGCGACTCCTGTTAGAGGTAATGTGCATTTCTTGCGTAATTTCGATTGACCCGACTTATCAGTATGCAACATGGCCACGATCACCCGTCGCGCTCCGGCGACTAAGTCCATAGCGCCTCCCATACCTTTAACCATTTTGCCGGGTACCATCCAGTTGGCGATGGAGCCACTTTCATCCACTTCCATAGCTCCAAGAATGGTCAAATCAATGTGGCCCCCTCTTATCATGGCAAAGGAATCAGCGGAGTGAAAAAAACTGGCCCCTTTAACAAAGGTCACTGTTTGTTTACCGGCGTTGATCAAGTCTGGATCAATTTCCTCTTCGAGAGGAAACGGTCCTAACCCTAATAACCCATTCTCGCTATGGAGCATGACTTGGCTCTCTTCTGGAATATAGTTGGCAACCAAAGAAGGGATTCCAATTCCCAGATTCACAACATAACCAGGTTTAATTTCTTGGGCGATTCTTTGTGCGATTTGTTCCCGAGTAAGCGGCATAAATCACCTCGACTTTTGAGTTAAGGTCAATCTAGTGGTGCGTTGTTCAATTCTTTTTTGATAATGGCTCCCTTGAAAAATCCGTTGCACAAAAATTCCGGGCGTGTGGATTTCATCCGGATCTAGACTACCTAACGGTACCAACTCTTCCACCTCCGCTATGGTAATTTTGCCGGCCATAGCTGCTAATGGGTTAAAATTGCGCGCAGTTCTTCGGTAAACCAAGTTACCAAAGGGATCTCCCTTCCATGCCTTAACAAAGGCAAAATCCCCTCGGATCCAACGCTCCAGAATATATTTCCGTCCATCAAACTCTCGTTCTTCTTTACCGGCAGCCACTAAGGTTCCTACTCCAGTGGGAGTATAAAAAGCCGGAATTCCAGCACCTCCTGCCCTCATTCTTTCAGCTAACGTTCCTTGAGGCACAAACTCTACTTCTAATTCTCCGGTTAAATAGAGCCGTTCAAATAAGGCGTTTTCCCCCACATAAGAACTAATCATTTTTTTAATTTGTCGATTTTGTAGCAGTAAGCCCAGCCCCCAGTCGTCTACTCCGGCATTGTTACTGACACATGTTAAATCTTTAATGGGCATTTTACTAAGGGCCACTATGGAATTTTCGGGAATTCCGCATAACCCAAAGCCGCCAAAAATTAGAGTGGCACCACTAAAAACATCGCGACAGGCTTCTTCTGCGTTTTTAACCACCTTTGACATCCATCCTCCATGGTTATTGTATTAAAATTATAGTAGAGATTCCACAATCATAGCTACTGCCTCTCCGCCGCCAATACAAAGCGTTGCCAAACCGTAGCGTTTTCGATGGGTTACTAGAGCGTGGATCAATGTCGTCAGTATTCGCGCCCCACTGGCCCCAATGGGATGCCCGAGTGCCACGGCTCCTCCATGCACGTTGATCTTTTCTAGAGGGATTTGCAACTCCTTCGAGGTTACCAATGTCACAGCAGCAAAGGCCTCATTGATTTCCCACAAATCAATTTGATCAACAGTGAGTTGGGCAAGCTCTAAGGCCTTTTTAATAGCCCCAACGGGAGCGGTGGTAAACCATTTGGGATCTTGGGCATAAGAGGCATAACTCACGATACGAGCTAATCCTTTTTGCCCCATGGACCGGGCTTTTGTTGCTGAAGCTAGTAACAATACACTTGCCCCATCATTAATTTTGGAGGCATTGGCTGCAGTAATACTGCCATCTTTTTCGAACGCAGGCTTTAAAGAGGGAATTTTATCCCAAATCACCTTTGAGGGCTCTTCATCCACCTTCACGAGTGCTTCACCCTTTTTGTCAGCATAGGTTACGGGAATGATTTCTTTTTCAAACCAGCCCTGCTGTTGGGCCTTTTGGGCTTTCTTGTAGGATTCCATGGCAAAGCGATCCTGCTCTTCTCGAGAAAGTCGAAACTCTCGTACGCACAATTCCGCAGCTTGTCCCATGTGCCAATCAGAGTAAGGATCCCACAGGCCGTCTTTTAGCATACTATCGATCAGCTTTTGATGGCCCATTCGGTAACCAGATCGAGCTCCTTCAACCAAAAATGGGGCTTGGGACATGGACTCTTGACCTCCTGCAAGCATAAGGTCTACCTGTTTTAGACGGATGGCATCTGCGGCCATCATGACCGCTTTTAAACCCGATCCGCAGACCTTGTTCACCGTCGTGCATGCTACACTAGGGGGAAGTCCAGCATAAATGGCCGCCTGTCTTGCGGGAGCTTGGCCAGAGCCTCCAGTAAGCACTTGTCCCATGATACACCCACCAATTTCTGATGGGTTTAGGCGCTGTTCCCAATCCCTTAATAGCCCTGCGATTACAGATGCCCCAAGTTTTGGGGCTGGAAGGCTACTTAACTGTCCTAAAAAACTACCAATTGGCGTTCGGCGAGCATCCAAAATATGCACTTGTTCCATAAAAACCCCTTTAATTTTTACTGAATCTGGTCCATTTAACTGTGGATCAATACAAATTCCAGATGTTATCACCAATTGTCGATTGGTACAGCATCTTTAACCTGTTCTCCACACCAAACGGGACCAGTTTTCAAAAGGTTAGTGTAACCGGAAAGAAAGTCATGGGACAACGTGTGGAAGGTGGTTGAACTTCAATTTGACAACAGTTTTTGAATGGGACAACTATAGGAAATCATGTCCCAAAAAAGCAAAAAAAAAACACCCGTGAATAGGGGATCACCCACCAAAAAAGAAACCAAAAAACCAGAAAAAGGCAAAACAGCCGTGCCTATTAAAAGTTCAAGCAAGAACAAGAAAGGCAATTTTAGTCCAACCCAGTTGTTAAAATCCCTTTTGGGGAGGTCGTCCCCTAAGAAAACAAATGAGGAAGGTGGGATAGAAAAAGGGCGGCCGTCTTCGCGGGTTACTAAACAGAACAAGGTTGCAAAGCCTGGGAACCAGAAGGATCTTGCTCAAAAGTTAGTAACCGGCTCCAAGGATACTAAATCCTCTCTAAAATCGAATCGATCGACTGTGACCTCGAAAGATAGAAATGAAGCAGAAAAATATCAGAAAGAGAAAGAAACGGCCAAGAAACATGTAATGAGGCCATCATCAGCTAAAATTAATAAGGAAAAGAAGGCTGTTCAGCAAACTGAAGAAGAGGAGCTTGAGAATCCTACCGGATTGGAATCTCTCCTTTCTAAAGAGGCAGGAGAGGAAGAGGATCAAACCTTACGAGATGCTCAGGGAAGACCCTACTGCAAAGTAAAGGATTGTGATCAGATTGCCGTGGTTGAGGGATATTGCCGCTACCATTATTTGTTACTGTGGAAAAAAATTCAAATCCGCCGAAAGATTTTGGCGGACGGCAAATTGGAACGCTACATTGAGGAGTTAACCTCCCGTTACCCAGACAAGTATCTAGATGTCATTCGTAAAGATCTTTGCAATGAGAAAACCTTTTTAAGCTTAATAGCAGAAATGGAGATAGATGAATCATCAACCGATTCTGACTTTGAGGCTGAGGACACTCAAAGCTTAGATGAGGTTCGTGGCTTCACTGAGAGCCAGTTGGTTTCAGAGGATGAGTTTTAGCCTTCCCCCGTTGGTAAAAGAACGTTTTTATGATTCACGATTTGTTGTCTTGGAGATAGTGAACAATTTCCTAAAGCGGAACATACCATAGTTATGGAAATGTTAAAAGAACCGGCTATTTTATTTTTTATTTTGGGGATGGCCTCCGTTTTTTTTAATACCAAACTCGAAATACCTAACGGACTTTCCCGCTTTTTATCCCTTTATTTTTTGTTTGCTATTGGTTTTAAAGGTGGAGTGTCTCTTGCTAAATCGGGGGTGGAAGTTGAGCTATTGTGGTGTATGTTGGGAGGAGTGTTACTTTCTGTTTCTCAAGCGCTTCTGATATCCCTTGGACTTGCAAAACTGTTACCGAGAGCAGATGCCGCGGCAATAGGTGCCACCTATGGATCGGTGAGTGCGGTAACCTTTGTAGCAGGAGTCACTTGGTTAGAGAGTTTACAAATGCCTTACCTTGGTGGTATGACTGCAGTTTTGGCTTTGATGGAGGCTCCTGCCATTGTCGTTGCCTTGTTGTGGTATAATCGCCATTCCGGTCGTCCCAGTCACTTGAAGGCTCTGCTACATGAATCTTTTTTTAATCCGTCGGTGTACCTTCTGATGGGTAGCCTCATTATTGGCCTTATTTCAGGACCTTTTGGCCGAGATAGTGTAGCCACCTTTGTTTTTGATTTGTTTCGTGGTTTATTATGTTTTTTTCTTATGGATCTTGGAATCCGTTCGGGACATGTCGTTAAAAAAATGGAGCTACCTGCTTGGTTGGTGGTAGGTGGTTTTGTTTTTCCCATAATAGGGGCTAGTCTCGCCATTGTTTGGAGCTATGTTGTTGGATTATCTGCTCCCCAGGCCTTTTTGTTAACTACCTTAGGTGCGGGAGCATCATATATTGCTGTTCCTGCAGCTTTACAAATGGCTATTCCAGAAGCCCGGTCTGGGCTTTATTTGACTCTCGCTTTGGGCATTACCTTTCCGTTTAATATTACTGTGGGCTTGCCTCTTTATTGGTGGGTGATTAAACAGCTATTGCCCCTTTGAAATTTTTTCGAGCCCCAAAATGTGATAGTGAATTCAAATTGGACACTTGTAGTTTCGGGGAATTTATTTTATTTGGGTGTGAGCTGATGCTTATTATGGCATAAAACTAGCAAGGATAGGTCGGTACAGTTTTGATTTTTTATCAAGATGGGGTCGTTAGTTAAGAGAAAATAATAAAAGAGAAGGTATTAAAGATTAGAATTGAGAATGCTATCGAAAGAAAGATAGCAGCAAAGGGTGAAAACAAGAGTAAGATAAGAGCAAATTAATATAGAGTAATAGAGATAGCATATAAGATAGAGAGAGATAGAAATATAGTAAGAAAGAGTGCGAGAGGATTGATATGATGGATGCGACTTTAAAAGAGAGAGGTTTTCGTTTTTTTACAATAGCTTTTCTTATTTTTGTTACCCAAATACTGTTTTCATGTTCGCAACCGCGGGATAATAAACCGGTGAATCCCATACCATTACCTGAGGATGTTGGGTTCGAGAAGCAGGCTTTTAGGACTGATAATGGTTCTCGATTGATCTTTGATGGTCGAAAAATGGTTTCCGTTAGTTATGTAGGGTTGAAAATTCGATTTTTCAAAACACTATCAGACGCCAATTGGATGATCGAATTTGTGGAAGATCTACCTGAAGAAAAGCGTTTTTATAAAAATCCCCAGTCTGTAAAAATCTCTTTACTATTTAAGGAGGATTGGAAAGATTTAGAGAAATTGCTAGAGACTAAAAAGAAGGACGAATCAATTTCCGTAATAACAGACAATAATTTGAAAACGGAATCGTTACCAGCATTTGTAGTACTATGTGAATTTGTTGAACAGTTTCATATCACCCAAATGCTGAAGTTGCCAAGGCACGTGAAAAAGTTAGATAATGTGCAATATGGTATTAAAGAGCTTATGGCCCGTAATCCTAATATTAATTTCCTAATTTCATTGAAATTACCTACAGAAACCTCGTACCAGGCATCTTTATTAAGTTCTGGGAAGGAGGCTGATGAATTCATGAGATACTTAAAGAAAAAGGAACGTGAGTTGTGTGTAAGAGATGATTCACCAGTAGATGTAGGTCTTCGTGGGACGAGAAGAAACGTATGGTTTCTTCGTGAGAAATTGGCATCGGAATTTGAAATGTTTAACCATTATTATCGTTATTTTCTTGGGCTGTCTTCACTTGGTGGAGCAGTGATGCAAGTAAAACTATTTAGAAGTTATGTTAGTGGTTATGAAAGTTATCATAATTTTGATGATATTTCGAAAAACGGAGAATTTAAATTGGAAAGGGAGGATTAGGATTTAGCAGTAAATCCCCCAAAGTAGTGGGTTTAAACCCGTCTTCAGATTTTCGTTGAGTAATCCATCAATACGTTTTGTAGTCGCACCTCTATGCGTTACTTGCTCTAAAGTTTGGTTGACCTAATGTGCCGAGTGCAGCATTAACTAGAGATAATGTTACGTTTGCTTGCCGCCCTTTTTCTTAGAGGCTTAGACATTTTTGTTTTTCTCTACTTACTTTCGATTTTCTTTTCACCAAGGCTGTGGGCCGTTGATATCTACGCGATTGTTACTAGGGACTGTCGGCGTTTGGAGGGAGTGATCATAAATATTCAAGATAATAAGGCAACATTGATTGATCTTAAGGGAAGAACTCAAGAGGTTGACGTAACCCAGATTCAGTATTTATTGACCTATCTGGCTTTTGAAAATCCCATTGAACAATTCAATTTTGATCAATTGAGTTCGAATTTGCTGCGGGAATTTTCAATTAAAGAATCTAATGAGAAAATGTTACCAAAGGGGGACCGATATCACATAATAGGATGGCACTTAAAAATGTTGGAAAACCAAGTGTTTATTTTGGATGTAGCGGGTAAATTGCACATTGTTGATTTATATTCCATTGAATCTATTCGGAAGCTGAAACAACCTCCTTCAAGAGTGAGACCATCTTTTCGTCCCGTTGTCCTTTCCTATGCTAACACGTTTGTTGATTGTTCTTGGAACCAAAAAACCATTAGATCTTCTGATTTGTTACCCGTGCGCATTTTATCAGATCAGATCCAAATCAGCTCTTTTTTAGAGGAACTGTCGAATCAATTTGAAATGCTACGAAGATTTGCCGAAAGAACCTTTGTTTATTCCCGCCCGGTTTTGTTTAATACTGACACTGCATTTGGATTGTTATCTTTGAACCCTACCCCGCAGAATTTAAAAGTTGTTCCTGGGGTTTATTTTCGATTCGGTAAAGCCGTTCCGTTTGGTATGCAATCTAATACTGTTCTAGGGGCTTCCGTGATGGAGGATGTTCC
>JANWYU010000047.1 GCA_025055135.1 Pseudobdellovibrionaceae bacterium | reverse complement strand
TTATCTTAATCGGTTACTGGACAACTATCGTTTCTTGGCTCGGTTGTTTGGTAATGGTCGGTTTATTTGTCCTGTGATTAAAGCGAATGCCTATGGACATGGCGATTTGGAGGTAGTGCGTACTTTATCCACTGAAAATGTATCTGCCTTTGGGGTAGGATTTTTAGAGGAGGCTATTCGACTTCGAGAGGCCCAAGTGAAGTCCCCTATATTGTGTTTTGGCCCACTTCAAGGAAAAGAATTTCTATTGGCCCAACGGTATCAAATCATCCCGGTGTTGTCTTCCATGGATCAACTTCGTCAATTACTTGAACTTAAAGTGCCGTTAAAATGTCATATAAAATTTGATACTGGCATGCATCGGCTTGGTTTTGCCATGGATGAGGCCGCACAGGTGAGAGAGTTACTGAGTGCACATGGGCATTATGTTCAGGTTGAAGGTTTTATGTCTCATTTGGCTGATGGTCACGATTTTTTATTGAATGATAGTTTCTCTCTTGAGCAATTGCGAAGATTTCAAGATCTTTTAACGCATTGGGGGTGGTCTGGGGCTCAATTTTCTAATCACCTTTTTAATAGCCAAGGTGCGGTTTCTTGTTACCATAAATTTGGTGAGTTACCAAAGGGAATGGGCGTGCGCATAGGTATTGGTCTTTATGGTTACCTTCCTGATCTTGTTGGCTTTAATTTAAATTTTTTACTTAAGCCGGTTATGGAAATATGGTCCCGAATTGTTCATGTTTTGCGCGTTGAACCTGGAGAAACGGTGTCCTATGGCAGACGCTGGAAGGCCTCTCGGCCGAGTTTTATTGGCGTGGTACCTTTTGGTTATGCTGATGGTTTATCGAGAAATGCTATGGGGCGTGGTTATGTGGTAGTTAGAGATCAAAAAGTTCCGATCGTGGGTGCTATAACTATGGATGCGCTGATGTGTGATTTAACTGAAGTTACTAAAAAATATTCGGTAGATCGTTTACTTGGAGAGCCAGTCATGTTAATGGGCCTTTCTGAACAAGCGTCCATTACGGCCTTAGACTGGGCAAGATGGAGTGATACCATAGTATGGGAGGTGGTGAGTCGCATTTCCGATCGCGTTACTCGCCTTTGGGTAAGCCAAGAATATTTGGACCATTCTTTAGATAATAAGGAAATATGATACTTGGGATTTTTCAATACATTAAACGTCAAACCCTATATTATTTAGAAAGCTTTGGTGAATTGGTTGTATTTGGCTGGAAAGGAAGTCGATCCATTTTTTCTCGGCCGTTTCGATTTTTAGAATTTGTTCGCCATTTTGAATTTATTGGTAACCGTTCCTTTTTTATTGTCGCCCTTACTGGGCTATTTACTGGGTTGGCTTTGTCCTTTCAAGTGTATCTTGGATTTAAAATAGTAAATGCTACCAATTTGGTTGGCCCTGTAGTGGCTTTGGGGATAGCGCGTGAGCTCGGTCCAGTTCTTACGGGGCTTATCATAGCGGCACGAGCGGGAGGTGCGATTGCCGCACGATTGGGTAGCATGCGAGTTAATGAACAAATGGATGCTTTGGATGTTATGGGGGTGGATACGTTTAACTATTTAATAGGTCCAAGAATTTTGGCGGCAACAATTTCGACTCCGTTACTTACTGCTATTTTTGATTTTTTTGCCATGTTTGGAGCATGGATTTTGGTCGTATTTCTGGTTGGTTTAGATCAGGCTGTTTTTTGGGATAAAATTGCTCAGGTAGTTAAGGTGCGTTACCTGTTCGAGGGGCTGTTTAAAGCTTTGGTATTTGGTTATTTATTTTCCATTGTTTGTACTTTTAAAGGTTACCATGCTAAGGGTGGAGCCCAAGGGGTTGGGGAAGCTACCAATCAAGGGGTCGTTAATTCCATGGTAAGTATCATTGTTTTGGATTACTTTTTGATGAACCTCATTCGGTTGTTTTATTATGTTATGGGGATACAGGATTAGCCAATGGAACATGCCATTGTATTAAAAGAGGTTTGGAAATCCTTTAACGGTAACGATTTTGTGATTAAGGGTATGAATTTAGTGGTGCCTCGTGGCAGTCTGATGGCCATCATTGGATTCTCGGGTACGGGTAAAAGTGTCATACTCAAGCATATGTTAGGTTTGTATCGAGCTACCCGGGGAGAGGTGTGGGTATTGGGTCAGGAGTTAAGTCAATTAAGCCATAAAGAGATGGTGGAGTTTCGTAAAAAATTTGGAGTTTTATTTCAAAGTGCTGCTTTATTTGACGATTTAACTGTTTTAGAAAACGTATGTTTTCCCTTAGTAGAGCACCGAAGAGATTTATCCCGAGATGAAATGATAAAAATTGCTGCCAGTAAATTGCGGCAGGTAGGTTTAGCGGAAGAACACTTTTTTAAGTTACCCTCAGAGATATCGGGAGGGATGCAAAAGCGAACGGGTCTAGCTCGTGCTCTAGCTTTGGATCCGGAAATTATTTTTTATGACGAACCCACCACAGGCCTTGATCCAGTTTTAACGGAAATGGTTGATGATTTGATTTTGTCTACTCATCGTTCACGTCCTGGGCTAACGTCGGTGATGATTTCTCATGATTTACATGCGGCATTCCGCCTTGCTGATTATGTTGCCATGTTAAATGCGGGTCAGGTT
Source organism: Pseudobdellovibrionaceae bacterium (assembly GCA_025055135.1). Taxonomy (GTDB): domain Bacteria; phylum Bdellovibrionota; class Bdellovibrionia; order Bdellovibrionales; family Bdellovibrionaceae; genus JANWYU01. The sequence continues at coordinate 4,384 of JANWYU010000047.1, read as the reverse complement.
CTTTTATTTGGTACTCCTGATGATTTTTTTAATTCCGATAATGAGATTGTACAAAAATTTCTTGCTAAAGGGTTTAAGAAAAAATGACGTTACTTGATGCTCCTAAATGGCAGGTAGGCTTTTTTGTCATGATGGCTTTGGTTGCCATAGGTTATATGTCGGTAAAGGTAGGGGAAAATCCCAATGTCTTATCGGGAGGAAAGCGTTACCACTTCTTTGTGGATGATGCTGGTGGTTTGATTAAAGGGAGTCAGGTGAAGATTTCTGGAATTCCTGTAGGAATTATTAAAAACATAGCCTTAGAAAATGGTAAAGCACGGGTGGATATTGTTGTTTCCGGAGATTATCCAATAAGCACCTCCTCTGTAGCCCGTATTCGTACCCAAGGGATTTTAGGAGATAAATACATCGATATTTACCCAGGTAGTGTTACTGATCCTCCTTTGGGGGATGGTGAGGTGATTCAAAAAGTAATGGCAGAGGGCAGTTTGGATCAAGTGATTACCAAGGTTGGGCAAATAGCAGATGACATTAAGGAGGTATCTAAGAATATTTCTGAAGCTGTTACTGAGGATGGAACTGATCGCCATATTGTGGGTCGGGTTATTAGAAATATCGAGCGTCTTACTGCCGATCTTTCTGAGATAGCGGCGGATAACAAAAACGAAATCAGGCAAATTGTCAAACAACTCAATAATGTTACTAAAAGTTTGGATGAAGTGATGAATAGTGCCGATGACGGAGGCGCCAGGGTAAAACTAAAATCGGCCCTTACCCGCTTAGATAATTCCTTAAAAAACATTGAGGAGATAACAAACAAATTAAATCAGGGAGAGGGCACATTAGGAAAGCTAATTAGTGATGAGGGAGCGGCAGAAGTGGTGGAGAATACTTTGGATAGCGTAGATGCCGTATTTGGTGGTGTATCTACTTTGATGACCTCCTTACATTTTCAAAGTGTCTATTTGGGAGAGTTTGGTGCGGCTCGTACCCAAGTTGGGGTGAAGCTTGAGCCTGGTCCGGATCGTCATTATTACCTGGCAGTAGTAGACGATCCTTCAGGCTTGAGGGAGGTGGTTGATACAAAACTCACCCAAGGGGGCGTGGTAACTGAAACGCGAGAGGAAAAAACCTATTTGAGCAAAACAAAGTTTAGCCTATGGTTTGCTAAAACTTTCTATGATTTTACCATTCGGGCAGGGCTTATTGAAAGTAGTGGGGGTTTGGGGATCGATTATTCATTTTTTCGGGAACGATTATTGTTTTCATTAGAGCTGATGGAATTTAGCAAACTTAATATTCGAGCCCAGCTTCAAGCGCGCCTATGGCGGGGGCTTTATGCTATTGCGGGGATTCAAGACTTGGCGCAAAAGGGTAACAAGAATTCAAGTTACTTCGGAATTAGTTTGTTAATTTCCAATGAAGACCTTATTCTATTAATGTCCAGGGGACCATCTTTTTAAGGAGAGAGGGATGGAATCATCAGATAAAATTTGGTTGATCAAATCTAGTGGAAGACTCTTAGGACCGGTAACGTTAACTGAAGTAATGATATTGTTACAAAAAAGATTTATCACCGTAATTGATGAAATCCGAAGTCCTACTCAGCGTTGGATGTTTATTCGTGATCATCAGTCCATCATGATGGCTTTGAAACAATTATCAGACGATAACCTGTCAGAAAAGACTTCTGACGTAACCTCAGGTCAAGACAATACCAAAACCAAGACAGAAGCCACCACTACGAATGAGCTACTATCTGAACCGGAAAAATTTCTCGATTACATTCGGAATCCAGATAGTTTCGAGACAGTAGAATCGAGTGCGGGAATTTCTAGTCTCAAAACAGTGCCTCCAACGAAATCAGTAAGGGCTACTACAACGCCACCCCCTACAACCAAAGTTTATGGTGTTTCTGGCGATGTAAGATTAGAGGAGAAATATCATTCTCGTGCTCGAACCGCTCGGTGGCTGATATTAGCAGCAGTAGCCGTTCTTATCGGTGTTTTTTGGGGAATACAATGGTTTGAAAACAAAAAACGAGAAGAACAAAATGCGAAAAGGATACAGGCTTTGCGCAAAGCCCAAGTGCATTTTAATCGGGGAGAATATGAAGAGGCCACTCGAATCTATGACGAAATATACTCTAAATCTAAAAGCTTGTTCTCTGCTTCCGACTTTCTCAATTATGTTATACTACTCATTGCCTATCATGATACTCGGTTAGCTCAAGCTGTTGATGTTTTTGAAGGAATTGGTAAGCCCGAGAACTTCCCTGATTGGAAAAAGTGGATGTTACTTAAACTTCAGTTCTCCTTTAAAAAAGAGGCGTGGGATGAAGCTATTTTGTTAACTCGGGAATTGATTCAATCCTCACCCGAGGAATTCGAGCTTTCCTTGATATTAGCCCAGATTCACTATTGGCGTAAACAGTATCATGACTCAATTCAAGTTCTGGATCAATTACTTCAGAGAGGTGAGATCTTGTCGCGGTTTTTGCAGGAGCAGGCCTATTTTTTGTACGGACTGAATTTGCTGAAAATGCCCTCCGAGGATAGGGTATCGTATGTGGATCGATTTTTAAAATTTGTTGCTCCTTTGAAGACCTTTCGTTTTTATTATTTACAGTTAAAAATACTTCAGGCTTTGCTCACTGCAAGAGCAACTAATATTCACTATCGTATCATCTTAAATGATGTATGGTCCGTTAATATTTTTGAACATGCTCATCTTGCTTACGACTTATTTATTCCAAGCCGGGTTTATTCATTTGAGCATTTTCTTCCTGTTTGCGAAAAATTTTCTGAAGCGTTAACTGGCGTAAAAGTATCCTCAGAAGAACGTCCTTTGTTTTTTGATTCTGCAGTAGCAATTTACTCTATCTGTCAATTTTATGGCAACAACAAGTCCATGGCTTTCACCAATCTGGAGTTAGCTCGTAAGCAGAGACCAAAAAATGAGATTCTTTTAGCAACGGCTGCCCAATTATTGGCGCGGGATGAGCGTCTCGCGGAGGTTCCAGCGTTACTTAATTTATGTGAGTCGGGTTTTCCCTGCCAGTTAGCCAAACTGTTTTATTATTACAAAAAAGAAAATGATGTTTATGTTTCAGAGTTAATTAGCAGCTTAGAAAGTCCACAAGTGGGTCCTTTATATTTTCTTGTTAAGGCTGATTTAGCGAAGAAACGGGGTAACGATATGACTTATCAAGTAGAAATCAATGAAGGTTTAAAACATTACAATCAGTATTTACCGCTAATAAGAAGGAAATTATGAAATGCTTTAGGTATCATCAGGGGAGATTCTTGGGTTGTTTATTGTTTGTGAATATGATTTGGGCTGCCCACGCTCAATGGGATGAACAGGTTCCGTCTCAAGTTCTTGATTTGTTGGTTGGGCAAAAGAAAAATTTTTTTTATGGATCCTTTGATCTTGTTTTTCAAGGCGGCCAAGGCCTCAAAGATCGGCGCTTTTCACTGAAAGAGGGGGGAGGCTTAGTGGCTGTGGAGGAAATTTTTCGAATAGATAAAGATCAGGCTCAAGCACCTTCTGAAGGTGGAACCATTCTGTTGCGGTTTGATTTTACTCCTTATTTTTCCAAAATAAATCAATTAAGAGTCTTCTTTGTTCCTTTGTATGAACCAGAGAAAAGACAGGGTGTTCAGATTGGATCAAATTGTGGTTATATTTATGATCTTTCAGCCTTTGTAACGGATCATATGCTAATCAATAAAAACGGCTTAAGATTACCGGCCGTTTCGTATTATTTTTATCGCATTATTGGTGGCGATTGGTTTTTTGTTTGGGAAGTGGGTGAAATAGGTGATACCTTTATTAGCTGGATGCGCATTAAAAGTCCCGATGAATCGTTAAGGAGGTGTCCTTGAATGTTTGATTTTCTGAAAGCCTATCAAAAATACGATCCGGCTGCCAAATCATTATTGGAGATTTTATTCCTTTATCCTGGACCCAAAGCCATTTTTTTCCATCGCATCGCTCATTTTTTTTATCGACTAAAACTATTCTTTGTGGCGCGGCTCATTTCTGAGTTTTCTCGATGGCTTACCGGTATTGAAATTCACCCTGGAGCAAAGATAGGAAGACGTCTAGTGATTGATCATGGAATGGGCGTTGTCATTGGTGAAACAGCGGAGATTGGCGATGATTGTCTGATTTATCATGGTGTTACTTTGGGAGGGGTGACTCAAGAGCCGGGTAGGCGTCACCCGAAAGTGGGTCATCGGGTACTCATTGGAGCTCACGCAGTGTTACTCGGTCCAATCACGATAGGAGATTTCTCTAGGGTGGGAGCTCAGGCCTTGGTAACCAAGTCTGTGCCTCCCAATAGCCGCGTGGTGGGATTTAATCAGGTTGAGGCCTTTTT
>JANWYU010000008.1 GCA_025055135.1 Pseudobdellovibrionaceae bacterium | reverse complement strand
ACCCTCAATAATGTGTTCCTCTGGGGTCGACAGGTTGATACCCAGTAGTACTTTACGTTCATTCCCAAGATAGAGCTGGGCTTCTTGCAGCGTCTTAAGTAAACGATAGGGAGTATCCATAACAATAAAGGCCTCTGATCGTTGGTTCAATTGTTGCCATACTCGTCTTCGGGTTTGATTTTCTTGAGGGAGGAAGCCCTGAAAATAAAAAGAACTTAGGGGTTCACTCACTAGAGCAAGTAACGTGGTAAGGCTGGAAGGTCCCGGTAATGCTGTGATCGTAATGCGATTTTGGCGCAGCTTTTCAATGAGTCGGGCTCCAGGATCACAAAAATTAGGAGTTCCCGCGTCAGAGATCAGGGCACAGTCATGGTGTTTGCATAGGAGCACCAATCTTTCAATATCTTGAGAGGACGAGTGTTCATTGAGCTGTTCCAATCGAGGGGGATTAGCACCAATGAATTTTAAGTACCTTTCCCCAACTTTCTTTTCTTCAACAATAACAATTTCCACCGTTTTTAAAACCTCAATGGCGCGTAAGGTAAAATCCTTTAAATTTCCAATAGGGGTAGGGACCACATACAACATAAGTCTTGACTGATCATAACCGATCTTAAACGACTTTTCACTTGGAGAATTAGGGAGGCTTTGCTACATGTTTGCATTTATAAGGTCCGCGGTTAGTCGAAACCGATTTTAAAGGAGGGTAAAATGAAAAGGTCGGTTTTTAGTTGGGTAACAACAGGGAAGAAAAGGGGCATCGGTTTGTGGGGTCTCTTTAGTATCATGAGTAGTTCACTTTTAATCTTGGGTTGCACTTCAAAAAAGCAAGAATTAGGCAGTGTTGAGGATCCAATTAAATTCTTCTTTACTCCATCGGTAGATGTTAAAGTGATTGAAGATAATTCTAAGGTCTTTCAAAAATTTTTGGAGGAAAATACCCCATATAAATTTAAAATATCGACGCCGGGTTCGTACATCGCCGTCGTAGAGGCCTTCGGTACTAAAAAGGCTGATGTGGCCGTGTTTACCAACAACGGTTACTTGTTAGCCAACGAAAAATATGGTGCAGAGGCCCGTCTGACGGTGTTAAGACATGGCAGCGCGCTTTATAAAAGTCAGTTTATAGTTCGAGCCGATAGTGGTATTAATTCCTTGAAGGACTTAGAAGGGAAAAAACTTGCCTTTGTTGATCCGGCCTCAACATCTGGCTATCTTTTGCCATTAAAAACTTTAAAAGATCGAGGGATTAAGATTCGCGAGCACGTCTTTGCAGGGAAACATGATAACGTTGTTACCATGGTTTACAATAAGCAGGTTGATGCTGGGGCTACATTTTGGTCTCCTGAAGATGAAGAGGGAATTCAAGATGCAAGGCGATTAGTGAAAACGCAATTTCCTGATGTAGCAGAAAAGGTGAAAATTTTAGAGCTAACTGACTCTATTCCGAATGATCCCATAGTCTTTCGTAAAGAGTTGCCCGAGGATATGAAGAAAACCATCGAAGAGGCGCTCTTGAAATTTATTGAGACTAAGGAGGGCAAGGAGGCTTTTAAAAAAATATATGGGGTTGATGGACTTAAGAAGGCCTCTGATGCTGATTATGCCTCGCTGCGGGCTATGCTTAAAGACTCAGGTCAAAGCGCAGAATCTTTGGTGAAGAAGTAAAGTTAAGTTGTTGTTACTAGCGGACGGGTAACCATGGTCGCTATTTCAACGCGAGTGATTGATTAATTATGGCGGGTTATCCTATTTTAAAAATTTCTAACTTAAAAAAAGTGTATCCTAATGGAACCGTGGCGCTGAAAAATATATCGTTCACGGTTTTTCAAGGGGAGTTTCTCGTCATTATTGGTTTATCAGGCTCTGGAAAATCGACACTGCTAAGGTGTATTAATCGTCTTCATGATCCCACTGAGGGTTCTATTATTTTTAAAAATCAGGAGGATATTGCAACTATCAAAGATCCACGCAAAATTCGTGAAATCCGGCGGAAAATTGCTATGATTTTTCAGCAATTTAATCTCATCCCCCGTCACACTGTTTTATCTAATGTGTTAATGGGGCGTCTGGCAGATATGCCTACCTGGAAAAGCATTTTGGGTCTATTTGCCAAAGAAGATGTGGAAAAGGCCTTAAAATATTTGGATTTAGTTGGGATTCGAGAAAAGGCCAATATGCGTGTCGATCAACTTTCGGGAGGGCAACAGCAGCGGGTTGCCATTGCTCGAGCATTGGCTCAAGGGCCAGAAATTTTGTTGGCGGATGAGCCTGTGGCGTCCCTAGATCCTGCAACCTGTCATGTTGTGATGGATTACCTGAAAAAGGTAAATCAAGAGCTTGGTATCACGATTATAGCCAATCTGCATTTTTTAAGTTTGGTGAGAGAGTATGCTACCCGGGTAATAGCTCTAAAGGCAGGAGAGTTGGTTTTTGAGGGTAGTCCCAATCAAATTAATGAGGACTGGTTTGAAAAAATTTATGGAGAGGGCACCAGGGAAGTACATATTCAGTAATTTTTTGTGAGTATTTTATGTTTAAAAAGGACATGAAGGAAAAACTCAAATCGTTTGTCTTTGATGGAATAATGGGTTCCTATTTGTTCCTTATTTTGGTAACAGATTTTTTCCCTTTGGTGGGACTGGAATCTCTTACTCTTGATTTATTCGATGAGAATGATCGGCTGATGTTGGATTATGCGACGCAATGGTTTTTGGTGGTTTTTTTTGTTTTGGGATTTTTATCGTATGTAATTAATGAATCTGGTTTGGGCAAAACTTTAGGGGAGGTTATTTTCGAGCCTCCTCATAAAAAAAGTCGAGTAACCATAGAGCGGCCGCGATGGGCTCAGGTTTGGTTTTGGCAGATCATATTGTTTTTATTCTTTACGGTTCTGGTGAGTATCCGGGTAACAGAGTTTTCATTCAGTCAACTGTTTGATGAGGATGGGTTTGCTGGAGTTTTACGTTTAATCAATGGATTAGCCACTCCCAATTGGAAGTTACTTCCCAAGGCGGTGAGTAGTATTGTTGTTACCATCTTTATGGCATTCATTGCCACTTTTTTAGCCATTCCAGTAGCATTCGTTTTGAGTTTTTTGGCAGCCAAAAATATTATGAAAAGCCCAGTGGGATTTACGATTTATTTAAGTCTACGGACCATTTTTAATGTGGTGCGATCAATTGAGGCTTTAATTTGGGCTATTATCTTCTCGGTTTGGGTGGGGATTGGCCCTTTTGCTGGTATGTTGGCCTTAATGATGCATTCCATAGCATCGTTAGCCAAACAATATTCTGAAATTATTGAAACAGTGAGTGATGGCCCTATTGAAGGGATTGCCTCCACTGGAGCTCGTCCCTTTCAGGTAATTTGGTTCGCTATTGTGCCACAAGTGGTGTTACCTTTTATTAGTTTTACCATATATCGTTGGGATATTAACATCCGAATGGCCACAGTTGTTGGCCTTGTTGGTGGTGGAGGGATTGGAACATTATTTATTCAGTATTCGGGTCAGGCTATGTGGCATGAAGTAGGAACGATTATTTTAGTTATTGCATTTGTGGTGTGGTTTATGGATACGGCGAGTGCGTATCTCCGGGAGGCCCTTAAATAGGGTAAAATGGGCTCCACAACCGTAGGATTATCCCAAGTTAATGGATGGACCGACTTAATGATTTAAAATAATGATTAAAATTAATGATTAAATTTAATCACACAAGATAGGCTTTCTCTTACTGTTTTTCTTTTTAGAATCTTGATCATAGGATTTGTGATTTGTCTGAATGTTGCCATCTTGGTGGTGGTAGCAGCAGAAGCCATGACTGAATTTTCCATTAAGGGCTTTGGTTACGCTTTCAAATGCGGCAATAGGTAAAATAATGGTGTTTTTAATTTCATCCTTTTTAGGATTGGATCGAAGACAAATGACAAAACATGTTTTTTCGGGTTTACCCAAGTTGGGGCAATTAATAAGGAAAGGTTCGTCAGTTTTAACTTGTTTGGAATCGTATGAGCAACGGGGATGGGCAGATATTCGGCGACAGGTTTTTGGTTCCTTCCGATGAGATTTGCCTTGGTCTAATTCGTTAAGCAAATCTTCCATCTCTTCTGTCAGGGGATCACCTGATTCTGCTTTTTGTAGGGAATCTTGTATATTTTCAAAGGGCGTTGGCGCACAGTTTTGAAACATTATCATAAAAAAGCTAAACCCCAATAACCATACCGACGCTTTTTTTGTCGGCTTTGAATTGCGATTTTCATCGTCTGGATGAACACGAAATAACTGAAAATGTGCAAATCCCATGATGCTCCCCTTCTATTTGCCCTTTTAAATGATTACCAGCAACCACAATGCCAGATCAGATCCCGATCAATTTCTTAATGGGTGAAATGATTGTCGAAGTAATGATTTTTGACTAAACGTTTTATAGCGTGGTTCTACCTTAAATTATTTTTTTGTATTGATATTTTATTGGTATATTACGTGCCCGTAAGTGCCATGTTATTTGCCATGTTATTTGTGACGGTGTAACGAATCATTGTCGAATGGTAAAGGGTTCATTAGGTGATTCAGTATGATACAGTTTTTAAGAGATCAATTAGCGGCAAATCCCTTTATTTTGGCGCCAATGGCAGCGATTACCGATTGTCCTTTGCGTCGCTTTATGAAAAGACGAGGAGCGGGTTTGGTATGTTCGGAGTTGGTATCTGCAACGGGTTTGCGCTATTCATCAGCGAAGACCATGGAACTGATGCAATTTACTGAGGATCAAAGGCCGGTTGGAATCCAAATTTTTGGTGATAATCCCGAGGACATGGCCTATGCGGCGCAGGTGGTAGAGCAAATAGGGGCTGACTTTGTGGATATTAATTTTGGTTGCCCTGTTCCTAAGGTGGTCAAGAAAGGAGCAGGAGCAGGAGCTTTGCGGGACTTGCCGCGCTTGCGGGCCATGGTGCGGGCAGTGGTGCAGGCGGTTCGGATTCCAGTAACAATAAAAATTAGGACGGGGTGGGATCAGGACTCACGTAATGCCCAGCAAGTAGTGGAAATTGCGGAGGAAGAGGGTGTTTGCTGGGTAACCATCCATGGTCGAACTCGGGCCCAGGGCTATGAGGGGCGTGCCGATTGGAACTATATTGCTGAAATCAAAAAGCGCTCAAATATTCCTATTGTAGGAAACGGGGATGTGGTAACCGCCCAGCAGGCGGTTCAATTAAAAGAATCAACAGGGTGTGATGGTATTATGATCGGTAGAGGGGCTTTAAAAGATCCATTAATTTTTCGTAAGGCCTATTGTTTATGGAGTGGGACGACTCCCCCCCGCCAGGAAACATTATGTGAGCTGGTGGATGAGCTGTTTCGCACTTATTCCTCATTTTATGAGGGTAGGTTATTAGAAATTCAATTTAAAAAATTGGTTTCTTGGTTGGCTACTGGTTACCCGAACGCTTCCCAATTAAGAAGACAGCTTTATTCCAGTCAAGATATTTATTCGGTTTATGAACAGGCTGTTACTTTTTTTTCTTCCGTAGAAGGTATCAACCGGGTTAACGTAAGTAATGATGGCTTCCTGATGGGAGGTCATGGTTAAGTGATCTTCAGTGAGATAGGTGATATGATTGGTGTCGTGGAGAGCAGAGCCTTATGTCCCTAATTGCCCCTCATCTTATTCGTAATGTGGCCATTATTGCCCATGTGGACCATGGGAAAACCACTTTGGTGGATCATCTTATGAAACAGGCCGGGACCTTCCGCGAGAATCAAAATGTGCAAGAGCGCTTAATGGATTCCCTCGATTTGGAACGGGAACGGGGTATCACCATTGCCGCCAAGAATGCCTCCTTTAATTACAAAGAATATAAAATTAATCTTGTTGATACTCCTGGCCACTCGGATTTTGGAGGAGAAGTGGAGCGCATCCTCAATATGGTGGACGGAGCCATTTTATTGGTTGATGCTGCTGAAGGACCCTTGCCCCAAACCCGCTTTGTTTTGAAAAAGGCTTTGGAACAGGGTTTGCGGATTATTGTGTGTATAAACAAAATTGACCGTTCCGACGCCCGTCCTCAGGAGGTTTTAAATGAAATATTTGACTTGATGGTTGATTTAGATGCCCCGGAGCACATATTGGATTTTACTCCGGTTTATACCATAGCCCGGGAAGGGATTGCTACTCTGGATTATTCGAAACCACATGGTAACCTACAAATTTTGTATGAAAAGATTATTAAAGAAGTGCCACCTCCGACCATTGATACTGCAAGTGGGTTGCAACTTTTAGTATCAAATATTGTTTATAGTTCGTTTGTTGGTCGCATGGGAGTAGGGCGCATTCGCTCTGGTAAAATGGCGGTGGGGGATGAGGTGCTGATAGTGCAAGAGTCAGCGCAAAAAAAATTTCGTATTAGTGCCCTTTATCAATACCAGGTAAATCAGATGACTCCAGTGGAACAAGTAGGGCCCGGAGATATTGTGATCGTGGCTGGTTTTGAGGCGATTCAAATTGGTGATACCATCACTGCCGTGGACAACCCCCGCCCTCTGCCGCGCTTGCGGGTTGATGAACCTACAGTTGCCATGATTTTTTCGGTAAATGATGGCCCTTTCTCTGGGCGCGATGGCAAAAAGGTAACATCGCGCCAAATTTTAGAGAGATTAGAAAAGGAATTATTGAGTAACGTGGCCATTCGATTAGAAAAAACTGACTCCACCGAATCCTTTAAAGTGGTGGGCCGTGGGGAATTACAGCTTGGTATCTTAATTGAGCAAATGCGGCGCGAGGGTTTTGAACTATGTGTATCGAAACCTCAGGTTATTATCAAAACCATAAATGGAAAAAAAATGGAGCCGATGGAAATTGCTGTCATTGATGTAGCTGATCCTTTTGTTGGAGTTGTTACTGAAAAAATGGGCTTAAGAAAGGGCGTAATGATTAACATGAGCTCTAAGGGTTCAGGTCGAACACGGCTTGAATTTCGCATTCCGTCCCGGGGATTAATTGGTTACCGATCGGAGTTTCTCACAGATACTCGAGGAACCGGTTTACTGAATACCCAATTTGATGGTTGGGATGAGTATCGTGGAGACATTCAAGGCAGGGTTACCGGGGCTCTCATCTCAGACCGACAGGGAGTTGCCACAACTTATGCATTGTATCACCTTCAGGAGCGTGGTCGCTTGTTTATTAGTCCTGGGGTCGAGGTCTACCAGGGCATGATTGTTGGTGAGCACTCAAAAGAAAATGATCTTGAAGTAAATGTGACTCGTGAAAAAAAATTAACGAACGTGCGGGCAGCAGGATCTGATGAAAAGTTAATTTTGGTTCCAGTGCCGCCCCTAACCTTGGAAAAGGCTATAGAATGGATTGCCGATGAGGAGTTGATAGAAGTAACCCCTAATCACATTCGATTACGTTGCCGTGAACTTGATCCCCACCGTCGCCGTAAAAAAGCCCTTCACGAGTCTGAATAATCATCATAATAAAAGACTTATCGCCAAATACGAAAGATTGAGGCACAGGCTTGATGAAGGTCGTTTTTAAATTCTTTGGTCTTACGATGCAGTTCATCGATTTGAGTGTTTAAATTCAATAAATCAATGCCGGTAACTCGTTGAGCATTGGATAAAACGAGAAACTGATGGGTTGTTTTCACCACTTTTTCAAAATGGTGGATGAGGTTATGAGCTACTTGGTGGGAGGATTGCGATGCCAGGTGAGTTTGTGAACGCATTAACCAATCCTGTAACACCATTTCGCTCTCCAAAGGACCTTTAATTGGATCCTCCGGTAACACAATTCCTTCGGTGTGTAAAATATCCTTAAGTTTTTCTTGGGTCATTTTACTGCTGACAAAAACCAATTTGGTTTCTTTGGCAGGAGTTATGGTATTGAGAGCGATAAACGTTAATCGGGTAAACATTTCTGCAAAGAATGCAGGCCAATAAAGGAATGAGTAACCCCTTTGCATTAAAAAGCTTTTGATAGAGTAGTTTAAGTCAAAAAGTAAAAACCAATAAAACTGCTGCCGGGAACGAAACACTCCTTTTTGGCGCAAGTTGTTGATGGCTACCTGGCTCATGGAGGCTATGGGCGCTTCAGTGACTATTCCGGTTACGATTGGTAACCAAAAATCATAAAGAGCTCCGTAAGTAAAGACGGGATTGGTGTTATGGGGTTTGTCTAAATAAGCTAAGGTTCGAAAATAGAGATTCCAAAAAAGACCGTTAAGTTGATCTACTAAAAAAACCCTTCGTGCTTCGGACTTATTAATTAATCGAGCAAGATAGCCGAATCCAAAGCGATTCCAAGTTAATACGGAGCTTTTTTTCCATGTTACCCAACGCTGGGCGTTTCTCGCAAACCAAATATCTAGTCCCCACCCAGTGACGGCAGCAGCAATAGCTGGATAACTTTTTTGATCGGAAGTCCCTATCCAGGCTATGGCATTAACAACTGCCTTACCAACCCCCACCGCAGTGGCGATGGATAAATCACGGGTGTGAGATGATGGGCTTTTTAAGCCGTGCAAAGCCTCTCGAATATCCTGCGCTCTGGTAACAAAGTTAAAGGCTAATTTCAGATTATTTAAGGCTTTTAAAAAGCGGCCAATCAATAATTTTTGATGGTCATGGGTGTTATTGATAATCAGTTCCTGTTCAATGGCTTTTTGATCCTCACTAAAATCAGAGTAGGCCTTTTTTCGATCAATAATCATTGGCTCTATGTGAACGGAAGATTCAGGATGGGCTTTACGAAGACTGTTTTCAATATAATCAACCAATTGGCTTTTTTCTACGGCAGATATGTCTTCCGGTAGGTATAATGACACGTGAATTTTTTGAGGCCCATGGGCTAGTACCTTCTGAGCTAAAGAACTCAGTCCTAGCCCGTGTTCCGATAATTGGTTGATCGGTATGTTTTTAAATTGCACATCAATTCCCGCTCCGTCGGCGAAGGTTCTCAGAAAAAGGTTGAAGGGCGGGATTGATGAGAGACCTCTTTCCTCTGCTAGTAGAGGGTTGGTCCACAGGGAAACAGTCAACAATCCAATTAGATTAATAAGTTGTCGTATTCCCTTTTGATTACCGATACGTTTGGGCACGGGATGGGTTGGTTTTTCCATTTTGAGTGCCAAGGGTACTATCAATGGAG
>JANWYU010000082.1 GCA_025055135.1 Pseudobdellovibrionaceae bacterium | reverse complement strand
GGGAAGATGTGGGTATTACCTGTGCCTTGATTCCTACCAAGACACCCGGAGTTATAGTAGGACGTCGTCATGATCCGTTAGGGGTTCCTTTTTACAATTGTCCCACCCAAGGAAAGGATGTGGTAGTGAAGGCTCAAGAGTCCATTATTGGTGGGTTGGAATGGGCAGGCCGTGGTTGGCAGATGTTGATGGAATCTTTGGCAGCTGGTCGCGGTATTAGCTTACCTGCTCAGGCGACTGGAGGTTCCAAGTTGGCTTGTATGGTAACCAGTGCCCATGCGGTTAATCGTAAACAGTTTGGAGTTCATTTGGGAGCCTTTGAGGGGGTCCAAGATCCTCTGACGCGAATTGCTCATCGTACCTATATGTTGGAGGCCATGCGCCGCTATACCTGTGGGGCGCTCGATCGTGGCATTAAACCTCCTGTGATTACTGCGATGATGAAATATCATGCTACCGAGGCGGGAAGAGTGGTGATTAATGATGCCATGGATATTATGGGGGGAGCGGGAATCTCCTTAGGTCCAAGGAATCTTTTAGCCGAAATTTATACAGCTACCCCCATTGGTATCACAGTGGAGGGGGCCAATATTATGACCCGAACCCTTATTATTTTTGGACAAGGAGCCTTGCGTGCCCATCCTTATGCCTATGAAGAGGTGAAGGCCATTGAGGAACGGGATGTTACCCGATTTGATAGGGCCTTCTGGGGTCATATCGGTCATATTGTTCGTAACTTTTTCCGAGCCGTGTTACTATCTATTTCCCGAGGTTACTTGGCGGCTGGCGTTGGTCCACGTGGGTTAAAACAGTATGTCCGCCGGTTACAGTGGGCTTCAGCGAGTTTTGCTATTTTGGCTGATTTAGCTATGGGAACTCTAGGAGGGGCCTTAAAATTTCGAGAACATATTACCGGGCGTTTTGCCGATATTTTATCTCATATGTTTATGGCTACTGCGACTTTGCGTCGGTATATTGCGGATGGTGAAAGAACAGAGGATTTAGCCTTAGTAAAAATGATTTTAAAGTGGAATCTAAGTGAAATTCAAAGGGCTTTTGATGGGATTTTTGATAATATGTACGGGGTTAGACAAAGAGGGATTAAAGGGATTGTTTTTGGAGTGCTTCATTATGTGTTTAAGGAGATTATTGGAGCTTGGTCGCGCATTAATTCCATTGGATCTCAGGCTACAGATCATTTAAAGGGTGTAGTGGTTCAAGAGCTTCTTTTTAACGATGACTTTCGTAAGCGTCTGTGTGACGGGATTTACGTTCCTAATAATCCTCAAGATCCGTTGGGTCGCCTCAATTGGGCTCGCAGCCTCTGTGTTCAAGCCATGAGGGTTGACCAAAAAGTAACACAAGCAAGAAAATTAGGAAAGTTACCAAGACTGAAAGGGGTAGCACTTTATGAAGCTGCCATTCAGGCAGGAGTCATTTCCAAAGAGGAATGGTCCATTTGGCAACAGGCGGAGGCTGCTCGTTGGGATGCCATTCAAGTTGACGATTTTGATGAAAAAACCTACCATCGATGGCAGGCGTAGGTTTTTTGAATGTGTTACGAAAGGGGGGGACATGTTCCCATTTCAAAGACTCTTAGGAATGCTGGTTTTTGGCATCATATTATCTGTTACTTTATGGCCGAATGATGGTTATGCATCTAAAGAGGGAGGTGAAAGACGCGAAAAATTTCGTCCATGTGCAGAAATTGCCAGGGAATGTCGTAAGGCAGGCTTTAAGAGAAAAGGGGAACAGGGGAAAAGACTACGCATTGATTGCGTAGAAAAAATATTAAACGGAGAGAGTGTGGATTCCGTTTCAGTAACACCCGATTTAATCGAGGCGTGTAAACACATGCAGAAAGGGATAAAGGAAGTTAGGAAAGAAGCTGAGCAAAAGTATAAAGGTAATTAATTGAATCACGATAGAGTGAACAACATAATGAGGCACTAACATAATGAACAAGCTAATGTCATTATATAGAAAGGATCATCTGTGACAGACAAATTGATGAGAATCATCATAATCGTAGGAGTATTGTTCCATATTGTTGGGCTTCACCAATTTGGTTGGGGACAACGATTTGCCTTTCGTACCTCTAATCATTCTCTTGGTGTGACTCTTTCCTTAACTGGTCCCACTCAAGAGGATGTCAATAAGTGGGTGAGTTCTTTAGCACAGGTGGGGACTAAGGAGCTTTCTGGAGGGTTTGAGTTAGGGTTAGATTATCTCTATCGCTTTGATCGTTCCATTTTTTCCGTCCTATTTCGTCCTGGTTACCTCACTCAAAGGGCCAGTGGTGGAGATGTAACCACGTCATTAACTGCCTTAAGTTTTTTCCCAATTTTTCGGTTTTATCCTTTGGAAAGTCAGTATATTCAGTTTTTCATGCAAGTTGGGGTTGGCTACGCCTCAGTTGACCTGAGCTTAGAGAATGGAGCCATCAAGGGATCTTATCAAAACTCGGCCTTTGGTGCTTTAGCAGGCATTGGGGTTAATTTTTGTATTAATGCCCATCATTGTTTTGTTGTTGAGGGTAATCTGCGTTACCTTCCGATTCAAAGGCTTGAGGGGACGGCCAGT
>JANWYU010000057.1 GCA_025055135.1 Pseudobdellovibrionaceae bacterium | reverse complement strand
ATTAATCTCTCGAGCAAATTCGTACCAAGAACATTTAGCCTGGTTAGTTACATGATAAATCCCATTAAACTTTGACCATTCTCTCTCCTGTGATGAGTCCAAAATCTGAAATACACACCGGGCTAGTTCAAAGCTCCAGGTGGGAGATCCCACCTGGTCACAAACTACCTTCACCTGCCCATTTTGTTTCAATAACCTCAAAATAGTTTTTAAAAAGTTTTTCCCATATAAGCCATAAGGCCAACTGGTTCTAAAAATAGGGAATCGGTCATGATATTTTTGAATTAATACCTCCCCCTGTAATTTAGATACTCAATAAAAACTCAATGGATTGGCAGAATCAGTTTCTAAATATGGGACTCTTTTGTTACCATCAAACACATAATCTGTTGAAAAATGAATCAAAAGAGCCTTCTTTTTTTGAGCCCATTGTGCTAAAAGGCCAGGGGTTTCAGCGTTGATCCGAAGGGCCTTTTCTTTTTCCCCCAGATCCTCCGCCCGATCTACCCCGTTATAAGCAGCGGTGTTAATAATAATTTCTGGTTGAAACTGATCGAGTACTTCGGTAACAATCTCTGGTCGTAAAAAATCCGCCTCTTTGGATGAAAAGGACCAAAAATCAGGAATGTGAATGAGAAAATGAGACAGCTCTGCACCTAATTGCCCATTCCTCCCAAACAAAACAATTCTTTGATTTAACATCATAAATAATCTTCAAAAATAGGGCACTTCGGAGACTCTCAACCCTTTCTGATCTTTTAATGATAAAGAAGGAAGGCTACCCATTAAGGGCCATTGAATGAGCAATTGTGGATCATCCCACTTAATAGTATGTTCGCTTGAAGGATCATAGTAACTTGTAGTCTTATATATAACCAGTGCATCCTCTAACACATAAAAACCATGGGCAAATCCAGGAGGGATCCACAAAGCCTGAAAACGCCCTGCCTCTAACTCAATTCCTCGCCACTCTAAAAACGTAGGAGATGTTTTTCTTAAATCAACTACTACATCAAAAATCTTCCCAGTTAATACTCGCACTAACTTTCCCTGGGGGTTGGGTTGTTGATAATGAAGACCACGCAAAACCCCTTTTTTAGAGAAGGACTGATTATCCTAAACCAAATTTAATCCGGAGGTAACCCACACTGTTCTAATTTTTTTTGCTGAAAAAACTCAAGAAAGTAACCCCTCTCATCCGAAAAAACATCTAACTCAATTAAAAAAACATCATTAAAAAAACGAGAGATCACTTTCATCGGAATGGGGCATTCTCCTCTACTTGAACAATAAATTTTAAATAATCTCCATAACTCGATTTGAATTGACTAACCAATGTCATCATCTGCTGAGTGGAAATCCAACCTTTACGCCAAGCGATTTCTTCCGGACAGGCAATTTTAAAGCCCTGTCGCTCCTCAATGGTTTTGACAAATAAACTCGCCTCTAACAAACTCCCATGGGTTCCTGTATCAAGCCAAGCGTTACCTCGACCAAAAATATTTACTTTAAGGCGCTCCTCAAGCAAATAAAGACGCATTAAGTCCACAATCTCTAATTCTCCTCGAGCCGACGGACGCAACGTCTTGGCTTTAGAAGAAACCGTTCCATCAAAAAAGTAGATACCTGTTAAAGCATAAAACGACTTTGGCTTAGCCGGTTTTTCTTCTAAAGACAAAACCCTACCCTTTCCATCAAATTCCACCACACCATAGTGCTCCGGATTCTTCACCGGGTAGGCAAATACACAAGCTCCCTCCTGCAAGGTAGCAGCATCACTTAATTTCTGAGTAAGACGATCCCCATAAAACAAATTATCCCCTAAAATCATACAAACCGGCTTGTTACTAATAAACGATTCACCAATAATAAATGCTTCAGGAAGCCCCCGGGGAGCCTCTTGTTCCTCATAAAAGAGACGAATACCCCACTGCTCACCAGTGCCTAATAATTGACGAAACCGTGGAAGGTCCTGGGGAGTAGAAATTACCATAATTTCACGAATACCAGCCAGCATGAGGGTAGATAAAGGATAATAAATCATGGGCTTGTCGTATACCGGGAGTAGTTGCTTACTAACCACCTGAGTTACCGGATACAAACGAGTTCCTGTTCCGCCGGCTAATATGATTCCTTTCATGGGCTTAGTATCAACGAGCCTATATCATCGATCAAGCAAAAACTTGGCGGAGAGGGCGGGATTTGAACCCGCGGTACGGGCTTTCACCCGTACGACAGTTTAGCAAACTGCTGGTTTCAGCCACTCACCCACCTCTCCCAACGACTACCATACCATACTGTTTTCGTTTCACTTTGTCTATGATAGGTCAACGAAGATAACAACATGCTCAATGTCCCGAAAAAAGTTCAGCAATATGATACACAACCACTGCTAAACCGTAGGCACTTAAGTTATACAACAATACTTGGAGCACAGTGGAATACCAGCCATGTCCCTCTTTTATAAGCATCACTATAGTGCTGGCACATTGCAGAGCCACCAAAAAGAAAACTCCAAGTGCTAAAGCTTGTGACGGATTCAAAGTTTGGCCCAATGCTGCTAAATCCTCTTCTAAAACGCCTTTAATCGATGCTAACGTGCTGACAAAAACTTCGCGAGCCACAAAAGATGCTAAGAGGGCTATGCCCATATCTCCATCAACTCCCATGGGCTGAAACATAGGCTCCACAAACCGGGCCAAACGACCTAAATAACTATCATGAACGGCCATACCATTAGTCACGCCATCACGAATGGGTAACACAGAAAGTGAAAAGATAATCACGCAAGTAACAAATATTATGGGCCCAGCACGCCGCACAAAATCCCACGACTTTAATAGGGCTGTCTTAGCCACCACCAGGATTGATGGCCGACGATACCATGGAAGCTCAATTGCCAAAAAAGAAAAATCGGCTTTCCTGCTATGCTTGTGTTTTTGTAAAAATTTATGAACCACCGAACCAGCAAACATTCCTACAAAAAATGATAATACATAAAATACGGCTAAGGCTGCGGCTTTAAAAAAAGCAGATTTACTGGCAAATAAAACCTCAACAATCATCACAAAAATCGGTACTCGAGCGGAGCACGTCAATAAAGGTAACATCCAACGTACTATAGTCTTCTCCGACTGAGAGGCTAAAGAACGTGTAGCCAAAATAGCAGGAATGGCACAACCATAGCCACTCATCAAGGGAACAAAAGATCTTCCACTTATTCCAAACTTTCGGAAAATACGATCCATGATTAAACTAGCCCGCGCCAGGTAACCGGATCCCTCATAAATATGCAAAACCAAAAAAAGAAAAAAAATTTGCGGAACAAAAGTCAAAAAACCCTTTAACCCTGGAAAAAAGGCTTGTTGAAAAAACAGAGTAACCCACGTGTTACCATCTCCTCCCAATAAGGCCAATAAAATTTCCTTTAACCTATCTGATATTTGTTCAATCCCACTAGAAAAAGGCTGACTTAACCAAAAGGCAGTAGCAAATAATATCCAAACCGAAAGAAAAAATATGAGTAAACCCCAAACAGGATGCAATACCAAGCGATCCCACCGCAATGACCAACGCTCAGTTCCTGCTGCCATCTTTTTGATAAAGTGGTCACTCCACTCCTGAAAGGCCTTAGGATTCAGAGTAACAGATTTTGTAGGATTGGTGGGATGGATCGGATGGGACTCACTTAAACTTAATACATTTTGAATGAGTAACGGCCCATCATGTCTTAATAAGTCTTTTTTGAAAAAAGCTGGTATTCCAAATCGTTTAACCCATTCATCCAGGGGAAAGCTAACGCCCAATTGCTCAACCAAATCCGACATGGTAAACACCACACAAAAAGGGCGATTTAACTGAATCACTTCTTGGATGAGTTGCGCCTGACGATGTAATTGGGTGAGATCAATGACCACCAAAATCATTTGCGCATTTTGCAACTCCGATAGGGCTAGTCGTTCATCATCAGTCACTGGATTTAAGGAATACACTCCAGGCAAATCCCAAAGATCAAAAGGACCCCACCTCCCATACATAACATCCACTGTAGAACCGGGATAATTGACAATTCGCGAATGCAACCCGGTCAATTCATTAAACAACGTACTTTTACCACTATTGGGCATTCCAAGAAGAACGACTTTCTTCATGAGACACATCCCAATTTTCTAAAATTAACTGATCAAATTCCTGATACCGAAGCCCTATCAACTGAGTCTCTAACTGAATAACAACGATCCTCAACCAAGGATTTACTGCCCAAATCAATAAAGGATTATCACCAATCACCCCAAGTCCCTTAAGCCTCTGTTCCAAAGCCGGTCCCGCAGACTCCTTGACCCCTTTACAAATAAAACGCCTACCTTCCAAAGTACGATCAATTTTTAGGTCGTTCTTTGTGAAATTAGGCTTTATTTTTTTGTGATTTACCACCTTTAAGGCCTCTAAAAACTAATCAATCCTATATTTTTTTCTTAAACGCTAGCAGATTAGCCTCTTTTTTTAAAAAACCAAGATCTACCGTGTTAGAATCACAAGTTATGAAACCTATTGTTTCAAAAACGAAGAGTCAAAAACCTTTTTATTTAACTTATGTTCAAGTGATCCGCCTATTGCTGCAATTACTATTAGTAAGCTCAGTGTGGTTCTGTATCAATTTTATTTGGGAACTGAACAAAGCGAAAAATGAACTGCGTTTAAAAGTTTTAAATTGGTCAGCTTCCCTGATTAAAGAGCAAATTTCTTCA
>JANWYU010000051.1 GCA_025055135.1 Pseudobdellovibrionaceae bacterium | reverse complement strand
ACATATTAGATGGTACTGTATTTCGTGAACCGATTTTGTGTAAAAATATCCCCCGGTTAGTTTCTACTTGGACTGCCCCCATTGTGGTGGGTCGACATGCCTTTGGGGATCAATATCGTGCTACTGATGTGAAGATATCGGGTCCAGGTAGGTTAAGCCTTAAATTTGAAGGAGTCGATGGGAAAACTCAAGAATGGGAGATTCATCAGTTTGACGGCCCTGGAGTGGCCATGGGGATGTTTAATACGGTAAAATCCATTGAAGGTTTTGCCAGGAGCTGTTTTCGTTATGCCCTGATGAAGGGATGGCCTCTTTACTTCTCCACAAAAAATACGATTTTGAAAGAATATGATGGTCTATTTAAAGACATCTTTCAATCGATTTACGAAAAAGAATATAAAAGTGAATTTGAAAAGAAAAAGATTACGTATGAGCACCGACTGATTGACGATATGGTAGCAAGTAGCCTAAAGATGTCCGGTGGTTTTGTTTGGGCCTGTAAGAATTACGATGGGGATGTGCAGTCTGATTCTGTGGCTCAGGGTTTTGGGTCTTTAGGAATGATGACCAGTGTATTGTTAACCCCTGATGGGCAGATCATGGAATCTGAGGCTGCGCATGGTACTGTAACC
Organism: Pseudobdellovibrionaceae bacterium; assembly: GCA_025055135.1. GTDB lineage: Bacteria > Bdellovibrionota > Bdellovibrionia > Bdellovibrionales > Bdellovibrionaceae > JANWYU01. Next base: position 5,301 of record JANWYU010000051.1, on the reverse strand, counting down.
CGGCACTATCGGTTGTACCAACAGGGCAAGAAGACCTCCACCAATCCTATTGCTTCAATTTATGCTTGGACCCGGGGGCTTGATTTTCGAGGCCAATTAGATGGGAACCTGGAGTTAAGACAATTTGCTAAAACTTTGGAGGAAGTGTGTGTAAAAACTGTGGAATCGGGTTTTATGACTAAGGATTTGGCTCTAGCCGCTTTTGGTCCTGGAGTGTCTGAGTCCCAATATTTAGGAACCGAAGATTTTCTTGATTTGTTGGCTAAAAATTTAGAAACTGCCTTACGTTCATGAGTAAAATTCATGTTTTTCATTCTGATGATCAGTGTTTGGAATTTGATTCTGTTCCATCAGGACTTGAAGTTGCTCAAAGAATAGGATCCCAATTAGCCAAAGAGGCTGTGGGTTTTCGGATCTTCGGCAATAAGGAAATTTTTGATATCCGCTCTCCTGTTGAGGGTGGATGGAAGATACAGATTATTTCGTTGAAGGATCCTGAGGCCAATGAAGTGATTCGTCATAGTGCGGCTCATGTGATGGCCCAAGCAGTACAGCAGATTTGGCCTGGGGTTAAGGTTACCATTGGTCCTGTTATTGACAATGGGTTTTATTACGACTTTGATGCTGATTTTTCTTTTACTGAAAAGGACTTCGATCGAATTGAACAGGAAATGAAAAAAATTATTGCCAGTGATCTTCCCTTACGCCGAGAGGAATGGCATGTGGATCGAGCAATTCAGGTTTTTAAAGACTTAGGGGAGACATTTAAAGTAGAGATTATTGAGGATTTAAAACGAGAAGGTCAGCAGTCGGTAACCGTTTACTATCAGGGGAATTGGTTTGACCTATGTCGAGGCCCTCATGTGCAATCCACGGGGCAGATTAAGGCCTTCAAGTTATTGAGTGTGGCTGGGGCCTATTGGCGAGGCGATGAGAAAAATAAAATGTTACAGAGAATTTACGCCACAGCCTTTCGAACTCAAGAAGAGCTTGATGAGTATTTAACGCAACTTGAGGAAGCAAAAAAAAGGGATCATCGCAAATTGGGAAAAGAATTGGATTTATTTTATTTTCATGAATGGGCTCCGGGAGCTCCTTTTTTTACTTCAAAGGGATCAATTATTTACTTGGAATTACAGAACTTTTTACGGGAACTGTACATAAAATATGGTTACCAAGAGGTGATAACCCCTCAATTGTTTGATGTTGAACTTTTTAAAACTTCCGGTCACTGGGCCAATTATCGGGAAAACATGTATTTTGTGGATCTTGATCATAAGCAATCGGCCATTAAGCCAATGAATTGTCCTTCCCACTGCTTATTGTATGCTTCCCAACTTCATAGTTATCGCGAGTTACCCATTCGCTATGCTGATTTTGGCCGACTTCATCGACATGAACGGGCTGGAACAATGCATGGGCTTTTTCGGGTACGAAGCTTTTGCCAGGATGACGCCCATATTTTCTGCACTCCTGATCAATTGCAGGGGGAAATTGCGCAATTTATGCAATTTTTGAATGAAGTTTATCGGGTTTTAGGGATGAATGAGTTTCATATTTATTTGTCGACTCGTCCTGAAAAAAGGATGGGAACTGATGCCCTTTGGGATCAGGCGGAGGGGGCTTTAGAGAAGGCTCTACGGTCATTGAATTATTCTTTTACAGTGAATCCAGGAGATGGGGCGTTTTACGGTCCGAAATTAGACATTATGTTCGTAGATTCATTGAAGCGTTTATGGCAATTAGGGACCTTACAGGTTGATTTTAATTTACCGCAAGCCTTTAACTTGTATTATGTCGGGGAAGATAATGCCTACCATAGACCAGTGATCCTCCATCGGGCTATTTTGGGAAGTTTTGAGCGTTTTATCGGGGTGTATCTGGAACATGTGGCGGGACATTTACCTCCTTGGCTTTGTCCTATTCAAGTGGCCATTCTTAGTGTCACTGACCGGGTAAGGGCTTTTTGTCTTGATTTAAAGCAAAAATTTATGGAAAATGGAATTCGTGTTCTATTTGATGATCGTAACGAAAAGCTTAGTTTTAAAATTCGTGAAGCCCAAATTTCCAAGATTCCATACATGATTATAGTTGGTGATCGAGAATCTCAAAATCAGCAGGTCACGTTGCGATTACGTACTGGTGTGGATAAGGGAACATATTCCGTTGAACAGGCATTGTTTCAAATCAAAAATCACATCTACACCCGTCAATGTGATTTATGACAAGACATGGGAAAAATAAAACCAGTACAACAATAAAGATAAAGATCAAAAAAGAAGGAGGTTTGTATTAGTCAGCAGTTTCGAAGACCTTTTGGATCAGGTTTTTCCAAAAAGGATAAAGGACCTGCCGGTCCTCGATTGAATCATGAAATTCGCGCCCCCCAAGTTCGTTTGATCGATGAAAATGGTGAAATGTTAGGGATCATGACTAGTGAGGAGGCCTTGAGGATTGCCCGTAACCGTGGTTTAGATCTGTTAGAAGTAGCAGCAAATTCAAACCCTCCTACCTGTAAGATTATTGACTATGGCAAATACAAATATGAGCAAAAAAAGAAACAGGCTCAGGCGCGAAAAAATCAGGTAATTATTGTTACTAAAGAAATTCAACTGCGCCCTCGCACTGATGTTCATGATATTGAATTTAAAACGAAGCATGCCCGTCGTTTTTTATTAGATGGGGATAAGGTGAAGATTAGTGTTCAATTTTTGGGTCGGGAAATGGCCCACCAAGAAATTGGACTTGAAACCTTAAATAAGGTGTTAGACTCGCTTAAGGATTTATGTATGGTGGAGACTCCCCCAAAAATGGAGGGCAAGCAACTTTTTGCTCTGATAGCCCCTGATCCTGCTAAAATCAGGGCTTTTAAGAAGGCCCAAGAGGCGGCCGCTGCTGCTGCCGGGTCAGGATCAAACCCTTCTTCGTCACAGAAGGGCCATTCCTCTTCGGATTCATAATAAAAATTGACCCCTAATTCTTTTTATTATTTGGTGAACTGCTGGGAAATCCACTGGATCAAGTCGGTTTTACTATTATTTTTATCGAGAATCTGTTTTTCAATATTAACCGTTTGATCGTCGGTTAAACTCAACAGAATAAATTGCTGTAAAAAGCCTGTTGAGTTCCAGCCCATAACGCTAATACCCAGATACAACTTTTCTTCATGGTAACATGGGGCATATCCAATGGCATAGTAGACATCTTTTACAGGCTGACTGCCAACCCTAACCTGATAATTCATGGAGGAGTTATTAGTACATTGATAATCTTGTTTGACCTCTATGTTAGAGTTAAAAACGATAGAAAGATCATTAATTTTAATTAGGTCCATAGTTTCTAATTTATTTTGTTCAAAAGCCACGATTTCCGATAATTCCCAGTTGATTTTCAATCCCACGGCTTCGGCCTGAGCCTCAACTTTAAGATTGGTTCCGGTTTCTCCCGCTTTACGAGCAAAGGTTTTATTCTTTTTTAATTGAAAGCCCGATTCGCAACCAGCAAAAATAAGAAGTGTCAATGTTAGAGCTATTCCGAACCACTTTTTCATAGGACCTCCTCATCAGAGAGTTTCATTCCATTGTTCTGTTAACCAGGATCATAATCTCTGATGCAAGAGCCGTTCATGGCTTAAAACCCTTTGATTTCAACTGTACCGTGTAAATTTTTTACACGGCTTCAAATTTTGGCGCGCTTTTGAGAGTAAAAGGGGATTTTTTTATTTTTCAGTGGTTAGGGGATACAACCCGAATATTTGGGATACCACTGCCCGGGAAGCGGTTCTTTTGTCGTAGAGGAAGTTCTTTCTACTATCTGGTTGTCTTGGTAGGTAATCACCTTAGGATTTTTAAAGAGCTTCATCTGATTTTTTTGATGTAACCATTCACTTCGAAAAAATACAGGGGCATTATAAGCATCCCAAAGCATTTCACGAAAATCCTTGGTAACGTTAAATTGGTTCCAAGAAGTGCACACAATAGCATCAGCATACTTTAAGGATACTTTAATGGAGCTGTTAGGATCGGCCATATTAAACATGGCGGACCACTGAGGGTCGTCAGTCACAGGTCTTCCTCGATGATTTATCGCAATTGCTTCGTTAGAATCACTGGGATCAGGGTTGAGATCATCCCACGGAATACCAGGAAAGCCTAGCAACCGTTTAGCAACTCCCTGAGCAAAAAAAGATTCCCCTCCTTTTCGTGTTATCAGCACCACCTTGGGGCACCCTAAGGCCTTTAAAACAGGAACAGGTGCCAAATCCGACCATCCCCCAAAGGAAAGTTCTGTTTTCTGAGGAGACCGTTCCTTCGAAGAGGGAATGGGTAAGAAGGCACTCAATCCAGGTTCCGCTGGTGAATAGGTGAGGGGAACTCTCCAAATCGTGGGGGAGAGGGCATGAAAACGACGGGATTTATCCAATCGACTTAATTCATGATCTGGGTAGGCATTAAAAAATTGTTGGATTCGAGCCAAGTCGACTTTCCTTCCCCAATAACCAAATTTTAAAACTTCTGATGGGATTACAAGGTCCCATGCCCAGGAGGACTCCATCAGTTGGTTTTGGTACTGGTTTTTTTTAAGTATGATCTTTTTCACCCAGTTGATATCATCGATGATACTGGTCGTTACTAGGGCGGGCAGAAACCGGCCAATCGAATCCTGACTCCGAGGACTTGTCACTTGGGAGTTTACAAATAACAAAAAGCTTTCTCGCAATAACTGGGGGCACTCAGGGGTTTGCTGTATAATCTGTATCCAGCCCTTTCCGAAGGAATTCTTCGAGCAATGAGTTAAGAATTTATGAAAGGCTTGACGGGCATTGGAGTGGAGTGTTCTTTGACTGTAAAAATTTGCTACAAGATCCCAAAGCATAACGAGTGCTTCAAAGTTAACGATACCATCTCTTAAAAAGAGATTAGGATCTTTATAGGCATTAAATTGACCAAACTGCTTGATCGCTTCGACCAATAATCGGCTTTCTTTTTCAAGCTTAGCTAAATTTTCTGGATTGTGAGCATTACCTGCATTCACTAAAGCCTCATGAAACCTTCGTACCTGAGGGCCATATAAAATTTTATAAAATTGCAGTTTATCGATTTGTTGCAATAACTCGCTTTTAAAACTGGCAATGACCGAAGGGGATGAGGTTAAGAATGGTTCGAGTAAATTTAAAATTTCATTCAAAGTCTGATCATCCCAATATTGGTGATTTAAGGATTGAATCACAGCAATTTCCTTTGCATTCTTTGAATGGATCACCGAAGATCCCAGTTCTGCAAGGCCTTGAATTGATTTTAA
>JANWYU010000191.1 GCA_025055135.1 Pseudobdellovibrionaceae bacterium | reverse complement strand
ATTTTAAGTTCACGAGTATTTAAACTTTACCAGTTTGATGCTCAGGACGAGCAGCCCCTTCATATTTTCAAAGACATTCTGCTACCGGCCATGGCCAACGGCGAAACACTCTATGTATTTCATCATGATTTGTGGTGGACGGAGACTGGTATCTACAAAAGTTTTTATGTTAACGAACAAGAATTCTATCGGGTTTGCTCTAAACAGGAAATGATTGATCGAGAATATCGGTGGCGCCAACGACGGTGGAGACAGGTTTGTCTGTCCCTTGGGCTCTCTTAAAACACTCCGAAACATAAATCCATATCTCCATATCTTGATCTTGATTGCTTTTTTAAAAAAAAGTATTACTCTGTTTTCCAAATAGCGGTTATCGTGGTCACTTGCCTTTTAGGCAGACGTTACCCATGAATCACAATTGAGAAGGAGTACAAGATGAATCAAGCATCGGGCGGCGATTCGGTGAAATATGATCATTTTGGATATTTGGCGTTTTTGTTTTCTTTAGCGACAGTGATTTCGTTTTTTGTTTATATCGTTGCGGTTTATCCAGGAGTTGATTTGCAGGAAAATATTAAGGAGGTGGCGACATCAACTCCCTCTCAGCCAAGTGAAGCTGAAAAAATAGATCTATCTCAAATCACGGAACCTTGGAAACCCAACCCCGCTCTTGTGGTTCATGGAAAGGCTTTGTACGCTCAGCAGTGCGCTATGTGTCATGGCTCGGAGGGTAAAGGAGATGGTGCTGCGGGTGCGGGACTCAATCCGAAACCTCGAAATTTGGTAACGGGTCCTTGGAAGTTGGGAGGGGGGTACATTGGACTTTTTAAGGCATTGACGGAAGGCATTCCTGGAAGCTCAATGTCCTCTTACAAGCATTTAAGCGTGGTTGATCGTTGGGCGTTGGTTCAGTTTATTGATTCTATTACTCAGGCGAAGGTGAATGTTAGTGCCTCTGAATTGGAGGCGTTTGCTCGAGCAGCTAAGTAAAAGTAACGGAAGGAAAGTGGATTTGGTGTTATTTTCTCACATAAAATATCTGAGTATTTTGAGCGCCTTACTATTGGGGTGGGGAGGCGGGTTACTACAGGCCAAACCATCGCAAATTCTGTCATCACACTTGCAAAAACCCTCCTCGGAACTGCCGGGTGAACTGAAGCAGGTCGGGATTGATGAGCAATTAGGGTCTTCCGTTGATCTATCAATTCAATTCACAGATGAGAATGGGCGTACGGTTAGTTTGGCTGAGTATTTCGATGGAACGATTCCTGTTATGCTATCACTAGTTTATTTCAATTGTCCGGGGCTGTGTAATCTTCATTTAAATGGAGTGGTGGATGCTTTAAAAGGTTTGTCTTGGTCTATTGGCAGGGAGTTTCGTTATCTGGCTGTTAGTTTTGATAGTCGAGAGAATTGGCAACTAGCTCAGGCACAGAAGAACAATTATTTAAGTGTGTATGATCGGAATAGTTCCTCAAAGGATTGGCATTTTTTGACAGGATCAACTTCTGCAATTGAGCGTCTTACGCGTAGTTTGGGCTTTCGATTTCGATGGGATGAAAAGAATAAAGAATGGGCTCATGCTTCTGCTTTGATTTTCTTAAGTCCGACAGGGGTTATAACTCGTTACCTTCATGGGGTTGTCTTTGAGGCAAATCAAATAAAATTGGCTTTATCGGAGGCTGCTAATGGCACTATTGGCACCTTAGCCGATAAATTTGTATGGTTTTGCTATAAATATGATCCGCAACAGAGTAAATATGTAGTTTATGCTTTTCGATTGGTACAAATTGGAGGAGGATTGATGGTATTGTTGTTGGCAATAATGCTGTTACCAACTTGGAGGCGAGAGTTATGAGTCAACAGGGAGTTTTTACACCACCAGCAGGAACGGAAATAGCGGTTCAATATGATCAGCTTTACCTGTTTCTTTTGTGGGCGAGTTTTATTGCCTGTGTCATCTTGATTGGTGGGATGACATATTTTGTGATGAAATACCGACGCAAAAGTGCTACCGAAAAGACACCCTACTTAAGTCACAGTACCATTTTAGAAATTACCTGGTCCGTTATTCCTTTAATTATTTTCTTAGTGGTTTTTGCTTGGGGCTGGTGGATATACCATAAAATGAGGACATTCCCTGAAGAGGCTTTGGAAATACATGTTGTAGGACGGCAGTGGGCTTGGGATTTTCTTTATAAATCAGGGAAAAAAACCACCAACGAATTTGTGGTACCGGTGAATACGAACGTTAAATTAATAATGACCTCTGAGGATGTGATCCACTCATTTTTCATTCCGTCAATGCGGATTAAGCAGGATGCGGTTCCAGGG
>JANWYU010000199.1 GCA_025055135.1 Pseudobdellovibrionaceae bacterium | reverse complement strand
CTAAGGTCAAAGAGCCGGCAAGGTTATTGTTTACAACTCCCATTCTTTTTAGTTCCTCTGACTCACGATCCGTTCCCAACCAATACACCTCAAAACCACTATTCTCCAGCTCTTTACTTAAAGTTAAATAATGGTCTAAAGGCCACTGTTTGGAACCCCATTGGCTTCCTGGAAATAATGCTACTTTGGCAGGGCGCTTTTTCCAACTTGCCTGAGAACAAAGAGATCGAAAAGTAGTTCCTAAAATAGGTAACATTCCAATGGAATTTGGGATATTAAGATAAGAGGCCCGACTCCACTTCTCCAGTAAGCTATGGTCAATACTCAAGTCCCGAGCTGCGGGTAACAGTAGTTGCATGACCCGAAGGGGTTCGGGAAGATGATGATTGCGCCGAACATTATGATGAAACGCCCAAAATGTAGACCAATGCCAAAATCCTACTTTCACTCGGGCCGTCAAACCACTGACAAACCAGGCACTACGAAAAGATCGATGCGGGCAAAAAATATAGTCAAACTGAATACCGCGCCAATGATTCCGCAATCGACGATAACTCTCGGATTGTCCCTTAATCACTTCGTAAACCTGCAACTCAGGGCACATTTTTCGTAACAGCCCCCCCAAACCAGAGCGCACCACAACCACAACCTCACAGGATTGAATTAATTCTCGAAGAAAGGGTACGGTAAGGATAAGATCACCCAAAAATGCGGTCTGTACTACGAGAGCATAGGGTTTTGACGAAAGCGTACGGGAATGTTGTTGTCCGGTAACCTTTGATACTCCTGTTGAGAGATCGTCCATGTATGCAGTGTATTGGTTTTAGCCCCTTGGTCAATAGGCAGTCCCAGGGTCATCACCGCTTTATCCCCTGGTTGAGCTAAACCATAACTTAAGAGATAGCCCTCAATCTGAGATTTCACCTCTCTCATGGTTTTATAACTGGAAACTACAATGGAATGTAGCCCCCAAACCATTTCCAATTCGTTCAAAACCTCGAAACGGTCGGTGGCCGCTATCAGGCGGGCTTTAGGTCGAAACCCAGAAATGATTCGCGCTGTTTTACCGGTAGTGCTAAGGCAAACAATTACCTTAGCATTAACCTTCAGCGCCGTAAAGGCAGCACTGGCCGCAATAGCGGTGGGATCATTCATAAATTCAGAATCAAGCGACAATTTGTGATAAATCTGCTCAGAACTCTGTTCTACCTCACGAATTATTTCATCCATGGTTTTAACACATTCCACTGGGTAACGACCCGTTGCCGTTTCTGCTGATAACATAAGGGCATCAGCACCATCCAAAACGGCATTCGCAACATCAGTAATTTCGGCACGAGTTGGCCGTGGATGGCTTACCATACTATCTAACATTTGAGTTGCTGTAATCACCGGTTTATTATACCGGTTTGCCAAACGAATAATCTCTTTTTGATAGAAAGGTAACTTCGACTGTCCTACCTCAATGGCCAAGTCCCCACGAGCCACCATGACAATGTCACTAAGCCGCACGATTTCCTCTAAATTTTGAATAGCCTCCAACATTTCAATTTTGGCACAGATACGCACCGATCGTTCTGTTTTGGTTTGGATTAATTCCCGTAAATACCGCAAATCCTTTGGGAATCGAACAAAACTCAAGGCAACGACATCAACCTCATGTCGCAAACCAAATTCAAGATCAGCAATGTCCTTATCAGTTAAACACTCTACCTTCAACGTGCGTCCCGGAATATTCATTCCCTTGCGATCCTTCAACCATCCCCCATCGATAACCTCTGCATCAATATGATCCGATCCCAGGTGCACTACCTTTAACTTCAGCAAACCATCGTCAAGTAAAATAACGTCACCCACCTGAACACTCTCTAATAACTCGGGAAAATCACTGGGAATTAAACCGGGCTCTCCCAGGATAGGATCCATGGTGATCCGTACCCTCTCTCCCGTCTTCAATTCGATTTTTCCCTCCTTGAACTTACCTACCCTAATCTTGGGTCCTTGCAGATCCTGTAAAATCGTTACTGGAGCCTGCATCTCCAATGAAACCTGACGCACTCTACGGATTAGGGTAGCATGTTCCTCATAGGAACCATGGGAAAAATTGAGGCGAAATACATTAACACCAGCCCTTACCAACTGTCGAATCATGTCTTCACTTTCAGATGCTGGTCCCAGAGTGGCAACAATTTTGGTGCGACGATCTGCAATCACGCCTTACCCCGATTTGCCCATTTTAGACGCTGATTAAGGGCAGTAATCTGCTCCTGGTAACGTCGTTCAATTCGCTCAATCTCCTTGTTATGGTTCTCCTGAATTTGGTTTAGTCGATTCTCATATTTTGTTACCAAAGAGTCCTCCTGATCTTTATAACCTTTTTGTATTGATTTTAACCGAACAGCAAAGGCCTTTTCCATTCTCTCCCTATCAAGATTGTGTTCTTCTTTCAAACCTTTCAATTGTGTTTCATAAAATTCGATGGTTTGCGCCAAGCGATCCTCGTACCGTCGCTGCATCTCCTTTAAACGCGCCTCTGCTCTTTCTTGTATTTTTTTTATTTCAGAAAGATGAGCCTCCCTCTGTTCTTGCATTTTTTCCAAATATCCTGATTTCAAAGCATGTATAGTGTGATCGGCATGTCTTTTTTCTTCTTGAATTTGTTGTTGAGTGTCGCTCAGAATGCGATCCACACGACGATCATTACTTTCCCGCTCATGAAGTAGTTGATTTTGCAATTGATGCCGAATAGCCTCCTTATCTTCCTTCATTTGATGTCTAACAAATCCTAACTCATTTTTATGGCGCAGATGAGTATCCTGCAAAATTTTATCATTCAGGTCCTTAGCTTGTTGCACTTTTTCCTGAGAGCTTTTCAATATGGCAGCTCGAGTGTCATCGTTTTGAACCCGTAATAAATCGAGTCGGCGCTCATAGTCCTCCTGCATTTGTTGACGACTCAAATTATAAATACGTTCCTGACTCATTAAGTCGGCTAGCCTTCGATTTCTCTCTTGATTAACGTCAGATTGCAGAGATCTTATCTTTTGTTGGTATCGATCTTCATAATCATCTTTAATTTGTGCTACCTGACGGTTCCTTTCCAGATTATTTTTCTCTTGCAAGTCCTGAACGTCCTGTAAAAGACGTTTGCGTTCTTCCTTAAGAACTTGATTCTTTCCTTGTTCCAAGGACTCATATTTTCCTGCCAATTGGGTAACATCATCTTTATATTTTTGCTCTAACCTCGCTAATTGATTATCTTTTTCTTTTTGAATACGCTCTAATTCTGAACGATAAAAATTGTGGGCCTTATTTTTTTCTTGTTGCTCTTCATAAATTCGTTGCTCAAAATATTTCTTGTTTGCCTCATGCTCCCTTTCTAACCTGTTTTTGTGCCGCTGAATATGATCGGCACTCGATTTTTTTAATTTCTCCTGAGACTCATTCCAAATACGCGCAATATCTGCCTCTTTTTGACGTTCGGTTTGTTCTAAATTTTTTCGTAATACATCAGATTGAACCTTATGCACATCCTTCAATCGCTGAAGATCCTGTTGGTAGGAGCGCTCTAGCTCTTCCTTTTGTAATCGGTGCTGATCCATTTTGGCTTTCAATTGTTCGTGATAGAGCTTTTTAATCTTGTCTATTTCCTCCTGATAGGCGATATCCTTTTTATCCAAACTGTGCCTTTGTTTATCGCGCAAATAAGCAATTTGTGATTCATATTGTTCTCGCAATTTTTTTAATTCTTCATTGTGGGCCTTTTGCAGCCTTTGTCTTTCAAGCCGATTGCGCTTGGCTGTCTCAGCCTCATTGGCTTGATATTCTTCGCGCAGGCGACGCACATCATCGGTATAACGTTTTCGTTCAGATGCATTTACTCCCGACATAAAATACAAATCTCCTTTAAGAGTCTCTTACCATCAAAAAACGAACAAATTTATGCAACCCACACCCCAATTTAAAGTGTACATGAAAGGTGACAAAATGATGAATCTTATCGAATCGTCTTGCGAGATTTAGCCCTAGGTTGGGTTGATTACCTTACTGATCATCCAACTGGGGCGAATTCCAAAATTGCTCCCAACGGAGTGGATCAAAAACCCTCTGTCTGAACCAGTACTTTAATTGTTGTCTTTTTCTCTCCCCACGTTTTTGATCATCCAAAATTTTTCGATATTTAGCCTCTCTCTGATCCTGATAAGCTTGGGCAATGGAACGATAAACAAAACCCAACTCATGAGCAGAAGCCTTTAGACCTCCCGCTGAAAAAACTCTCTCTAAAAGCTTAGATGCCCGACGAGGGAACCCTTGCCAATCGGCGACCACGCTTCTAAGCAAAACAATATGAGTGGGAATACCCCATTGGCCTTTGGTCCATCGAACCTCTTGAAAGGGACCTAGCCTGAGCTTTAAAGCAGGTTGCACCTGACTAATTGTTACCTCACCTTGATAAACCTTTAGGACAACAGACTCTTTATCGATTTGTACCATCGCTAGAGAATCCGTGTTCGTGATCAGCACATTTCCCCCAGGAAGGATAACCTTCCCCAAATTACCCGTTAGCAAAAAATCTCCAAACAACAAGGCCAACGTGGTAGGCTTTAACCAAAATAGCTTAGATTTTTTTTTAAAGTGAATATTTCCCATTTTTTTCTCAAGGTAACCAGCCTGCTTGGCATATAATCCACACGGATAGAGATTTAAATTGGCACATTGCTCAGGTAATGTAACTATGTTACCAAATACCTTGACTACAAAAGAAAAATTAATAAACACAAGAATTGTAACACAAACAACGCGGAACCACCATCTCATAAATTTGAATCCAAACTAAGTAATAAGTCGTTACTTGATTTTAAAAGAGAGTGATCATGGCGAAAGACTCTTTGTAAAACTCCTAAAACCTCTCTTGCTTCGTCGTGCTTTTTCTGGCTAATTAATATTTCGGCCATCTTTAAAAGGGCATATCCGGTAACTGCATGATCTGGATATAAATCAATCAAAGAATTATAAACCTCCAATGCCTGACCGACTTGTTGTAAAAGGATTAAGCAGTCTCCTTTCAAAAAAAGAACTTCGGGAAACTCGGGTAAAAAAGAGTAATCAGCCTCTATTTTTTTTGCAATCTCAACTACATTGACACAATCATTTTGTCTTCTGCTAACTCGCAGTTGAGACAGTAGTCGTCGCGCTTTAACTGCGAAGCTCAGTTCTCTTTGACTGGCTGGAACGCGATCTACTTTGTTACCACGTAAAGTGCTAATCTGAAAGTCTTTTAGGGCAATCTGTAATTCTTTCTGCATAATTACTTTATGAGCACGATCCAAAGCTAGACGAATCGAGTAATCAGAACCATATTGACGCTCGAAAGAAATTCCAAAAAGAAAAAAGGTAACCGTTACTAAAAAAATGGAGATAAAAAATGCAGCATTCCTCTTCATCATGTAAGTAATCGGATTAAAAACATTAAAATTGACATAGGCTAAAGGTCTGATCGCTCAAAGCGCTTTTCCCGGATGACGAGTCAGACTCTTTGATACTTAGATGGGTACGGATCTGGTCGTTCGTCCAACTTGCGGATTACTTGTAAATAGGTTTCTTTCCAAGTGCTAATGGGAGCCTGCAAATACATCATTAAGTCCTGGGAAGAGAGCCACCGTTTACGATATAAAAAATATAACTTTTCTCCAGTCATAAAACCAATCTCACGCGCCACCCGTACCCTTTTTTTGCCCGGAATTTTCCGATATAAACTTAATCTTTTTTTTATGCCAGATATCCACAACTCTTCTTCTTGTTTAATCTTTATAACCCATGGATAGTAATCGGATCCTGACTTTTGATCACGCAGGTCTTTTTTTAAATCAAGTATAGTGGCCATCTTACGTTTCGGATTAATTAACTTTGATCCAAAATATTGAACAACAAAAATCCAAACCAGTTCATAAAAATAGTCCTCGCTCATAAAACTTTCCCAACCAGTCTTTGTTATCTTAAAGTGCCAGATAGTGCTGGCAACCTCTGCCACATGATTAAGAGAAAGTTTCGATACGAAGGCGGTTTTGAGTTGGGGGATATAAAATCCGCCACCAATCTCAATGAGCTCTCGAATCCCAGATCTTTCAGAAGCGTTCAGTAAGGAATCTAACTGATTAAAGAATTTATTATCAGTAATTGTGGTCACATGAAAATCATCATCTAAATCAAAAGTGTTTAAATCGTGTTTAAGCATTCCATAAAATCGGTGCACTTCCTCTGACACCTTGTAAACAATTTCGTGGTCTCCTTCAATAGTCTCTTCATAGTGTAGTAACAAAGCATGCCATTTTACCCAAGGAGCTACTGAAACCAAACAATAATCCCAACGATTAAATCGAACCACATCAATTTCAAACTCTTTACCCAATTCCAGTAACTTGAGAAATATGGTCTCAGAGTTTTGAAAAATGCGTACAATTTTTAGGTTACCAAATTTTTCTAGTAACCTCTTAGGAAGGTGGTTTTTACTGATATGGTAATCACCAATGATTACTATCCCTAAGTGATCCGGATTGGCCACTAAAGTTTCAAAAATAACTTGAGCGGCAAATTGATCCCGAAGGGCCAAGCTTTGGTCTCCATGAAATTTTAAAGCACGATCGATGGCTACCACCGGAACCCGATGTTTTTTAGCCCATACCAGAAGGGGTTTATAGGACTTCCAGGGAAAGCCCCAAGACTGCTCCCATTGCACTTTATCTAAAAATTCCTGTTCCGATAGTTCCTCTTTTAAATATAAATCTAGAAATTTTTGATCTTGGCGTTTTAAAAATTCAACAAATAAAACCTTTTTTTGAGTCTTTGGTAACAGCCTTAATACTCTCAGATGACCTTTTTGGGATTGATTTAAGGCGTGAAAATCACCCATTAA
>JANWYU010000146.1 GCA_025055135.1 Pseudobdellovibrionaceae bacterium | reverse complement strand
AACAGTTTTTTTGAAATTTGAGTCGAGTTAGGACAATTCCCTTGGATTTGTAGGCTCCTCAAGATATACTGACCCTGTTCCGGACAGTGAACCGAAGAATAACCCGACAAGCATTAAATTAGGGGGCTGTCCCTGACAATGGTGAGCAGGCCCAGCATGTACTGGGAAGCCTAAAGTTGTTATATGGCCACCCACCTTGACCTGAGGGGTTATTGCTTCCACAAACTGTTCGGATTTTTTTTTAGGAACAGAGGATCTTTTAAATTCATTTGAATTTAGTCTTTGGCCCAGTGGTTCTGCCCCGTGGTTGGTAATATACTGCTTTTATGGCACATGTGAGTTGGTTAGGTCCCATTATTGGGTTTGGGGCTATTTTGTTGGGTAACTTCATTGAGGGTGGGCATATTTCCAGTTTGGTTCAAGGGTCTGCGTTTTTAATTGTCATAGGGGGCACCATTGGTGCTATTTTTTTAGCCCACGATTTTGAAACCATACGACAGGCTTGGCACTTAGGACTAACGGCCCTTCTTCGTCCTCACCAGAGCGTAACCACCACCCATGAACCCATTTTGCTTGATATAGCCAAAACCTTAAAAAAGGAGGGACCTGCTGTTTTGGAAGCTCAGATTGAACAATCGATTACTGACCCTTTTCAAAAAAAGGCAGTGCGGCTTCTCATTGATGGGTTTTCTCCCAACGAAATTGAGGCGTTACTACAAGAGAAATTAAATCAGGAAGAGACGTTACTTTTAGAGTCTGCAAAGGTGTGGTCTGATGCCGGGGGATATGCCCCAACTATGGGTATTCTTGGGGCTGTCTTGGGGTTAATTCATGTCATGGCCAATTTGACTGATACCTCTAAGTTGGGGGGAGGAGTTGCTGTAGCCTTCGTAGCAACGATTTATGGAGTAGCCTTTGCCAATTTAATCTTTTTACCTATTGCCTCCAAGGTGAGGGGAATGATCCAAAAACAAATAGAAAATAAGCGCGTTTTTCTCAGAGGAGTAGTTGGTATTGCTGGTAACCAAACGCTAAGTAAACTATCCTTGAGTTTGCACCAATAATATATCAATGAATTCGATAAGACCCAAATCCTCCCATTCCGAAGAACCAGTAACCCATGAGCGTTGGCTCATTTCCTATGCCGATTTTATTACACTTTTATTTGCATTTTTTGTGGTCATGTATGCTACCAGTGAAGCCAATCTTGAAAAACAAAAGAAATTTCAAGAGAGCCTTGCCCAATCTTTTAAACTTTCATTAGCCTCAGGTCATCATCAGGGCGGAAGTGATTCGTCCCCCTCTTCGTCCTCTGACCGTTCTCTGGAAAAAAAAGCACCACCAATATCAGGTAACGCCCCTTTGGGAATTGGGCTTCCTCATCACATCTCCAAAGTGGATGCCGAAATGGAGGACATAGCACTTTCCTTTTTGAATAGCTCCCAACTTCCTCCCATCATCAAAAAAATATTCAAGGTACAACGCAATCCTGATGGTAACCTTATTATCTCAGTGCCTTACCAGTACGTAACTGACCGAAGTCCTCAGTCATCGGCAATATTAAGCATCCTGGCTCATTTGCTCCGTAAACTTGATCATCCGGCGGTTCTGTCTTTAACTCCTTGGAGTCACGATTTAAATGATTATTTTCGTACTTTACTTGAACTGAGGAGCCAAATCATAAAAAATTGGGGCGCATATCAAGCACCCCTTGGAATCATTTATTTAGCGGACGAAGCATCTTCTTCTAGTACACTTATGGTCAATGTCCAAATAAAACGCTAATAGACATGAATGAAAATGGTTAAATTAGCACCTTTTTTCTTTGTTACCCTCTGTTACATGTTTTTAACCGACTTTTGATTCTTTCAGCATTTTTCCCATGAAGTCTCACGAGGGTTGAATTGAGAGCCTGAATTGGGGTTGAGCCGCCCTGACGCATCAATCCAACCATCCCATCAACTAAGTCGAGATAATGTTTTTGTGTTACTTGATCATATTGAAATACCCGAGCCTCGGCAACAATTCCAAACAGGTTCAACACTACCGGATAGTCACTATGAGTTCTATCTAAGTGTATTTTATTTGCAACTTCCAAAAGAAACACGATCCATACTTTCGTGTTTTGCCCGTGCCTATCCATTCTGTCCAACAACTGAGCCACTGCTTTTTGTAAATTAACCTTTTCTCCGCCAATATCGATCACTCGACCCTCGGCAAGGGCTTGTGTAGATACACCTGGCGCAATTACATGCACCCGTGTCAGAAGACTTCGTAGGTTTTGGGGATCCATTCCTCCCAAGTTGTTGGGAACAACGGCTCTAGAATCTCTCACATTATTTTCCTCTTTTAATCGACCAGTGTTACCTTCTGTTGTACGAGGTGTTAATTTGCCACCAGCTGTATCTCCACCAACGATTGGCCTACGGGCCATGACGTCATTAATTCCAAGGATAGATAACACCGTTGCCACACTACCTACTAACAGAGTGTATCGTGCATAAGAAAGCACATAAGAGAGTACAGATAACAAATTCATCATAACCTCCTAAGTCTAAGGACTGAACGCTTTTGTACTCTCTTTTTAAAAAAAAGCAATGGGTTTTGAAAAAATTGTCCGGTTAAATCTTGCTGGTCTTGTCAAAATTTGTTAGTGAGAGGCGAAATATTGGTTCAACCCTTTTATGGGATCAAGGAGGGGCAGCCGATAGTTCTGGTTTGCAAACTTTATGGAGAGGACATGTTAAATCAAAATCATACAGTAGTTAAAAGAGTGATTTTAGGGATTGTTTTTTTCTTCTTCACATATGGATTTGGGGTGTTGGCGTTCGCGGACAGTTCCAAAAATAGCTGTGCAAAAGTTTTTTACGCCCCGGGCTTAATTCCTTTAGCAGATCAACCTTTTGTGGCCTTTATGACATTTAACTTAAGAAATTTCGGGTTGTCGGTTCAGCCTGAAAAGTTTGATAAAAAGGCTTTGCGGGTTGCGCAAATTATAAGGGATTATAAGCCCGATTTTGTTATTTTTCAGGAGGTAGTCGATTTGGAAAGTCTAAGAAGGCTTGCTTGGGACTATCTGAGAGGGGAGTATGGGTGGAAGTTGTACTCTGGAGCAAAGGGAGCGACCCATCATTTGGCGTTTATTTTTAAGCGAAATCTAAAACTTCGTTACGAGTTTCGTAGTAATTTGAATGAAACGTGGGTTGACCCTGTCACAGGAAGGGAGACCACCTTATTTACCCGAGATGTTCCTATCATGATTGTATGGAATCAAGATTCTTTGGATTTCCATCCTGTATTTATTTTTATTGGTGTGCATATCAAATCGCCTATTGATCGATATGGTGACCTTGGCTCTGAAATCTTACGGAAAGAACAACTGAAACGGATTGGGACCATCATAACCGATTTGAAAAAAGAGTTTGGTGATAACGTTCCTATTATTGTGGGAGGGGATTTCAACATCGACCTAGAAAAAGGTGTGTCTTGGCTATCTCAAATAGGTATGGAAGAGGCGTTCCACAGTCTTTCCCGTCGGACAGGCAAAATACCAGCGATCAATCGCATCACTTTTGTTAATTTCTCGGGGAATACGTTAAGAGTCCAGCAGTTAGATGGCTTTTTTATAGATCGGAAATCTGTTGATGTTGTTGATTCGATCCAGGTTGTTCCATTTCGAAAATCTGAAGGCGGACGTACCCAGTTACCTCGGGATAAGAGGGAATGGATGGAGATGCCCTCAGATCATTACCCTGTGTTGCTTAAGTTGAATACTCAGAAACTGCTTAAGCTGAATTCTCAGGGGTTGTTATATGATGACTTCTCGCTTGATGCCTCTGGCTTTTGAGCTTTTTTTTGTAGCTCCTCCCAGCTGATAAGAGGAATTCCAAGTTTTTTTGCTTTTTCTAATTTGCTACCAGGAGCATCACCAACCACTAAAAAACTTAGTTTTTTGGTTACGGATGTGGCCATTCTCCCCCCATTTTGAATGATCCATCTTTCGGCGGCTGTTCGAGGGATGGGTAAGGTGCCGGTAATTAAAAAGGTAAGGCCGGATAAATGGCCTGGGGACTCTGGTGTAGCTAGGTTCTGCTCGGGGATAATCTCGACTCCCAATTTAAGCATCTCTTCGATTTCTTTTTTATTTTCGGGTTGTCGTAGCCACTCCCTGATTGCTCGAGCCACTTTGGGCCCGACTTCATCAATTTTTAACAAATCTTCCTCGGAGGCGGACAAAAATTGCTCCAGAGTCATAAAATGATGAGCGATATGTTGAGCTGTTACCTCACCTACGTAGCGAATCCCTAAACTGTAAATAAAGCGGGATAGGGTTACCTTTTTGCTTTTCTGAATACTCGTTAAAATGTTTCCGACGGATTTATTTCCTTTGCGTGGTAACTTTAGTAGATCCTCTTCCTTCAAGCGATAAAAGTCAGAAAATTTTCTTACTAACCCTTGTGAAAATAGTTCTTCAATAAGTTTATCGCCAACTTTATCAATATTCATGGCTTTACGGGAGACAAAGTGTTTCAACTGAGCCATTCGGATTCCGGGACAATTGGGGTTGGCACAGCGAATGGCTACCTCCTCTGAATCGGCTACAGTTGGGGATTGGCAGGCTGGGCACACGGAAGGGTAGGTAACAGGCTGACAGTGAGGAGGGCGTAACTCAACTAATACCTTAATAATTTCAGGAATGACATCACCTGCGCGATGAACTAGCACGGTATCTCCAATGCGAATATCTTTGCGAATAATCTCTTCAAAGTTATGCAAAGTGGTAAATGATACGGTTACTCCCCCTAATGTGATTGGCTTTAGCTGTGCTACGGGGGTCAAGACGCCCGTTCTCCCTACTTGAAAAAAAATGTTGGTAACAGTGGTTGCTTGTTGCTCAGGGGGAAACTTAAAAGCACAGGCCCAACGAGGCGCTCTAGCTACCTCACCGAGTGTTTCCTGTAGTTCAAAGGGGTCTACCTTCACTACGAGGCCATCAATTTCAAACGGAAGATGATGACGGAATTCATTCATTTGCTTCCAAAAGGCTTCAATCTCACTAATTCCCTGGCATTTTTTAACTAATGCTATGGGCGAATAGAACAGAGCAGTTTGGAAGCCAATCTGGGAGAGCCATTTATATAAATCACTTTGCGATGATACCGATAATTCTTCTCGATGATAAAAGCCCAAAGCATAGGCAAAAAACCGTAACGGACGTTTGGCGGTTACCCGAGAATCCAGTTGGCGCAAAGAACCGGCGGCAGCGTTTCGAGGGTTGGCAAATAATTCGCCCCCCAATTCGCTTTGTAATTCATTCAATCGTTTAAAATCCTTTTTGTAAAAAATTACCTCCCCTCGTATTTCACATAGAGAGGGAGGGGAAGAGGTTAATAACCGTAGTGGAATATTTTTTATTTTACGTGCATTTTCAGTAACATCCTCTCCCGTAACACCATCTCCTCTAGTTAGAGCGCGAACCAGTTGTCCGTTCTCATAAACGAGTTCAAGGGCCACGCCATCGAACTTGGGTTCGACAAAGTAGATAATTTCTTCATCTGACTTAAGGATTTTTTTGAGGCGCTCATCAAACTCTATTAATTCTTGATAGGTATAAATGTTGTTGAGGGATAGCATGGGTTTGCGATGATCGAACTTGGCAAATGCCGGTAGAATACCGCCTCCTACTTTTTGGGATGGGGAGTCGGCCACATTCAAATATTGTTGGTAATTTGCTTCAAGATGGAGTAACTCCCGAAATAATTTGTCGTATTCGGCATCGGTAATTTCTGGTTTATCAAGCACGTAATAGTGGTAATCATAATGCCGAATCTTTTGTTTTAGTAATTCATGGCGCTGTCTAATTTCTTCTATAGAGGTGTTCATTTTGGTTTTCGATTGTTACCTGTAAGTTGTTATGAGTCAATGGGATGCCGAAAAGGTAGGCTTAATCATTGGTTGTGAAAATTAAGTTTTTAATTAATAATTACTTATTATGGATTTTAATCAAATGACCTGGATTGCCTTTGACATTGAAACCACCGGAGCCTATCCGGTTGTTGATGAGGTGGTGGAAATTGGGGCAATTAAATTTCGTGGTTGGGAGATGTTAGATTCTCTTCAAGTTTTAATCAAACCAACTTATCCTATGTCTGATGAGATAGTAAAAATTCATGGGATTACCAATGAAATGGTGGCCGGTGCTCCATCTGCGGATAAGGTAAGTAAAAAAATTTGGGATTTTTTTAAAGCAGATTTTTTCGTGGCTCATCATGCGCCTTTCGATTTGGGATTTATGGCGGAGTTCTTTGAAAAGGAAAACTATTCGTTACCTCATGGGGAGTGCCTGTGTACCAGTTTATTGTCACGCCAATTGGTAACAGGGGTCCCAAACCATAAATTACAAACACTTGCCGGTTATTTTGGAATTAATCCAGGTAAGGCCCATCGGGCTTTGGATGATGCACATACATGTGCGCAAATTTTTCAAAATTTGGTACGACTTGCATCGTCTAATTTTGGTTATTTCAGCTTGTCAGCATTTGTTGAAAAACAAGGATATCAGCTACCCTGGCAGCGGTTTAGTATTAAGTCCCATCTTCATCCCATGATGCCCGAAATTTATGATGCCTGCAAAACCCGGAAAGACATCCTAATCACCTATAACAAGGGATTAATGAAAAATCAGATTCAAAGAATTAAGCCACTTGGAATTGTCCTTACCCCTTTAGATGGCGACTATGTTCCAGCGGTATCTTTGATGGATCAGAGGAAACGTCGCTATCAACTTGCTTATTTGAGTAATGCTCAGGGCAGTCCTTCTCAAGACGCTTTTTAATTTGGTGGGCCAGCGTTTCTAGTTGTTTAAATTCATCAAAGGCCCGTAAGCGAAAGGTGTGAATGGATCGAACATCTTGATTTTCAAGAAGCTGCCTGAGGTAGCGTTCAAAGGCAAACAATGGCCCAGCAATCCTGTGAGAAATGATTTTTCCCACAGAGAATAGACTTAAGGCGATACCGAAGGTAATTAAAAGAAATGTGAACAAAAATGGGGAAAGGTAACGATTTAAAATGTTTTGATTATTACCTGCCACATCCAAAAGTGTTACCCGTAGATATGTGTAGCTGAATACACTAACAATGAGGGAGATACCCAACCCCACTCCAAGCAAAAAGAAACAATACTTTAATTGAAAGGGCAGATTAATCCAATATTTATTTCTTGAATTATTTTCCGGCCAGAAAACGCCACCCTCACGAAACAATGAAAGTACAATCATGCCATAGCCTAACCATTGAATCCCATCAGCAAAATTAAAGACAGGGGTGCTCCACGTGCCGAACCGAAAAAAAATATAATCAATTACGTGACCATAGAGAACTCGATCGGCAACGTTACCTAAAATTCCCCCAATCAGTAGAGACATGCCTCCACGAAGGATTAGGCTTTTGAAAGGCATAAGATACTGCAATAGGATATAAATACAAAAAATAAAAATACCGGCAGTTGAAAGGGAAACGACCCGTAAAAGTGGAGGTAACTCTGAGAAAAGTCCAAAAATGGCTCCAGGATTGTAAACCAGAGCAAAATTGACAAAACCAAACTCAAGATGACGGTTTAAATTGACAGCCCAAAGTTTCAACAGCCGGTCGATCGTCCAGGACAAAAAAAACGGTAGGAACACGAGTACCCATTCAATACGTTTCATTTTCTTCTAATGATTAAAGAAAAAATAAAAAAAATAAACGATATTTGATTGATTTAGTCTTGAGACCAGAGTGAAAATAAAAGAATGATATTAATAAAAAAGATGTCGCCATTTTATAAAGGGGCTCCAGTTTTTTTATTGTTAACCTGTGCGTTTACGATAACTTTTATAACAGACACTATTTTTTCTGCCTCCAATAATCAGATAGAGCGCATATTGAATCGAGTTCCGGGATATCAAAAAGACTTTGCCATTTTGATCCAACCGATTTCTTTCACGGGTCAGAAGGAAGCACCAATTTTAACATTAAACGAAACAAAATTAATGATTCCGGCGTCAATCACAAAGTTAGTAACCGCCTATTTTGTCTTAGATTCCTTGGGGTCCGGGGAAACAGTAAAAAATAAATTATTTGCATATCACGATAAAGTAGGTCGACATTCCATTCGCGGACCAATTATTTTTCGAGGATCGGGAGATCCTGGATTTGTCAGCGAATCCATGTGGTCATTGGTTAATGATTTTTATGTTCGCGGTTACCGAGAAATATCGGGTGATCTTTGGATTGATACTAGTCTTTTTGACGATATATATTTTGATGAATCCCGTTTAGCGCAACGAGCGAATCGTGCCTATGACGCTCCTGTAAGTAGCGTCTCATTTAATTGGAACTCCGTCAATTTTCATATTTTTCCGGGTGCCCAGGGCGAGAAGGCGGAGATTCAGGTCGATCCAATGAATGATTATATTAAACTTGAAAACAAAGTCACTACCAAGCATGCCGACACGATGGTGTCTTGCTCGCGATCGATCTCTGAACATTCCGAGAGATTTGTGATTAGCGGAACCATTAATAAAGAAGTTGCTCGCAAGATTTTGTATTGCCCCATTCAATCTCCGCCTTTGTGGTTCGGATATAATTTGAAAGCTTTTTTGCAGCAGAGGGGAATAAAATTCAATGGCGATGTGTTACTAAAATCGAATATAAATTATGAAAATTTAGTTGAAGTGGCGGTTCAAGAGAGTAAACCGATAAGCGCGATGGTTGCCGACATGAATAAATTTTCTAATAACTATGTTGCTGAAATGTTAGTAAAGCTTGTTACGTCTCACTATCAAGTTCCTGCCAGCTTAGCACATGGGATGTCTCTGTTAAATCAATGGTTGGAAAAAAAGGGGATAGATGCAAAAGAACAGATGAGGCTTATCAATCCATCTGGTCTTACACGAGAAAATTTGCTGTCTGCCAAAGCCATGTATCAATTGTTGGTAACAGCTTATTTAGATTTCAAAGTAGGTCCAGAGTTTATCGTAAGTCTGCCTGTCGGAGGGGTGGATGGCACATTAAAAGATCGATTTACTAAGAGCAAGGGGATTGTTCGGGCTAAAACAGGGTATTTAAATCAAGTAGTCAGTTTGGCGGGCTATCTGCAGTCGAATAAGCAAAAAAAAATAATTCCCTTTGTTTTTATTTATAATGGAGCAAAAGTAGATGAGGCCAAAAACGCTATCGATCAAGTAATTCATTTGGTTTTAGAAACATTATGAAGCATGATCTCCTAATTTTGGTTTCCGTCTTAATGATGGGACAGAGAGCTCATAGTAACATTGCTGCATCATGGGATACGATTGATACAGAAAAGGTTACCGATAGTCCATTGTACGAGGAATTAGAAGACCCGTTTCGTTCGGTGAGTAAATCGGAATTATGGAGAGAGCCAAGCTGGAAAAAACATGAAGAGTTTCAGATTTCGACGGCGCTCAGACCTGCGGTAAACTTTTGGATTTCTATTTATTCAAAGTACCCTCAGGACAAGGGGGTGATCCATGACAGTGAGAATTTGGATTTAATCTATTATGTGGTTGATTTTTCTGATATTAATCGGCGTTCTGATATTCATCGCTTTAGAAAAGAACATTTGCGCAAAAAACGAGTAGAAGAAAGTAAGGATAAGGTAATTAGCGCAATTAAGAAAATTTCTAAAGTGCGAGATGTGGCCCAACTCAATGAGTTCGAAAAGATCATATTTTCCAAAATTGGCACCTTCATTACTCCCGTTAGAGCTAAAGAATTGATTGGGCAACTGCGCTTTCAGCTCGGTCAAAAAGATAAAATGATACAGGGTATTTACTTTTCCGGTCGTTACCTAGCTGACTATGAAAGGTTATTTGATTCAGAGGGGTTGCCTCTGGAATTGACCAGACTGCCCTTTGTGGAAAGTTCCTTTAATGTAATGGCACGATCAAAGGTAGGAGCAAGTGGCCTATGGCAGTTGATGCCATCTGTTTTAACCAAAAGTGAGGCTCGCTACCGCAGTATAGATTTGCGGAACTTTCCACCTATTGCAGCACAAATTGCTGCTCGTGTTTTGAAACAAAACTATCAAATCCTTAAATCCTGGCCTTTAGCAGTAACTGCCTATAATCATGGCCCAGGAGGTGTTCTTAAATTAATTAAGTTATGCCGTTCCCGTCGGCTTGAGGATTTGATGGATAAGAAAAAATGTCAGGGTAAAAGATTAGGGTTTGCTTCCAGAAACTTTTTTCCAAGTTTTTTAGCTGCGCTGGAAGTGGAAACTAATGCGATGGCATATTTTGGAAAGGTGTACCGAGCCGCTCCGCTTAAGGGTAGAATTCACTCTTTTCGCAAATCAGTTTCTTGGAAAACATTAGCAGAGCAATTCGGACAAAATCACTTGCTGTTAACACTTTATAATCCTCACGTAAACTATCAGGTCACGATGGGCAGAATGATGCTTGAGCCGCTAGCACCGGTCATGTTACCTACCTTCAGGAATTCCAATGAAAATAGGTAGTATAGATTTGGATAGAATTAAAGAATGGATAGCCTCTTCTTTATCCTTATCTTTATCAAGGAAAGAGGAAATAAGTTTGGTGCCGTTACCGGGAGATGTTTCGACTCGCAAATATTATCGGGTTTTGATCCGAGATTTTCGTCTTCCATCCTTCGTGTTGTGTTACCAAAGACCTTTTAATGAAGATCATTCAAACTTTCTTATCATCCAGAAGATGTGGAAGAAACAGGGTATTAATGTGCCTGAGGTATTTGCCTACTCTGGTGACTTAGGGCTCATTTTGCAGCAAGACTTGGGTGATGTTACCTTGGAGGAATCCTTGTCGTTATCTGGCTCAGGCCAATTGGGTGGCGCAACGCTTTTTCGTCCGGTTCTCTGTGACTTAGAGAAGAGAGTAACGCGCGGGCAAATGGTGCTTGAGCAAATGCTTTTGGTGTGGAACATGCCGCCGCATGCTTATCGTCATAAATTTTCCGCCCATCGCTTTTGTTTTGAGTTAGGGTGGACTTGGCGGTACTTAGTTAAAGCGGCTTTAGGCGTTTCGGCTACAAAAGAATATGCGGACCGTTGGGTAATCGAATCTCGTTATATAGGTGAATATTTGGGGCAACAATGTTTTTATCCCTCTCATCGCGATTTGCATTCCCGAAATATTATGGTTTACCAGGATCAAGTATACTTTATCGATTTTCAAGACGCTCGATTGGCTCCACTTTATTATGATTTGGTGAGTTTTGTTTTTGATTGTTACTTGGAATATCAACCACAGTTTGAACAATTTATTATCGAGGAATTTCACCGAAAAATGAAAAAAGAATTCGATCAAAAATTATATCGTATTCAGATTATTCAAAGACTATTAAAGGCAGCGGGCAGTTTTGCTAGTGTATACTATCTAAAGAATGATTTTCGTTATCTAGGATACATTCCGCAGGCTTTACAGCTGTGCTTAACATACTTGGTGCAGGAAAATAATTTAATCACCACCACGAAAATTGTTGAAAAAATTTTAAACAGCAAATGGATGCTTCATGGACCGGATTCCAATTAACGATATAAATCATGATTCAGTGGAATACTTTAATATTCCCGTTTTTTTATTAAGCGCCGGCCTTGGTACCCGGTTACGTCCTCTTACTGATGGATGTCCTAAGCCGCTAATAGAATTTGCTCATATACCCTTGATTGTTCATTCTTGGTATTTTTTAGGTAGGACAGCTCAGTTTCCTTTAGTAATCTGCAATGGGCATTACTTGGCTGAGAAATTGTTTCAATGGTTACAGCAATATAAAAACGTTTTTCATCCTGCGGAATTAGTCTTGTCTGATGAAAGCCAACAATTGCTGGGCAGCGGAGGGGCGTTACTGAAACAACGATCTTTATTAGAGAGTTACCCTTATTTTGTAGTAATGAATAGTGACACAATATTATTTTCGCTGCAGAATCCATTTGAGTTTTATCGTTTATTCCAACACCATCGAAATTCTGGTGCTTTAGCAACTTTGTTGGTAACCCACGTGCCACAGAAGCAAGATGCCTATAATGCAGTATGGGCTGACTCTATGGGAA
>JANWYU010000118.1 GCA_025055135.1 Pseudobdellovibrionaceae bacterium | reverse complement strand
AAGTGAAAAACTCTATTTGTCTCTGTGCTATAAAAATAACAATCCATCAAAATAGCGTTTGTGTTCCTCACAAAACCCAATGTAAGGTAAGTGCACTTTATTTGGCTAAAGGGCTTAAGATAGGCGTTGTGTAAACATAGCAAAAACCAATTAATTAAACCTTATAAAATGATTACCGGAATTAAAAGTAGAAAAAGTGAAGGTATTAGAAGCAAATTGACCCTGGGGATTGCTGTAATTCTTCTAGGGTGGAACGTTATTGTTCAGGCAGATCGGCCTTCATCGACCAGTTCAACCCATATCATTAGTCAAAAGCATTGGATACCTAACGCCTTTCATTTGTATATAACGCCAAATGGCATATCGTTTTTTAATGAGGTTTTGGAAAAACAAGTCAACAAAATAGCGAATAACTTAAAAAAAAGCGCTCAGGGTACGGATTTCGTATGGACGGCTCCATCAGCCATCCACTTGAATCATCTTAATCTACCCGACCTTGTTAAGAACTTGATTGAGACGATCCATCAGAGTCTTTCTCAGTGGCTTCTTCAGTTCCCAAAATTGGAATTACGACCCAATGTTACCCTTTCTGGTCTTAAAGTGCACATAGGGGGTGCTAAGCTATCTGCTCAGTTAAATCCCTTGCCGAAGGAAGCATTCAAAAGAAAAGAGGTCGCCCATTTTGTTCTCCACATTGATCTAACTGATGTGAGGGTTCTCATCGATCGAATGACCATGAGTGACCTGGGTCAAAAAGACCTGGGTGAGTTCGAAAT
Source organism: Pseudobdellovibrionaceae bacterium (assembly GCA_025055135.1). Taxonomy (GTDB): domain Bacteria; phylum Bdellovibrionota; class Bdellovibrionia; order Bdellovibrionales; family Bdellovibrionaceae; genus JANWYU01. Next base: position 8,032 of record JANWYU010000118.1, on the reverse strand, counting down.
GATTGATGTCGAAGTGCGATTGGGTACCATGAAATTAAGTTTACCACTATGGATTGGGGTTTCTGATCAACAAAAACCTTTGGTTCGATTTGAGCAGGGAATAAAGGCCCAAACAAACCAAAAGGATTGGGCAGTTTCCTATAACAAGCTTATTTTTCCTGAAATAAAAATCAAAATAGGAAACCGCATCATCCACCCAAATCTTAAGCTGATCGATAGTAAATTTCGATCATTACTTCAATCCTCCTTAATAATCCGAGACATTCCCGAAACCATTCTCAACAAGATGGAACAATCGATTGTTGGCCATATCAATCGCCTGGCACATCGGCTTACGAGCAAAATACCAGATCAATGGGCCGAATTACCCACTCCCGGTTCGACGGGACAAGATCAAATGCTACCCAATTTAAAGTTGGGTGGTAGATTATCTGGTATAACTCAACATCAAGGGATATGGATGAGATGGGACGCTTACCTTGAAGATCCACTCATGAATCAACTGGCTCCCGACTTGAGGTGGCGATCCCGATCAGCCCCTTTAGGACGGGCTTTGCCAATCCACAAATATGACGTATTACTTGCAATCGATCGGGCCTTTATAAATCGTTCGCTCCAATTAGCATTTCATATAAATTTAATGATAAAGATAAAAGCGACCCGTACTAAACGTGAAATTTATTTACTGGAACCCTTCATAGTAGATGGAACGGCGCTAGAGTCCACCAATGGTGAAACTTGGATGAAAATAAAAATATTAGCACGTACCAAGAAAGGTACCATAACGGGAATCCGAAGTCTATTTATAGAAGACCAATTCTCAATCCAATTTAATGTTATTGCCCAACTTCAGCTGACCCCTGAAGGGCTTGCAATTAATTTGGGAGAAATTGATTTAAATTCCATAATGATTGATCAAAATAGTTTTACATTTTTGGGATCCCTCTTCAAATCAAGAGTAGTAGCAGGTATTTTAAAAGAATTTGAATATGTAAATGTGGAATGGAAAAAAAGCCCAGAAAAATTCCCAGCAGAACTGCCCCTTCCAAGCTCACTAGTTAACCTAAATCTTACCACAATTCATATTCATTTTGAACCATCTGGGCACTTGGTTTTTTATATGAAACGTCAATAGCTAAAAACCAGGCCCATACCATCCGGGCCATTGACCCTTAAGAATCAGGGATTCCCCGTTTCTTCCAGGTAACAATTTTGCGTATAAGTAGTATGAGCAATAAAATACCTAACAGGCTAAACATAATCACCTTAAACTCTTTTAATGTTCCTAAGATAGCCTCACCATAGGTTGCCATCAGGTAAATTTGCGTTGGAACACTGATCAAGACCGCGGCACCATCGATCAACAAAAACTTCCAGGCCGGGAATTTCATCATTCCGTAGGCCAAATGACCGGGAAACCTTAATCCCGGAGTAAAACGAAAAATGGCACAGGTGTAGGCTCCATATTTTTGAGTCCAATGTTCAATTTTTTCTTGGGCCGACTGAGGAAAAACCCGGCGCAACCATGGCTGCCGCAATAAAACAGTACCAAAATGGCGTCCTATTAAAAAAACAACAAAGTCCGATACCCAAACCGCCAAAGTGGCAATTACCATGGCCCAAGTCAAATTGATGCTTTTTGCTCCCTCAAAAGGAGGGGGAAAAATCTCAGGATGCGCCCCTAAATAGGTTAGTAACCCTACGCTTAAAAGGGTTACCTCCTCAGGTATCGGTAACCCAAAAGATGACAAAAACATCATTACAATCAAGGATCCATAAACCATCTCTGGTTCATAAGCAAATTGGCTCAACCAAATAAAAATGGGTTCTTCAGCCAACGACATGGCTCTACCTTATTTCACAACTTTCCATCTTGTTATGACTCATTTGGCATTCACACCAGAATCCGTTACTGCACACACCAATTGACGAACCTGATCAGCAAACAACACTTCTATTCTGCCATCCATCACTCGAGTGACAAAACCCAGTTTAAATTTGGGGTGGTAAATCTTATCGTGCATTTGATATTTTTCCTGAGCCGAATAAACCTTCTCAGGATGATTTTGATACTGGGATAACAACCCCATGTAAACCGAGTTATCCAACAACCCACTACCTTTTGTATTTCTAGACGATGTTACCTTTTTAAAGGATGAGGACCTGCCTTGTTGGGATAATCGAAAGGTGGTCTTTCTTTGACATATATCACACCTCACCTTAGCGGTATCTTCGTCAATATGGGCTAACACCGTATGAAACTTATCAGCACCACAATGAGTGCAGTAGGCCACAAAGCTCTTGGCAACAGCTGGTAACTTATTTATCACAAACATTCTCCTACTTTCTTAAAAAATAAAGTGTACACCGACCGCTCATCCCTAAGAGCAATCTCCCTTGGACTTAAATAGAATCGATATTTTTTTTGTTCGATTGCAATTTGCGCCCGCCTCATACTGTCCCGATCAAATGGATCAATCACCAAATCACTTCGGCAAAAATTTTGAGAAAAATACAAATCTTCCTCTCGGGAAAAAAATAAGCGCCAAATTCGGGTAGAGATCTCACAACGATAGGTCATAGTATCATCATAAGTATGTAACGGCGAATACGCAGTTAAAACTTCTAAATATCCAAAATGGGAGTGCAACTTCAAAGCCGGCTTACGCCATTGGGTCATCCCAATACAGGTCTCAACATTGGCATACCAAAGCCCAAAGGCCTTAGTTAAAAAGCCCAAACCATACAACCGTTCAGCCTCAGGCAAAACACTATTTATGGTACACAGATTATGGGCAACCCACTCACCTTCATGAATGGTGGGGATAATAATAAACAAAGAAATGGGAACCCACTCTGTTTTATTGAGCCCATTGAACTGACCAAACGCAGTTCGAATAGAATCAGGTAACTGATCACGATGAATAGCAAACCCACTGACAAACCCTGGCACCAAAGCGCAATCCCAAAATACCCAACGAGGCATAGCCAAATCTGGGCCAAAAGTAAGATTTTCTAAAAATATGACCGCCTCTCCAAAGGAATGGTTGGTCAAATCTAAAGCCTCGAAATACATAATGGGACGAGGATCAAACCACTCAATGTGATGCCTTGACCCCGGGTTAGGAATCAAATTCTCCTTTCGCATGAAAATATAGGGCCGCAAGCTCCCCTCCTCTTGCTTGCCAACCAACCATTGGGCCCTAGGAGGGATGGATATGTTTAAGGAAATTTCTCGTCCTAAACTCATGGGTATTGCATAAAAATGTTACTGTTGAGGTCCTAACATTTTTTTAGGATCAATAATTCGATCAAATTCCTCAGCAGTTAAATATCCTAAACGCAAGGCCTCCTCCCTTAAAGTTGTGGAGTTCTTATGAGCATTCTTAGCAATTTCAGCCGCCTTTTCATAACCAATGACCGGATTTAAGGCTGTTACCAACATCAAGGATCTTTCTACATACTGTTGAATTTGCGCAAGATTTGCTTTAATTCCCTTTAAACAATTTTGTCGAAAACTATCTAGACTATCGCTGAGTAACCTAATGCTGTTTAAAACATTAAAAATGATCAGCGGTTTAAAAACATTTAACTCAAAATGCCCATTCATGCCACCTACCGTGATGGCAAGATCGTTACCAATCACCTGAGCACAAACCATGGTCATTGCTTCACTTTGGGTAGGATTCACTTTGCCGGGCATAATGGAACTACCAGGCTCATTCTCAGGAAGTTGCAACTCATTGAAACCACAACGAGGTCCAGACCCCAACAAACGGATATCGTTTGCTATTTTCATCAAAGAAACAGCTACAGTTTTTAAAGCCCCGCTAAAGGTTACTAAAGCATCGTGAGTGGCTAAAGCTTCAAACTTATTGGGCGCCGACTGAAAGGGTAACCCAGTTTCTTGCCGCAAATACTCACACACTTTTGTGGCAAATAGAGAATGGGTATTTAATCCAGTTCCAACGGCAGTGCCACCAATGGCTAAAAAATACACATGGTTTAAAGCCTCCTCAACCCTCTCAACGGATAGCTCAATTTGCCGTAAATAACCCGAAAACTCCTGACCTAAAGTGAGAGGAACAGCATCCATCAAGTGGGTTCGCCCGATTTTTACAATGTCTTTAAATTCTTCAACTTTTTCCTGCAGAACTTCTTTGAATTGCTTGAGACTTGGTAACAACCGACCTGTAGCTTCCATAGCTACTGCAATATGCATGGCAGAAGGAAAGGTATCATTAGAGCTCTGTCCCTTATTAACGTCATCATTGGGATGAATCGCTTTGTTGGGTAACTTAAGTCCCATCAATACCATGGCCCGATTGGCAATAACCTCATTCAAATTCATATTGGTTTGAGTTCCAGATCCTGTCTGCCAAACCACAAGCGGAAAATGATCATTCCATTTGCCCTCGATCACTTCTTCACAAGCCCTAATAATAAACGAGGCCTTATCTTGACTTAAAAGATTGAGATCTCGATTGGTCTGAGCACAGGCTTTTTTTAGCCGAGCAAAGGCGGCAATAAACGAAGGGGGAAACTTCTCGCCTCCAATTTTAAAATTTTGAAGGGATCTTTGGGTTTGAGCCCCCCAATAACGATCAGCAGGAACCTTAACTTCTCCCATAGTGTCCTTTTCAATCCGAAACTCCATAAAGCCTCCAATTACAGGCTATCCGATTTTGTAAGAGTCCTAAAGACACTTCGCCCAGAGTCAGGATCCCTTCATCACGACCTTAATGCATTTTCAAATCGATTAAACAGCCTTGGCAAGCAAACCTTGGACAAAAGGAGGGAATTTACTCGCCTGGGAACCATATAAAAAAACGCCAGCCTGAGATAAGTTTAAGCGTTTCTTAACAAATTGCTTTAAATGTGACTGAGTGATTTTTTGATAGTTCTTTAAATAATGGGAAAGAGTCTCGGGTTTTTGAAAGTAAAGTTCCTGAACACCCAAAGATCCCATACGATTTTCTGGATCAAAACTGGCCAACACCGTTTGTCCACGAATCAATGTTTTATATTTTTGTAACCAAGATGAGGAAAACGACTGTTTTTTTAACAGCTCAAGCTCTTGAAATAAAACCTCAATGACATCGGGCATCTTTTGCGGATCACTTGAAGCCTCAATTAAATAAAATCCGCGATCCAAAAACGTGGCAACACTACCATTAACGAAATAAACTAACCCTAACTCCTCTCTCAGACGAAAAAATAAACGTGATGCCATTCCTTGAGCAAACCAAGAGTTTAATAAATGAGCATAAAATCGTTCCGGACTAAAAATGGAATCTAATTCAAATAACACACTCAAATAGAGATGTTGGGTGTTCCTTTCATGGATGAAAACTCCTGGTTGTAATGCACGAGAAACCGCAGATCCTTCGAAATGCGAAAAGTAACCCTGCCAAAGGCGACCGTAATCAGACCACTTTATTTTTTTCCGGAACTGAAACACTTCGTTGATCAATGATCGAATCCGAGTCGGATGAAAAATCCCCGCAACTGATATGACCGCCCTACCCCGTTGATACAAATGACGATGATACGATTGTACCTCAACAAGACGCAATTGACGCAATTCCTCAACTTCCCCGGCGATGGAACGATCCAATCCCGTTTGGGGAAAACTATTTTTTAAAATAAATTCGTGAAAATCCTGTTCAATATCATCCTTAGCACTTAAAATTTCTTGAATAATAACCTGTTTTTCCCTTTCAAATTCTTCTTCAGGTAACACCAAATCCTTAAGTACTTCCCCCAAAAATTCAAGTGCAGGCTCTGCATCCTCATTTAAACATGTTACTTGAAAACAGGTATACTCATGACTCGTAAATCCATTTAAATCCGCCCCTTTACCTTCAAGTTTTTTGACCAAGTTTGTTACCGATTTTTTTTTAAATACTAAGTGCTCCACTAAATGGCTTAGGCCAAATTCCCCCTTTTTTTCAAAGCGAGATCCAATAGGTAACCAAATCCCAACACTAAAAGGTCCAACAGAACCAGAAAGGGAAGGCGCCACCTTTTGGGGTTCTAACAGAACAACAAGCCCTAATTCGGGCAACTCAACTTTTTGAATCATCCGTCAGGATTTTGTTATCAGTGCCTTACGGGACAACTTAATACGACCAGATCGATCAATATCAATCACCTTCACCTCAACATCATCTCCCTCTTTAAACACATCATTAACCGATCGAATCCTTTCATGACTAATTTCAGAAATATGCAAAAGTCCCTGGGAGTTGGGTAAAATTTCTACAAAGGCTCCAAATTCAGCAATCTTCACTACGCGTCCTCGATAAACCTTTCCAACTTCAGGTTCAGCAGTAATTTCGTAGATCATCTTTTTGGCTTGTTCAATGGCATTTAAATCACTGGAGGCGACATGAACCCGACCATCATTTTCGATTTCAATCTTAACCCCTGTTACCTCACAGATTCCACGAACCACCTTTCCACCTGGCCCAATAAGGTCACGGATTTTATCAGGGTTAATCTTAAGGGTTTCCACCCTTGGAGCAAATTCTGATAATTGCCCTCGTGGTACCCGAATAACCTTCTCCATTTCAGCCAAAATCTGGGCTCGACCCTGACGGGCCTGTTCTAGGGCCTGCTCCATAATCTGAAAGCTTACAGAATCAATTTTAATATCCATTTGGATTGCGGTTATTCCCTGAGCTGTTCCCGCAATCTTAAAATCCATATCACCGAGATGATCTTCATCGCCTAAAATATCGGACAAAATAACGGTTTGATCCCCCTCTTTGATTAAACCCATCGCAATCCCACTCACATTGGCAGATATGGGAACCCCAGCGTCAAGTAAGGCCAAAGTTGCAGCACAAACCGTTCCCATCGAGGAGGAGCCGTTTGACTCCAAAACATCCCCTACCACCCGAATGGTATAAGGGAATTCCGCATGGGGAGGAATTACCGCTTTGATGGCCCTTTCCGCTAAATGACCATGACCAATCTCCCTACGCCCTTGACTCCCAAACCGCCCCACCTCTCCCACCGAGTAAGGAGGGAAATTATAATGCAACATAAATTGCCTCGTCCCTGTTGCAAAAATGGAATCAACCATTTGCTCATCGTCTCCCGTACCCAGAGTCACAGTACCCAATACTTGGGTTTCACCTCTAGTAAATAAACCACTACCGTGAGCTCGTGGTAACAATCCCACCTCGCAAGTAATAGGACGAATGGCATTCAAAGCACGACCGTCCAATCTTTTCCCTTGAAGAGCCATTTTACGGGCCAACTTATATTTCACCTCTTCAAAGGCCGTTTTGAGCCACTTAAGACGCAACTGAGCCTCTTCACCAGACAGCCCCGCAGAGGACACGAAAGCGTTTTCCGCCTCTGCAAACACATCAGCCAACGCCTGATGTCTTTCTTGCTTGACGGTCAACTGAAATGCCTGTTCTACCCTGGGGTAACAGAAATCTAAGGCCTTCTGAAAAAAATCCGGATCAATTGCTAAGGGCTTTACCTCCCTTTTGGTTTTAGACCCCGTTTTTTCTCGTAATTCCTCCTGGGCCGACAGTAAGGGCTGAATATTTTGATGGGCAAAACGCAATACCGCCAAAAGATCCGACTCCGAAATAAATTTAGCCTCGCCTTCCACCATTAAAATGCCATTTTTTGTACCGGCAACAATAATGTCGAAATCCGATCTTTCCAACTGTTGGGAAGTGGGATTGGCAATCAGTTGCCCATCTACTCGCCCAACTTGAATGGCCGCCGTGGGACCATTAAATGGAATATCACTAATATGAAGGGCCGCCGACGCTCCCAAAGAACAAAGTATTTCTATCGGAAAACTTCCATCAATAGAAAATGGAGTAGCCACTATCTGAGTTTCACAGCGATAAGTATCCGGAAATAGCGGGCGAATGGGACGATCAATCAAACGGGCTGCCAAAACCGCCTGAGTGGATGGCTTACCCTCTCTTTTAAAAAATCCCCCGGGAATTTTACCAGAGGCATAAAACTTCTCCTGAAACTCAACAGTTAAAGGAAGAAA
>JANWYU010000093.1 GCA_025055135.1 Pseudobdellovibrionaceae bacterium | reverse complement strand
TAGTGAAGGAGGAACGGGTTCAACGACTGTTGAACTTCTTGATGTCGAGACATCCTCAGCAGTAGCCACGTCTCCAATGATTGACGAGAGGATTTTTGCTGCATTTGCAAAACTACGAGATGGAAGGGTAGCCGTGTTCGGAGGAGTGAGTTCACGTCATAGAACACAGCGATGGGCTGATGAGGCTGAAGTCTATGACCCAGACACAGGCGCCTGGTATCCAATTGCATCGCTTCCTTTTCCGAGAGCCTACTTCTCGGCTGCTATATTACCAGACGGTCGGGTGTTAATTTCTGGCGGACTGGCACCCGCCGGCTGGTCGGCGGCCGATCTTAATTCCAGTCTAATTTACGATCCAGTTCTTAACTCTTACACATCAGGACCTAATATGAATTTTCCAAGATATGGGCACACTTTAATGGCATTGCCTGATGGGCGAGTATTAGTTCGTGGTGGAGTGAGATATGCTGGAGGAGGATTATTTTGTTATCCCCCTCCCGAAATATATGATCCGGACACAAACACCTTCGAAAGGTTGTGACATATATTAGAGCTTTATTGCGTGTGGAGAAATTATTAAACGAAACCAACTAGAAACTAGTTATGTCGCACTGATGTTAATTTTTTTATTATCCGCATCGTGCAAGAAGGACGAAGATTTGCGCTTTTTTGGGGGGCTTTTCGCTAGTAACTTTGAGTCAAAAGCTCGTAGCTTTTTGAATCGCCATAAAAACGGAGCAATTTCTCTAACGAAATCTCAGTCTAAAACACTAGCAGAGGAACTAAAGACCCTAACTGACCTTTACAAGACAGGCTCATTGTCAGAAGAAGAGTTTAACAAAGCGAAACAGAAGGCTATTAATGGCGCGGCTTGATCAAGCGGTTCATGAATGAGGTGCGCCAGCTTAAGAGCAGCAGAGCGCTCTTTCACGCCGCAAATGCCTCCATGGCTGTTCGAAGGTTGTCGAATTGGGAACGCCAACTTCTTAGGAACTGGTCCCATTGAGTGTTGATTTAGGGCATTTGGGTGAAAAACCCTTAAAAAAGAACCAAATTTTGGTCCCACCACAATTAACTGGACCAGTTTCTTTTGATTTTGCGGGCGCCCTGCTCAAATATAATTTGTAACATACGTTTTTCGCGACGGGTTGGTAACGCCCTCAAAAAATATTGGCGTAATGCTGAATAAATACTCACCCGACGATCATCAAGTTTTAAGCCCAACCCAAGTAAAAACTTACGAAAGCTTTGATCAGGAAACCACTCCCCTTCCTGGACAAAGTCGTTTTGAAAGGTTCTTTGCTTAAATGGGGTGGTTTGGGCGGGTAAAATATATTGTCTCAACAAAAATAAGGCCAAAAGCACAGCATGAGAAAGATTCATACTAGACTGCAATCCAAAGGTAGGTAACACCACACTACGATGGCACCAACTAATATCATCATTATTTAAACCCCAATCTTCGGGTCCAAAAAAAAGGTATAATTGATTACCATGAAGAGCAAATAAGTCACGTTCTTTTAGATCCATCAGGACATCAGCTATGGGAGACACAATACGGCTTTGCCCATCCTTGTTGGTAAATGCCAAACGGATACCATTAGGGTGTTCCTTATGAAAATCAAACCATGAGGAATACGTTACCATATGATCTAAAGGCGCTTGGCCATTGGCCGCCGCCTTCCGCGCCCATTCCCCAATAGAGCACTGGGGATTAATAAGACACAAAGACTCAAATCCCATATTGACCATAGCCCTACTGACGGAACCCACATTCCATTCGTAAAGGGGACGCACTAAAACGACGGTAACCTCACACGGCTTCATCACCCTAAACTTTCTTAATCGATCGGTAATACCTCTACCTGATAACCCAACTCCTCAGATAAAATACTTTCGATTCCCATTAAGGTGCCCGTGGTTGAACTCGGACAAGTACCACAAGCCCCCTGATATCGCACAAAAACCTGCTGGTTTTCCACCTTTATCACCTCAATATCACCCCCATCGCCCTGCAGCCCGGGACGCACCCGACGATCCAAAATTTCTTCAATCTGTCGTACTTCTGGTGGTAAATCCTCCCGACTCTTTTCTGGCACGTTCTTGCGATTAAAATTGGGATCGTGAACCGGCATTCGAGTCTGAATCACCGCCAGAATGGAATCTTGTACCTCATCAAAATCCACATCAAAACGCACAGTAACAGTGATCACGTTTTCAAAAAAATGCACCTGTCTAACACCTTCAATTGAAAAAAGATCACTAGCTAAACGCACATCACCACACTCCTCAGGATTCGTAAAAGTAGCTTTACCCTGTAATAGAACAGGTCGATCCAAGATAAATTTTCTAGCGCTGGGATTTGGTGTGGGAGCAACCCGAATAAGAATCATTTAAAAACCCCCCAAAATCTGTTCTGATTCATGTAATGCATTGATAAAACGAGTCACATCATCAGGCTGATTATAAATACTCAAAGAAACGCGCAGGGAACTTGTAACACCAAACCTCTGCATCAAAGGCTGACAACAATGATGTCCGGCTCTAACAAACACATTATTTTCACTTAATAGTTGGGCAACATCTAGGGGATGAGCCTTGTTGAAAGAAATACTCAAGATGTTACCCATTGTATTGTTACTTAAAACTCGAATCCCATCGATTCTACTGAGCTCTTGGCGAATCAGTGTCATTAAGTTTTGTTCATGTTTCACAACATCGTTTATAGAGAACTGACTAAAATAATCAATGCTAGCTCCTAAACCTAACACCCCTTCAATATTAGGGGTGCCTGCCTCAAAACGATAAGGGCCATCTAAATAGGTAGTATCCTCCAAAGTAACTCGATCCACCATCCCGCCTCCCGACTGAAAGGGAGGAAGTTGGGATTGCAGATGACTTTTCATATACAACACACCAATCCCGTAAGGACCAAAAATCTTATGACCAGAAAAGGCAAGAAAGTCACAATTCCATTGGGTAACATTTATCGACATAAAAGTGACGGCTTGAGCAGCATCCACCATCACTAAAGTTGAAGGATTAAAACCTTTAATTAAAGCGATCGTATCTGTTACAGAGGGCCCCCACCCCAAAACATTTGACAGAGCAGAAAAAGAAACCAATTTCACCGGATGATTTTTTAAAATCTTACTCAAATCATCAAGATCCAGGACCCCCTGGTTATTTAACGGCCAAACCAAAAAGCGACACCCTTTCTTTTTGGCAAGTCGTTGCCAAGGAACAAAGTTTGAATGATGCTCCATCTGGGTTACCAAAATGGCATCGTTGCTTTCAAGAAACGGGGCGTTTTCCAAACAAAAACTTACTAAGTTGATGCTCTCAGTAGTTCCACGGGTAAATATGATTTCTGAGGCATAGGATGCGCCAATAAAAGACCGCAGGCGCTCTCGAACCCGTTCAAAATTTTCGGTAACCTGATTAGATAAGCGGTAACTACCTCGATGAACGTTGGCTGTTTCAAAGGATAAAAACTGTGACACTCTTTCAATTACTGGCCAAGGTTTTAACGTAGTAGCAGCACTGTCCAAATAGGTAATCCTTCTACCTTGAATTTTTCTAGATAGGAGTGGAAAATCTTTTAGACATTTCTCGATCACAGTCTTGCTCCTTCAAAGCATATACTTCAGATAAAAAACCTGACTCCAATAACAAACGGGCCTGATCCTCCGGGATCCCCCGCGATTTTAAATAGAATAACTCTTCCCCACTAAGAGTAGAAAAGGCCACACCATGATTCGCCTTTACTTCATCACAGCGAATGTCGAGCATGGGTTTCACCTTCACGTCAACTTGATCATTAAGTAACAAAGCTTTAACCAGTTGCTGAGCATTGGATTCCCGAGCATCAGAACTTATCATAACGTGATGTAAACTCGATAAACGACCCTGTTGATCTAAATTAAGTTTGTAAAATTGATGACTATCAGTGCCCGACGCACGATGGGAAATCACCGTTACTAAGTCATTGTGGGACGTTCCGTTCCCCTCTAGCGCTCCCCATAGGCAAGCCCTTGCTCCCTGCTCGTCCAATTCTACCATAATATCGCTTCTTACGTACCCAGAATGACCCTTCCTTTCAAGCATATGGCATATATAGGCATTCTTTTTTAATTGAATTTTTAAAAGACGTGCCAAATACGTTTCTGACGGAAGTGAGGGAATAATCTCGGTGAAATCACAAAAAGATCCCTCTTCCAAGGTCAGTTCAACAACCACAGCATGTACGGCCGGTTCCAACGAGTAACTAATGTGTAAGCGCTGAAAAACATGGGGACACAAATGAATTCGAAAAATACCAGAATTTTTTATGAGCACTTCTTCCTTTGAAAAGTCCCCAGCCCGCTTAATATTCGTAATTGTTGGATTTTTCACATCCCACCGGATCCCAGAAAGGGTAACATCATAGAATGGCAAACGAACTGAACCCACCTGATCAGCATAGATCATTTGAGGAGACATCTGAGTGATTTGAGACAGCATTTCTTTGGAACTATTCTTTTGACTCACATGATTAATAAAATCTAAAAAAGTTCCCGAAGGTAACCCTGAGGAGTCCTTGCTAAGTGATATACCTCTTTGGGAGCGGCTTCTATATTCCTGAAGTATTTTCAAAGGAGTGTATTTGAGTAACTCGAATTGCTCGTATGGACCTGCCATCATAACGTCACCCAATCGTATCCTTGCTTCTCAATTTTTGAAACCAAGTCCCAACCCCCCGTGTGCCGAATCCCACCCTGCACCATCACATGCACATAGTCAGGACGCACAAATTCTAGTAACCTTTGATAATGGGTAATCAAAACCAACACGTTGTTAGAGGAACGAAATTGAGAGATACCATGGGCTACTATTTTTAATGCATCAACATCTAAACCGGAATCAATTTCATCAAGAATGGCAATTTTGGGATTTAATATTAAGAGCTGCAAGATTTCATTACGTTTTTTTTCGCCTCCTGAAAAACCTACGTTCACAGGTCGATCAAGGTAGCTTTCATTCATTTGTAAAACCCTTAGTTTATCACAGGCAAGTTTTCGAAACTCACTCTCACTAAGCGAAGCAGAACCATGGGCTTCAAGGATGCGATTAAAGGCATGAAACAATAAAGAAAAATTGGTAACACCAGGTACCTCAATGGGATACTGAAGTCCTACAAAAAGCCCAGCTTGTGCCCTTTGGTGCGGCTCCATATCCAAAAGACTTTTCATTTGCAAATTAACTTCCATTTCTATAGTTCCCTCAGTAACCCGATAGTCAGGGTGACCTGCCAGAATTTTACTTAAAGAACTTTTTCCAGAACCATTAGGCCCCATTAAGGCGTGAATTTCCCCTGGCCTGAGGGTCAAATTAAATTGATTTAAAACTCTTTTTTCCTGTACAAAAGCCGACACATTATTCATTGCTAGTAACATTGTTTACCCCACTGAATTTTCTAGCTTCATTTCAATCAGTTTCACCGCT
>JANWYU010000171.1 GCA_025055135.1 Pseudobdellovibrionaceae bacterium | reverse complement strand
CACTTTGAGGCCATCGTTCTTCAAGTGATTGGTAACTTGATGATTCATTGTTTATGAATTTTAAGGCAAAAAAAATACCTAAAGAGGTTTCGGGAGCACCGTCTAAGTAATAAATAATGTGCCCGGAGCTGGGGTCTTTATAAGTTTTCTGTTCAAAATTTTGGTACCCTAAAAATTTAATCAGCGATTGTATCCATTGAATTACACTGTTTTCTAGTCGCTTCGATGATCCCGTTTTGTGATGGCGTGACCAATAATGATGGACTAATTTGTACTCTTCACGCAAAGCGCGAATTTTTTCTCCAATAAAGCGATTTTTAACACTTTCAAATCCCTCGCTTTGTACAAAAAGGGTAAGTGTTTCGGAGTTTAAAAATTGACCTTCTGGACGGATACCATCTAATGCGGACAAAGATGTAATTTTTTGTGCTGCTCCCATGAAGACTCCTTATTTTTATCTAGATTTGTTATTTGTTACCATTTTTTTTGTTATCGTGTTGGGGCCACAAAACAGCAATAATTTGGTAGTAACACTTTTCTAGATCAATTGACCAAAATTGATTAATCCAGGATTCCCTTTTGTTGCGCAGTTTAAGATCCGTGAGTTGTTTGTTTTCTTCAATAAAAGGAGCGATATGATCCTGAAGTTGTTTTTGAATCGCTTTTGCCCAATCGATCATGGATTGCTGTAAGGTTTTGTGCCATTTTTCGGCATTCCACAGTTGGTCAACTTTATTTAATTCAGTTTCTTGCGATCCATTGATCACAGAGTCGGAGTGAGAAAGTATGCTCTCGATTTCACTCCATTGTTCTAACTTAGGATCCCAAACGCGATAGGTTCGGGCAATAATGGTCGAATGTGGTGACAAAGCGTTTTTTTCAACTAAGATAAGGGGCCCCTGTTTATCGGATTGGGGTTTAAACAGAAACACTGGGTAACTACCTTGATTGATGTATTGATAAAAATATTTTTCTACTTTTTGCACAACGGGATGGAGTGGGTGAAGATAGATTAGCTCCTTTTTATCCTTTCCTCCCTTAAGGAGATAATGTTCATATTTTAAATAATATTCTCTATTAAAGGTTACCCGCCATGGATTGAGGTGGTCAGGAAAATGGTAGCGTTGAATTAGGTAACTGGGTAACTCAAAGTCCCATCGAGATACTTCATATCCCTTACTTTGTTCTTTAGGATATGTTAGCATTAGATCAAACTCATCTGGATTGGATGTGTCTTTGAGCTTACCGCCTAGGGCTTCAAGTTTAATTTTGAAAAATTTGGGATCAAAGTGGGTATTGTAGATCGATAGTTTTTCTGGGAGTATGGGGGAATGAGAAATATCGATTGGTTGAGATTGGGAATGATACTGATAGAGGGTGTCCTTTTTGGCCTCTTGAGTGTGTTGGTCCATCCATTCATAGATGGCCTGTTCTTTGCGGTTTAATAATTGCTCAGCAAGCCAGTAGTCGCTCATTTGTTCGGCGATGGGGTTGACGCTACCCAATTCTCGTTTGGCCTGTTCCATGCGTTCGATTAGGTTGTGCAATATTTTTTGATCAAGGGTTGTAGGGTGGTCGAGAATAAGATTAAAAATATAAGGAATTCTTTTTTGCCCCAGTCGATCAATGCGCCCATTTCTTTGCTCCATACGAATCATGCTCCAAGGTAATTCAAAGTGAATGAGGTGATGGCAGGCATGTTGAAAGTCTTTACCTTCGGCTGAGGTGTCAGTGGTGATTAATAATCGGAGGTTGGATTGAGGATCAACAAATTGTTGTTCAATAAGCATGCGGTCCTTTTCGTTTAATGATCCATCGATGGTGGCAATCCATGGCTCGGAGAGATGATTGAGGGGAGGATTTTCTTTCAATGCCTGTTGCAACCACAGCATGGTGTCTGTGTATTCGGTGAAAATAATCACTTTTGCTTGAGCTTGATGTTTCCAAATATGGTTTAATTTTTCTTTTAAAACCTTAATTTTCCCTGTCCCATTATGGACTGCAAGTCTTTCTATTTGTTTCAGTAAGTCTTTTTCAATGGTTTCTTTAACGGTTTGGACGCGGATTAGGGTATTAAAAAAGGCGTTCCAGCTGGAAGATAAACGTTTTCTCAGTGTTTCCAGACGAAGATGCGATTGAGTTTCGTCTTGAGGAAAATAGGTGCGCCATGATTGAAACCATTCCATTAATTTGTTGAGTACCTGTTTTTCTTCAGGTAACAGAACATTTTCACCAACGGGGAGCGATTGAATCTGACGATCGCAAAAGCGTTCCCCTTCATTTTCTAAGTCTTTTTTGGTTCTTCTTATAATGTAACGTTGCCAAGAAAACTGGTTTTGATGATCTTGAGCAAACAAAGGGTCAATTAAAGTCATAAGACTTTTAAAATTTTCACTCCTTCCTGAGTGGGGGGTTGCTGAAAGTAACAAAAGACCGGGACTGTTTTTGGCTACTTCCTCCACTAATTCGCGTTGGAGAGTGATGGTGGATTGGCTATTGTGGGTAAAGTGGTGGCATTCATCAATGACCACTAGATCCCAAGAGACTGTTTTTAATGCAATCACGTACTCCCAGCGTTTTAGTAAATCTTTGGAGGCGATAATTTTTTCGGTGATTTCAAACGGGTTTTTGACGCTAGCGTCTTTGAGTCTTTGATAGCTATCTCGGTTGAATATCTCAAATGGTAACCCAAATCGTCCAAAAAGTTCCAGGTGCCATTTGTGGGTGAGTTGTTGTGGGGTAATGATTAGGATCCGTTCGGCGCGACCAAGCCATACTAATTCACTAATGATAATGGCCGCTTCAGTAGTCTTGCCAAGCCCCACATCGTCGGCAATCAATAGTCGGGGAAATGGAAGATCTTGGAGAATGCGTCGCCAAGGCTCAAACTGCCATGGCTTAATTTCGATTGCTCCCCAGTGGGCGCATTGAACCATTGCTCTGTCTTTTGAAAAGGTTTTTTTCTTGCGGTTTAATGATTCACAAAATGGTTTATAGTTACGTTTCGAACGAATCTGTTTGCCGTTAGGCGCTGGACAGAAAACGTCTTCTGGTGGAAACCTTTCGATTCTTTCGATTTCTGTGTGGGCCATTACGGTTTCTGGAATTCCGTGGCGCTGGGGGCCTACCGGGATCCACTCCAGTTCCACAAAAGGGTGGTGTTGGGGCCTAACCCCTACTACGCGCCAATATTGAGAACGACAACGGACGGTATCTCCTGGTTTCAACGAGTGTCTGATGGCAGCTTGACTCATATAATGTTTCCTCCCCAAAAAGTGAAAAAGTCCCCTACATCTAGCTAGTGCATTCGGAGGGCAATTCGAAAGGATAATAGGGTTTAAAGTCTAGAAAAGG
>JANWYU010000169.1 GCA_025055135.1 Pseudobdellovibrionaceae bacterium | reverse complement strand
TAGGGTTTTACGGCGCCATCTAACTTTTTTTGACTTCTGTTTACGAGCCCTCATTAATCGGAAAATTTGGTCGGAGCTCACGGCAGAACAAAAAGAATTTTACTGGGAAAACGGGTTGCGTCGATGGTATACTAAAAATGTCATGGAATGGGATCAATCAACCTCTTCGTCTTTAAAAAACTCCAACACATGAGCTGCATCTTATCTTATGCAGAAATTAGATGAGCATTTAATACTCATTCGAGGATTAGCCAGAAACCAAGAACATTGGGGGCCTTTTAAGCCTAAAATTTTAGACACTTTTAAACAGGTAGAGTTTTTAGACCTTGCTGGGAATGGAACTGAAGCCCATCGTTCGTCTTTTATTAAAATAGAACACTATACTGATGATCTGCGAAAGCGTTCGCACTTCATTGGGCGCCAACCCAAGCCCATTCTTTTAGGAATCTCACTAGGAGGAATGGTTGCAATTGATTGGGCCTATCGGTTCCCTCAAGAATTAAAGGCAATTATTTTAATTAATGTTAGTCTCGGAGCCATCTCTCCACCATGGAAAAGACTTCAACCAAATGCTTTAAAGTATTTAAAAAGCATTCTTTTAAACACGGCTACCCAGGATCCTTTTGCCAGAGAGATGCATATTCTTCGTCTCGTGTCTCAACAGAAAAAGAGTGTAAAGGAAAAGTGGGCAGCGCAGTTTTCACATGTGCCACCTACCGCCCTGAAAAACTTTTTGCGTCAATTGGTAGCTGCGGCCCGTTTTAAAGGATCAATTCGAAAGCCTCAGTTACCCGTTTTGCTTTTAGCCAGTAAAAATGATCGAATGGTTAATGTGGATTGTTCTTATAAAATTCATCGTTTTTGGAGGTGTGCTCTGCAAATCCATGATTGGGGAGGACACGACCTTTCTTTCGATGATCCGGACTGGGTTGTTGATCGTTTAACAGATTTTTTAAAGGATCCAAAATATTTTTTAAGATAAAAAATTGAATTTTTAAAAAAACAATTTCAAAATTCTCTTTATGGTAACGAGTCGTTATTCACTTAATAAAAATAAATATTTGTTACCTCCGGAGGTGCAAAGACTGAAGGAAATCTTACAAAAATTTCGTACAGCGGACACTCGAAACGTTTTACTTCTTGAGGTTGCCTTAAACACTGGAGCTCGAGCACAAGAGATTTTGAATTTAAAAAAGGAAGATCTTAATGATTACGAGCAAACTGTTTTTATTCGAGGAGTTAAAGGCTCTAATGATCGTGAGATTCCTGTGCCCGAGGTATTGTTTAAAGAGCTTCGCATCTATAGTGCTACCCAATCTTCCTCTTTCTTATTTCCCATCTCTTACGATCGATTATTGCAAATTTGGTATCAGTATCGTCCTGTTCAAAAGAAATTCCACTCGTTGCGACATACTTTTGCCATTAATCTCTATCAGAAAACTAAGGATATTCGACTGGTTCAAGTGGCCCTTGGCCATCGCAATATTGCCAATACCATGATTTATGCTGAATACGTATATTCGCAAACCGAGTTGCGAAAACTCATTTTATAATAGGGGTAGGTAACTGATGGCCTCTGCCTCAACTATATGTTTTGCAACCCAAATTATTCACAAAAAAAAGTTTATATCCACGAGGTCAAAGCTTTTTCATCAATTATTAGTTGATGCCGAGCAGGTGTTTCATTCAGATGCTGCTGGACAGCGTTGGTCAAAAAAATCATATTTTCAAGGCTATACTTCCTATGGTTCTCTTGATCAACTTCACCGAATGACTGATTCCTTCTTCTCTCTCAGTAAAAAACTAAACGTAATGGTAACCCAATATGTCAAGCTATTGGGCTTTGAGATCAAATCCAGCCAACTGTATCTAAGTCGGATGTGGCTTAATGTCATGCCCAAGTTTTGTTACCATCCTTGGCATATTCATCCTTTATCAGTGATTAGCGGCACATTTTATTTACAAATCCCTGGTCCTACCCCCATTCGATTTGAAGATCCCCGACTTCCCCTGTTTATGAACCGTCCTCCCATTCGAACTCCCCTTGATTCCAATTATATTTCACTTTTTCCAAGGCCTGGGGATTTAATTCTTTTTGAAAGTTGGCTTCGTCACGAGGTTCCTGCCCATCAATTTGAAACACCAAGAATTAGTGTTAGCTTCAATTTTGACTGGGCTTAGATTTTTTCAAAAAGCCTTCTTACTGAGGGATCCATTCCTTAAAACCTAATTTGATTGCCTTTTCCAAATCAGATTTGGGTATTTGAAAACGATAAATTTTTGTCGTGGGTGCGCCACATAAGGTGATCATCATCATTCCGCTGTCCATATGGGTAGCTTCAAACACCTGAATTTTCGCATCTTCAAGTTCTTTTTTTATGGTTACTAAAGGAATCGCTTTTATAGATGGCTCGCATTGAATGGTACCGTCTGACTTATAAACATAAACTCGGTATATCTCATGGGTTACTTTTTGATCCATCGGCTCTCCTGCACTTTCTCTTACTTGAAGAATCTTCTTATTAATAGGTCCTGCTGATGATTGCTCATTACTTATTTCTCGGTGACAAGGCCCAGAACTACAAGACATGAGCATGATTCCAAAAAGTATTTTGCGATAAAACAGAAAGGAGCTATACATGGGTTTTTCTATTCTTGAGCCTATGATTCTTAGGTTCATAGACAGCGCCTCCCTCCTCTTAATAAAGAACTTCCTCTTGTTGGTTCCAATCTCTTAAAAACGCATAAAGGTAACCCTCGTTAGAAACTACATAAATCCATACTTTATCATTTTGAATAAAGACCTTGGGAGCCCCTCCTCCAAGACCGCGCCCGGTAGCATACCGGCCCCACTCACGACGTGCGATGCGATCGTAAATAACAAAATCACCTTGGGATTCCCCATATAATAGGTAACGGTTACCTAAATAAACCGGCGTTGAAATCAAACCCCTTTGAGATTTAAGCTCTAAAGTTGGGGTGCGCTGCTTTTTATCTAATTCCCAAAGGTGCCCCCCCAAGTCCCCAAATGCAAAAACGTTTTGAGAAAAGGCAAACCCACCTGACATATTATGTGGTAACTCCCATAATACCTCACCAGTTTTGGGATCTAATCCACCAACAGGACCATTTACAGAACCAAAATATAACACTCCCTCATGAACTACTAGATCACTATCAAGGTCCCGAAACCTTCCCTTCTTGGAAAGCTCTGTTTCCCAGATCTGTTTTCCAGAATGGGCATCAAGCGCAACCATAAAGCCATCATTAAAACCTACAATAACCCTATTTTCGAAAAGAGCGGGTCTTCCAGCCCCTCGAATAGAAAAGGATGAGCCTTCTGGTCTTGAATAAAGCCATACTTGCCTTCCAGT
>JANWYU010000203.1 GCA_025055135.1 Pseudobdellovibrionaceae bacterium | reverse complement strand
TCATCAGTGTTGTATCCACGTTCATTAATTATTCAGTTTATCGCGCTTCGTTTTTCACTAAAGTTCTGATATCCCCGCTTTTTCCATTTTTCTTTTTATTACATTTATTTGCTCATATTGAGGTTTTTGTGTTAAGAAAAGGCAGGGACCAAAAATATTATTTAGGGGTAACGGTTTTTGCCCAAAAGGTAAGTTAGGTGTAGAGATTGTTTTCAGGCTGATAAAATATGAGTTACCATAAACACTTATTTATCTGTACCAACGGGGATCCAACACAAGGGGATAAATGTGCTGGTAAGGGTTCTTTAGCTTTACACCAGTTGGTAAAACAACATTTTGCTAGTGATCAGAGTGGGGGGAATCTTGCAAAAGGTGAGGTGCGGATCCGTATTAACCGGAGTGGCTGTTTGGGTTTTTGTAAGCAGGGAATCTGCGCTGTTCTTTATCCTAGTGGGCGGTGGTTTTTTCAATTGAAAAATGATGAGGCAAGTGCGCGTTTGTTAATAGAATCGTGTTCCCGTGAATATTCCGAAACAATTCCATGATTTCTATCAACAATATTGGAAGGATCGATGGCAAACGTTATTGCCAGCCTTACTGCAGCCGGCTCCTAAAATTGTACGATTGAACCCGTTTATCGATCAAGCCACCAAAGACAAATGGAAAGGCAGTTTAACTCCCTTTGTGAGTCCTTGGGGTTTAAAAAATGCATTTTTGTGGGGAGAGCACTTAAAACAAATCCCTCGAGATGAACATTCGGGATTACTCTTGTTTTATGTATCTGATAGTGTGAGCTATTTAATTTCCCAGGTGTTACCAGTTGATAAAGGACAGCAGTTTTTGGATATGTGCGCCTCTCCGGGAGGAAAAACTCTAGGTCTTATTGAACGTTTAAGTGTGGATCAATTTTTGTTAAGTAATGAACCCAACTATTCCCGTCGGCAAAGACTGGTTCGAAATCTCAGACAATATCTTCCACCCCAATTACGAGAAAAAATACAGGTTTGTGGGCAATCAGGTGGGCTTTTTGCTAAAACCCATCCTCAATTTTTTTCAGGTATTTTAATTGATGCTCCCTGCTCAGGAGAGCGTCATTTGTTGCGCTCCCGGTTTCATTTGTCACGGTGGACTCCTCGCTATTCTCAAAATTTGCAGTTTAAGCAATATGAGCTATTGAGTGGGGCATGGGCTAGTTTGAAACCCGGTGGCTATTTGTTATATTCTGTATGTTCGGTATCTCCCGGAGAGGGAGATGGGGTTGTTCAGAAGTTGGTAGCAAAAAAGGGTCAATTAGAAAGATGCCAACTGAACCTTGCCTTTAGTGAACCTACGGAATGGGGTTACTATTTTCTGCCTGATAGGGCCCCTGGTGGACCCTTTTATGTGAGTTTACTGCGAAAAACAGAAAGATAAGGTCTTATAGGTTATTGGCAAAGCGCGGCGTTTTTGCTTGTGGTTCCAGTAGGTTGAGGCGTCATGATAACTTATAAGAACAATGCTCCTTTTAAAGCTTACTCCGTCAGAGTTACCAAATCCGGAAAAATTCTTTTCCGATTTCTTACAATTTCTTGATTTGGAAAGGTCACACTCAAAGGGTGTTGGGCGTTGGATGGATAAATTGGTAGCATTGGTTTTTTTTGAGCCCAGTACCCGTACGCGATTAAGTTTTGAGACAGCAGTAATGCGATTGGGGGCAAAGACAATAACTTTGTCAGGATCAGTGGGTAGTAGCCTTGAAAAGGGAGAGTCAGAATGGGATACGGTGAGAAATATTGCCGCTTTAGGGCCTGATGCCATGGTCATTCGAGCGGGTGAGGCATTTCCGTTTGAGGATTTAAAAACGCACATTTCTGTTCCAATCATTTGTGGTGGGTGGGGACAAACTGCCCATCCCACTCAGGCCTTATTGGATGTTGCTGTTTTGTGGCAGGAATGGTCTTCGTTGAAAGGAAAACGTATTTTATATGTGGGTGACGGAAAGCACAGTAGGGTGTTAGCTTCCCATCAACAACTATTAAGGCCAATGGGAGCAAAGCTGGGATTTTTGGTTCCGAA
>JANWYU010000180.1 GCA_025055135.1 Pseudobdellovibrionaceae bacterium | reverse complement strand
GGGAATAACGGGTTGATACGAATTGCGGTGCGAATTCCACGTTCGTTAAGGCGCTTCAGTGCCTCAAAACGCTTTTGAGGACTGGGAGCCCCGGGTTCCAATTGTTGGGTGAGGGTAGCATTGTCACCAGAAAGTGACATTTGAACAACCGCTAGCTCTGGATCAAGAAGATCCAGATAGGGTTTTTCCGCCACAAGGTCGGAACGAGTAAAGATAATATACGGGTAACGATAATGTTTTAAAACACGTAAAAGTTCTGCGGTAACACCGTATTTACGATCCATATAAAGAAAGGCGTCACTCATGGATCCAATCCTTAGAGGAATGCGCTTTTCTAGGATGGATCGCCATTTGGACGGTCGATCTGTGTCAAATACCGTCGCCATAATGGCAATCACCTTCGCAATATCCACAGGAAAGGGAAACGGTCGGTTCCAAAAGCCATGTTGGGTTAATTGTTCTTTGGCATAACAGTATTGGCAGTTGTGGAGACATCCTCGTCCATAGGTATCAAGTTCAAAAGAGTAGTGGCAGCGGGTGCAGGAAGGATGGTAATTGACCAATTTAAAAGTCGTTTTAAAAACCACACCCCCACGGGGCTGTTGGTTCCCAAACCGGCGTTCAAGATCATCATAAACAGACCAATTAAAAGAGCTTTGGTAACTTGCTGGGATTCGTAAAAGAGGTTTTTGAAGCGTTTCTGATAGTTTCATGGCATTTGTTCCAATTTTTGGCCTTTCCTAATTAACGGCATTAAAAACAAGATTGGCTAATATAAAACATCATTCAATATTTATTTAACGATTTGACCAAGAACCTCCCACATGCCAAAAGTCGGAAAATACTCTGATTCTTAGATAATTCAAGTTCGCTGAAGTTTTAACGCTCCTAGTCAAATCATGCCTCCTTTAAGAGGCATCTTTGTTTATGATCTTTGGTTGCTCTCCCTCCACAAAAACGGAAGCAAAACCAAGGAATCCCCAAAAACTAATTTGTAGGCACCAGAATTCCCAATGGTGTTGATTTTGGGAAAGGGCGATGGGATGAAAGAGCCAAATTAAGGCATTTCGATCCTTATGAAAGCCTTTTGGCTGAAGATATGGGATCTCCCATAAGGAATCAAAGTCGTCAATAGGCCATGGAGATGCTCCCATCACCTCGTGGAAGATTTGCCGACTGATGGCACTTGATGGAAAAAGGTACCACGAGGGATGATTTTCATTTACCACAAATGATTGATGCTCTTTGGTGAGCATCGCATTTAATTGGTCAAGAGATGTTTGTTTTATTGGAAGATTAGAGAGGGATGTTCTGGAATCGGGGGGTAGATATTCATCAATCCATTTTTTGGATGAGGGAGGATAACGCTGGGGAATGGTTAATAGTTTTACAAGATTTTCGGTAATCAATTTTTGTTCATGAAATGTTTGAGTGGGGTTGACCATGAGACCTTGAGCCAAAAGTATCCAAGAGGCAGGTAGTACCACGAGATGATCTTGTGGTCGGGTTACCCACTCATTTCTTTTGCGGTAATCTTCGCGGATCATTTGGGGAGTTTTTTGGTGATAGGATTTTCCATCAATATAAATATGCCACTGATGACCCTCATGTAAAAGAGTAAAATCAGGAATAGTCACATGGTAGCTAACGGAATCTTTTTGCAAGGGCTGCTGCCAAGTCCAACGAGATGGTTCGTGGTAACCAAGATACTTATGGTCTTTTAAAAAATGATCAAATGCTTCTTCAGCCTTGGAATGTACAATTGAAGGGGAGATTTGAATCCAATGCTGTTTTTTCCAGGACTCAAAAAATGAGGCCTCATGTTCCCCTTCGCTGCGAAACATAGTTTTGTCAAGAAACAGATGAAATTTCTGATTTTCAAATGTTTTTAGGCAATGGTAACACGCTTTTGAACAGCATTCTTTAAGGCAGAGTTGCTTCATTTCCTCAACGATTTGATCCCAATAAACGACGATGGCGTTAATTAGCCCGCTGCTACCAATGGTGAGATCTAGAATAAAAAGATCGGTCGTTGGTTGATAGGTTACTGTTTCTTCATCCTGAATACGCATTAGATTTTGTCTTCGCTCAATGCGCCAGGGAACATTGCGAGCAGGTAGTTTAAGTACACGTGTTATAGCGCGATTGAGAAGAGCCTCTAACGTTGCAAGATAGGCAAGCTGTTTATCGGGTTGATTGAATGAATGACTGAGACTAATGCACAATGCAGCCATGTGACGGCTAACAATGGGGTAAAATGGAATGGTTTTTGCATCTTTGTTGGGGCTGGCTGACACCGTTGCTTCGATCCAGTTTTGTCCTTTAACGTCGGTGCATTTTTCTAAATAAAAGGGGGCGGGTAACTGTGTTTCCCCTGCATGATGTAACCTTCTTTGCCCCGATAAGTACAGTAGTTTTACCCATCGGTCATTTTGAGTAAATTTTTTAATGATAACTTTAGTGTTACCAATTCGATAGGATTCGTTGGGTTCAGGAATTTGGTAAAATCTGCTAAGTTGAGTTGTTACCGAGCGATTATTTTCGTTGTCTCGATCACTAATAAAATCGATGGATTCACCCCTCACCTTTTTAGGACGCATGAATAAAATATTTGTTTTATTTTTTTCGTCGGATAAGACGGGCGATCCACATTGAGGGCACGTTTCCAAAGAATCATCTTCGATTAGATCTGAGCAACCGGCTGAGCAAAGGCGGGGGGATGAACCGAAGCCAACTGGTTCTAATATCATTGATCTTATTTGAAATACCTGACCATACCCGTAAAAAATCGACTCTGGTGAAATTTCCCTAAGAGCAATCAATTCGTCGCGAGTAGTTTCAATTGAGAAGTTAGATGATTCTTGTGTACCACTGTTATTTGTTGCTTGGTAATTACCCCAGGTGCTTAGTCCTTCAAATGTGATTAAGGAGGTGGGAAATGAAAAACTAGGCAAAAAGCCACGTTCCGATAAAATGTTTAAGGAGTAACTTTCTTGATTTCCTTTAGGCTGCGTAGGATCGTGCAGAAATGGAATTTTCTTTTTCAGTAATTGAATTTGTGCCTCTAATTTCCTATAATTTGCGTTAGGATCATCCTTTTCTTTAAACCATCGGTCCAGTTCTGTCTTCCACTCTTTATAAAGGGATTGGATATGTGATTTAAAGTGGGTTACCCAATTATCGAAATACCTTTGTAAGTCCTTCTTTAAAGCTTCAGAAATTCCAAGTTGATTTTGAATTTGATTAATAAAGGTATGGAAGTGCTCGTGCAGTTTTTGGTGGGAATGTTCCCAAGCCTTTGGGAAAGTGCATTCAATCGTTAGATCGGAGGGATTATAAAATTTGCGAATCTTTTCCATAAATTCAGCATCGGGTTGTTGCAGATGATACCAGTTGGTAACGTCAAAATCGATTTCGCCACTACTCAGGATTTGTATAATAAGGCCATTGATATGTTTTTTAAATATGTCGGCGTTTTCAGGTAACATACCTGGTGGATTAATTTCCCCTGAAATAATGTCCTTTGGCTCAGCAAAGAAAGTGAGATCGTGAAGGCTTGAACCACACAGAGTGTGAATCAGAGCAAGTTTGGTGGAACGTCCAGCCCTTCCCGATCGTTGGGTGTAGTTCGCCGGATCGGGAGGAACCGAATGGTGAATAACGGTAGGAACGTCAGGCAAATCAACGCCGACCTCCAAAGTTGGCGTTGCAACCAAAGCGTTTATACTACCATCTCTTAAATGCTCAATGGCTGATGCTCGGTTTTCAGCAGACAACATGCCATTATGCTCAAGAGCTAAGATGGAATCCTGGAAGGGATTCTGTTTCTGATAAAACGATCGGGAAAACTCCATGATTTGTGTTTGATTACTATCGATTTTTTTCCAAAAATCACCGTTTTTAAATCCAGTGGGCTGACTAACCCAATATTTCTCATCGGTGTTGGGAACAGAATGTAGGTACCCTACTTTCGATCCCCTTATCCAGCAAACATTGGTGGTTAGTTTTAAATTGTGTGGTTTGAGATGAAATTGGCCTCTTTTTGCATGGCACAGTTTTTCCCAATCAGAAGTTCTAATCCAGTTTTTCCAGTGTCTTCTCATCAACAAAGGAGAATTATTTTGGCCATCTTTTATCTGGAACAATTCACGAATATAGCGCCGAAAACGGGAGTTGGGAGCTAGTAACAAGTTATTGTTGTTTTCATTAACATCGTTAATTTGCTCCAATGTGGCTTTGGAATTTTCCCTTGCTGCGATTGTTGAAAATCCATAAATTTTGTAGTGATCAACCATGTCAAGAACAAGCCACCGGGCAATCTTTTGCTGGTCTTCTTTGGTAAGCCTGAAATTCTCATCTTCGAAGTCGGAGGTAAATAACTTATTTATTAACGGGATATCCCAGGCTACAAGTCCACAGCGAACCAGAGAACCAGTTTGTACCTCTTCATAAAAAAGGTCACGAACGATAGCGAGAGTCAAAACCTTTAGTATCTCATTACTTTCGCTTTCTAAGGGCATAAATTTCCATTTTTTATGAAATTTTTCAAAAAAGAGAAGTTCTTTCAAAAATTTTTCAAAAGAGCTTTGATGCAAATATTCCTGATTTTTGTCTCGCTCAAAAATAGGAAGTCGGCGCAGAACATCCCAGTCCATGTCAAAATTGATCGGAGTTAGTGATGGCTCTAATTTGGCAGCCACCATTAATAAGGACCGAGCAAAGGGATAGGGGTCGTCGGTTCCTTTATCGCCTACAGGGTAACTGAGTTTTTCCCACTTCGTGTTTTGGAGTTGCCGTGATTCCAGTTGTTTTAGGGTCTGAAATATGAGGCGTCGTAAGTTTTCGCGGCGGTTTCTTTGAGTGATTCCCCCCGCCAGACGAGCACTTTGTTGACGAGAATCCGTGAAAAATAAGAGTTTTTGAGGGCTTTGGCTTTGTTGATTCATTGATCTCATTATGGCTTGGGCTTGAACCCCTAAATCCAAAATGGGAAGGCTTGGGTGGATATTAAGGATGGGCCTATGTTTTTGGGCCTTTGCAGTTTGGCATTGGGGGCAATACCAAAGATCTGGTGTATTTTTTGTGTGTTGGTAACGGATCCAATGCTGATCGGACGCAGGAGTTTTGGCAGTTAATTCCGAGGCAATCATGGTCTGGGGATCAATGGAGTAACGCTGAGGAACCCAAGTGGTAACCGCATTGACGACGTCCAAATCGCATGCTCGATGAAACACTTTTATTTCCATTAAATCCTCATCTGAAGTAAATCCCTGTGGGGCTTTTAACTTCCATTGCACATATCCACCTAAACCTCGGTGATGTTCAGAGGCGATAGCCCCAAGGGCCATATGGCCACATTTTGAACAACTAACGAAAAGAAGAGCGGAAGGTGGTTGTTCATCTTCCATGTAGATATTTTGAAAAGAAAAATCCATGTAGGTTTTGGGTTGTGGGCGGACAAAACTATGGATCTTAAGTTGGATAAGCGGTGTTTTATGGTCCGCAGGGATCCAGGCCATTGCCTTTAAAATGGCGGGAAATAAATTTGGATCAAGTCCTGTTCTTGTATGAAAGCGATCTTGGGCTTCACGCCAGGTAACGATCCAATCGGTTTGCTGATTATTGGTTAAAATAATCGATAAAAACTCTTGAGCTAATTGGTTTTTGCTTAGGGATTGAGATTCTTCGTAAGGTAACAGGATTTTCCAAATTTGAGATTCATTAAGTGCGCGCCATTGGGTTACAAGTTGGGATGTGGTTTGTGCAAACAGGTTTTGCCATTTTTCTTTGAGTTTATGGTTGAAGGGTGGAATGGGTTCTAATTGGTCGGAAATAAGCCATGTGGGGCTTCCCTCAGTTGGTTCGGACTCAGTCTCATTTAAGGTAACCCCAAATAATTTTTCAAAAAATTCTTTAATCTGTTGGATGGTTAATAAGTTAGTGGATGCATCTTTGCTTTGGTTACGGGCTAAAGTGGCAGAGGTAGCAATGGGCAAAAATTGGGATCGTTCGCTACCGATCTTATGGCGTAATTTTAAGATGAGTAGCGCAAGATCAAGTCCAAGAGTACCTGAAAACATGTGGGCTTCATCAATTACTAGGTAACGTAAGTTCATTTTTTCAAAAATGATTTTTTCTTTATTGCGCATGAGCGCGTAGTCGAGCATTTTGTAATTGGTTAGGAGAATATGGGGCGTTTCTTGTGGCTTTAAA
Organism: Pseudobdellovibrionaceae bacterium; assembly: GCA_025055135.1. Classification (GTDB taxonomy): domain Bacteria; phylum Bdellovibrionota; class Bdellovibrionia; order Bdellovibrionales; family Bdellovibrionaceae; genus JANWYU01. Next base: position 1,604 of record JANWYU010000180.1, on the reverse strand, counting down.
GGATCCCAAATGGTGAGCGTTTTATTGATCGAGTCAAATCCTAACTCATGACCTTCTTTGACTAGGTCATCCCATCGCTTTTTTAGTTTATCCACGAAATTTTGGTTCCGAACTAATTGGTTCCATTCTCCAGTGTAAACCGTAACGCGAAGTCCGGTTCCGGCAGTGTATTTGAGCCAGCGGAAGAGCTGATCTTCCACGAGGGCATTCATGGGATAAATGATCAGGGCCTGCGTTTCGATAGGTTGCTGAGAGGACGTGGAGGAACCTAAGGATGAAGCATTTTTAATCCGCTCTTGTTCCAGTTTAAAAAGATCATGAATAATGGGTAACATAAAGGATTCAGACTTTCCTGATCCAGTTCCAGTGCTGATTACCGTTGGTTTTTTATCAAAAAGACGCTGCCATGCTTGGGCTTGATGGAGATAGGGCTTTTCGATGAGCGATTTGGTCCACGGGTTTTTCAAAAATAAGGGATCAAATGGAAGGCCGTGATGGATTCCCGTTTTTGGGGTGCCTCCGAATTGTAGTATAGGGTCTTGAAAGAGGTGTCCCGGTTGCGACAGTTTCTCTTCAAGTTGGTTTAATAAATCGTGGCGGTTGTGAATAGCAAAGGGAAATTTTTCTTTAATGTATTTCAAGTATTGGCTTTTCAGCTCAAAAAATAGGGTAACAGGATTCATGTTGCAACCCTTCTAGATGAATCAGACTGATTTGTCTTTTTGTTGGGTTTGGCTTTGTCGTTGTTACCGTCTGTTTGCTGGTTTGGCACTTGAATGGATTTTAAGGAAGTGACTTGGTTTTGTTTACGTGATGTGAATATTGGGGTTGGGTCGTAGCCACATTGCTCTTGAGGTCGTCGCACCTGCCGTACCTTTTGGATAAATTGTTGCACTTGATCTGGGTTATTGCGTTTCCAAGTAGCATAATGTTCGGTCATAATTTCTTCAAGATCGCGGTCGAGATCGGGTCGGTTGAAGGTATAGTGACACCACATGAGGGCATCAATTTCGGTGATTTGATCTTGTGATGGGTTTTTTCCCTTTACCAACGTTTGGGCGAGAATGGTTCGCGCTTGAGTCAAATAGTGGGTGCGATAGTTGGGGATAGAGATTTGGGTGATTTGAGCTTTGGTGCGATTTGGGTTGGGGAATAGTTTTATAATAAAGTCAAATGGAATGGATCCAATAAGAGCAAGTGCTTCTGGGATCAAACGTGTGTCTAAGCATTGAATGCCGTATGTACTATTGTCAAAATTGACATTGGTGGGAAGTAGGCTAATGATCATAGAGAACTGATCTGTTGCGCGTGAGATAGAGCGCCACACAATCCAGGGTCCTTGGTAGGATTCGTTCCAATGGGAAGGATTTAGGTATCGCTCGAAGACTTCGGGTGGTTGTACCACAAAGCGGTTAAAATCTTGCCCTCTAAATAGTGGAATCCACTGTTTTCGCTGTTCAGGAGTTAGCTCTTTGCCAAATCGCGCTAGCTTTCTTGTTATGCTAGTTGTTTGATGAATTCCCTGTACAATCGAATTGAATTCAGCAATGTTATGAATCGGTATCGTAGGAACATTGTCTGATTTTATATGAAGTAGGATTTTT
>JANWYU010000127.1 GCA_025055135.1 Pseudobdellovibrionaceae bacterium | reverse complement strand
GGGCCCATGAAGATAATGATAAATGGGTTCGTCAATAAGATGCCGTTTTTCCAAGTAAAGAAAGAATGTTTTCAACGCAGCTAATTTGCGTTGCTGGGAGGAAGGTTTCAGGCGATTCCAAACATTTTTTTGAACCCAAAGGGCCCTTTGCATCAGATTTTGTGCCAGTGAAATGTCTTTTTTGTGATCAATTTTTTTCGTTTTTTCAAAAAATTGGTACAGATCGCGGCGATACGCCAAATAGGTATTTTTAGCGTAAGTGTTTGAATTAACGATGTTTTTTAAGAAATCATTTATCCAATTTTGTAGATCGTACATTTTTCACTTGAAAATTTTGCCATAATGCCTTATAACTCCATGCGTTATGTTTGGTTAAATAAAATTTTAGAACAAAGGGGGGGCGAGAAACAACAAAAGGAATGAAAGGAGCCCTCCATGGAAACAGCAACCTTTTCATCAGATGTTATCTTGCCCGTGTCCATTCAACAAAAACAAGTCCAGAAAAACTTTGAGGACTTAGGTCGTTTTGTTGCCGAATCAGACGTGATGAAGAATCTTTTGACCACCATTGAGAAGGTAGCCCCCACCTTTACTCCGGTACTTTTGATTGGGGAATTTGGAGTAGGCAAAGGATCTCTTGCCCGACTGATCCATGAAAAGTCATTTTTGGCGGGGCCATTTTTTTCGGTCAGTTGCTCCCTTAATAGAGAAGGTAAATTAGAACAAGAATTATTTGGATATGACGCCGGGGCCTTTACTGGAGCTACCCAAACACGCAAAGGAATTTTTGAAGCAGCCCATGGAGGAACCGTTTTTATAGAAGAAATTCATGAGATGAGTTTAGAGCTTCAGACCAAAATCCTTCGCTATCTTCAATCCGGTGAAATTGTCAGGATAGGTGGTAAGGAGGCCATTCGCTCTCAAGTACGTCTTGTAGTATCCAGCTGCAAAAACTTGGAAGGCTTAGTAGCCCGTGGCCTCTTTCGTGAGGATTTATTTTATCGCATTAACACGATTACTTTAGAGGTGGCGCCCATTCGGCGACGTCGCGCTGATATCCTCCCATTGATTCAGTATTTTATGGAAAAAAATAAAACCATTCTGGGGCGTTTGCCGGTATCTCTTTCGGCAGAGGCGGAGAAGGTAGTACTGAATTATGATTGGCCGGGTAACCTTCGAGAAATTGCAAATTTTTGTGAACGCCTGCAAATCATGCACGAAGGCACGGTAGACGTTCACGAACTACCGGATTCTATGACTCTAAAAAATGACCAAGATGTTACCCGAAATTACGATCCCTATGTAAAGTTGAGCGATTTAGAGCGTCATTGGATCTTAAAGGCTATGGAGTATTACCGAGGGAACAAAACCCAAGCAGCTCAGTCATTGGGAATTACCATTAAGACTCTTTACAACAAGCTACATGAGTATGGCGTGTTCAATCGATACGCAATCCACAATAAAATGGAGGGAGATATTTAACTCCCTCCTACCTCAAGAAATTTTCAATTCATTTCAAAATTTTATTTAAACTTATCGTCTAATTAAAAAATATTATCGTCCTCGTCTTCGTTAGGATTATCGTCTAATACAGGTTCATCAAATAACTCATCATCCGAATATTCGTCCAGGTCATCATGATCTTCTGATTCGTTCCAATCATCTTCTGACAAATCCTCCATAGCTTCTATTTCATCGGCAGAGTTGTCAGTATCGTCATGAAACGACGTATCTTCTATCAAAATATCTTCAAGTTGGGTTTTTTTGTTAGCCGTTGGTTGCTCTTGAGAAGTTAAGGGGGCTGTTGTTGCCGCCGCTGCTGCGCCCTCTTTAACACGTGAAGATGCTTTTGATGCCTTTGCCGCTACCTTTTCACGCGTTTTCTTTTTAGATACGGCTACCTTTTTGTTCTTCTTTGCTGCCTTTTTTTTGGTGGTTGCCGCTTTCTTTGAACTTGCTTTTAATAACTTTTTCGATCGAGCTGATTTTTTTGCTGCTTTAGATTTTTTTGTTTTTTTTCTCATTTTTTTTGCTTTTGCCATGTGGTTCCCCCTAAGCCAATTTTTAATTTTAAGCTAAACGAATTTTTTTTGAGGTCAAAGGTTTTTTCACCTAGTAACGCAGAATTTTATCAAGTTCTCGTGCCAGTTGAATCGGAATGCGGCTGGAAACAAAAACCCCACTGGCAAAATTTCCGCGGTTAGGAACGAGTGCCAAATAGCCCACCACACGGGTTTTTGATTCATTTTTTATGGGGAAACCGATATAGGGTAAGACCTGACCAATTTCTTCGGGAAATTTCCACTCTGGAGTTTCTACAAAAACACCCACGGCCGTTGCCACAAAGTAAAAATGTAATCGATAATTCGGGCGTTCCGCAAAATGGATGCTAAAGCCTCGGGTTTCACCTGCCGGCATATAAGGTACAGGATCTCCATTGGGCAATTTACCAAACTCAGCTAATTGAGCTCCTTTGACTAAGTAACGCAAGGGGATGGTTGCGACAAGAAAGACTAGACCCTTTTCACGACGCAGACTGAGTTTGATGTCTGGCAATTGGGGGCTTGGTAATTGAGAGGGAATAAAAAAAATAGGGGGTAGGGGAACGATTACGTTAATCGTTTGGCTTTCTGGATTGAGCTCAATAGCCAAATGCCCATCATATGTTCCTCCATCAACTGAGCCAGGAATTTCCATCTTTGCTTTGTTCCACGTTTCTAATGGGCTATTCTGCTCCTGATCGGAGGGCATTTGATCAAGTGGATTTGGTCCTTCAACCCCATTCTGGGATAAAGAGGTGGATTGCAGTTGGAACCCGCCTTGCTGGCATGACATGATCAAGAGAATTGTTGTTAGAGTTAAAGAAAATCCTTCAATAAGCTGAAGTCGTATTTTTGATTTCATACACACCCTCCCCGTTAACGAGCTACCTCTTGTTCTCGTTACTCGACCATTTTACAAGATAGTTAATGGGTTTTCCCTAAAAATTTTCGTCTGTATAAAAGTTAAAAATTTCTAAGAATTTTTTGAATTGGCTGTGGGAGAAGGATTAGAAAAGTGTTTAACCTACGAACATTACTTTACAACATTACTAGGATTATCATGATCATGTACCATGAAAAAAGAGGAGTTCAACTGTGAAAGATGAACTCCCCATGCTGAAACTACCCTATTAGCCAATGAGCTTTAGGGCTAGTTGGTTGACTTGATTGGCTTGAGCCAAAGTAGCAGTGCCCGCCTGCAATAGGATGTTGTTTCGAACCATTTCACTGGAGGCCATGGCCACGTCGGTATCCCGAATACGAGAATTCGCTGCAGACATGTTCTCCTCAAGCACCCCTAAATTATCAACTGTGGATGTCAGACGATTTTGAAGGGCTCCTAAGTTAGCGCGGAATCCATTAATCATATTTTGGGCTTCATCAAGACTGGCGAGAGCCTGCTGGGCACCCTCTTTGGTTGTGTAATCTAATCCAGCCAAGCCCAGATTAGACAGTTGGGCATTGTTTTCTTGACTGTTAAATACAATGCGATCTTGCTCAGGATTGTTAAAAAGACCCACTTGAAACTCAAACACTGGGGTGGATCCGTCTAGCAAAGAGGTTGTTCCCCACTTAGTGGTTAAAGCTATTCTTTGAATTTCCTCTTTGAGTTGCTCCACCTCTTTATTGATGAAACTGCGTTCAGTCTGACCCACGGTATCGCTTGCTGCCTGGATTCCTAACTCGCGCAATCGGGTGATAATGTTACTAATCTCATGTAATCCACCCTCTGCCGTTTGAATCATCGATATTCCG
>JANWYU010000052.1 GCA_025055135.1 Pseudobdellovibrionaceae bacterium | reverse complement strand
AAGATCCTTCAAATAAACGGTTTCTCGCTTTTTATTAGCAGTTTCAATCCCAACCACATCCTTGCCTGGTATTGGCGCTATGATGCGCAAGGACTCGCTGGTTAACGCCATTGCCAAATCATCAGCCAATTCCGTAATTTTGCTAATTTTGACACTACTGTCTGGGCGATATTCATATAATGTGACTGCTGGACCAGAGTGGGCAGCCACCACCTGACCTGTTACTCCAAATAGCGCTAGCTTTTCTGTCAATATTCGAGCTCGATCTTTTATTTCATTTTGATCAACCTTAATTCGCTGGGAGGGCGGATCTTCCAATAAATCAAGATTGGGTCTTTTCCAGCTGCCGCTAGTACCATCTTTTTGCATTATATTTTGGTAACCATGACGTGCTGATTTCTGCTCTTTTGTGACAATCAAATCCTGCTGTGATCTGGCAACATCATTGCTTCTTTCACTGGTAACAACTGATTTTCTATTAAGCTCAAAATTTTCTGGATGTTTAATAACGGCACTTAAAACATTATCGCGCGAAGGCTTGTGACTTTCTTTCGATGGATAACTAAACAAAAACCGAGGAAGAAAAAAACCCGTGATCTTGTCGCGCATTATATTGGTAACTAATTTTATTGATCGGGCGAATGTTACCAATCCATTGATGAGAGAGCACTCAAAAAACATAATGAAACTAATAATGGTGGCCAAAACAATGACGATCTTGGCTCCTTGGACGTTTAAAAAAAGCTTTAAAAACGCAAAAATGGCCATTCCTAGCATTCCGCCGGAATAAAACTCATTTCCTTTATACTGAAAGGTATCTGAGAAAATCTGGATAAATGATACTAAAATTACCACAACGGTTACCCCACGCAAAAACGCCCATCGCGTCGGTTTGATTTGACGGCGATAAGCCAGCAGCAATCCCCTCGCCAAACAAAAAAATCCGATTACAAAAGCGCCAATACCAAAAAGGCGCAACATCAGATCTGCTAAAAAACTTCCTGCATAGCCAAACCAATTTTGTGTTTCTTTAGCCTTCCAAGTTAAAACATGGAAGGAGGGATCTCCCGAATGATAACTGTATAAGGACGACAAAATATAAATGGAAAGAGCTACCCATAATAAGGCCCGCACTTCTGCCCGAACTGCATCACTTGAATGTAACATAGGTGCTTTTTTAATGTAAAATTACTTTACAGGGTTTAAAAGGCCAGATCTAGAAACTTGACTAATCATTCGACTTAAGTCAGAAGCCATTTTATGACGTTAATTAAAATTAACGAAATTTTCTTTAGTATTCAGGGGGAAAGTACTCGCATGGGGTTACCCACCATATTTATACGCACCAGTGGATGCCCTTTGCGCTGCTCTTATTGTGATACTCAATATGCATATTATGAAGGGAAATTTCAGGACATCGATGAAATTATCGATTCAATCAAAAGTTACCAAACTCAATACGTTTGTATTACTGGCGGCGAACCACTGGCTCAAAAAGGAACCTTACTACTTATGAAGAGACTCTGTGATTTGGGTTACCTTGTTTCGTTGGAGACCAGTGGTGCAAAATCCATTGCCTCTGTTGATCCGCGGGTAAAAATTATTTTAGATGTTAAAACCCCTGGCTCCGGAGAGGGTCATACGTTTCTGATGGAAAATCTCTCCTGCCTTAGAGAAGATACTGAAATCAAATTTGTAATTGCGGACCAAAATGATGTGGATTGGTCAATAAGGTTTTGTGAGGACAACGCACTGTTCGGAAAATACGTCATTCTATTCAGTCCTAGTTTTGGAGTCATATCCCCTCGTTGGCTCGCCGAGCAAATCTTGAAAAAATCATTACCCATCCGGCTTCAAATCCAGCTACATAAATATATTTGGAATCCGTCACAGCGGGGGGTATAAGGTGACAATACGCAATCCCACTAATTCCTTACTGGTTGCGAATTTAAATTCGACCAGCCTGGAAAAACTCGTTCGCTCCAAACTGGAAGTCTTATTTAAACAGCAGGATGAGCATCAAGTAGAGTTGCAGGGTTTATATGATATTGTGATGGAACAGGTAGAACGGCCTTTGATTGAACTGGCTCTTAAAGCCCATCGCGGAAATCGCCTTAAAACCGCAAAAATGCTAGGCATCAATCGAAATACCTTAAAGAAAAAAATTGATCAATATCGTATCTCTGTAGGTTAGAATTGACCTTATGGTCACTAAAAATAGCGTTAATTCTTACACTAATAGCTCCGGGGAGGTGTTACTTCCTCCCCAAAACTCAGAGGCAGAAAAATCCGTACTAGGATCCCTTATGCTCGATCCTCAAGGATGGGATATCATTCAAGGTAACCTCACCGAAAACGATTTTTATCAAAAATCGCATCAAACGATTTTCCGCGTGATGGCTGACTTGTTTCGTAGAGGAAAGTCTGTCGATCTTCTCACTGTTACCGACGCCTTAGCAACGAAGGGAGAGCTAAGTAACATTGGTGGGCCAGAATATATCGCAGAGGTGGTTAATTTAGGAGCCTCGGCAGTTAACTTAGAAGTATATGTCCAAATGATTAAAGAAAAAAGTCTATTGCGACAATCGATTAAAATAGCCCAAGAGATTGTGGATAATGCCTATCGCGGTCAATATGAGAATATTGACACTTTTTTGGATCAGGCCGAAGAAAAGTTCTTTAAACTGAGTGAAACACGCTCCTCAGGTCACTTGGTATCCTCCCTGAACATCATCCATCAGGTAATGAAAAAAATTGAATCTCTTTATCAGCAAGGAGCTGAGGTTACCGGCCTGTCATCGGGTTTCTCCCATCTTGATGCCATGACTTCTGGATTTCAAGCTGGGGAGCTTATTATTATCGCCGCCCGTCCTTCCATGGGTAAAACAGCCTTTAGCCTCAATTTGGTAGAGTCAATGACCCTAAGATACAAAAAGCGCGTTGCCTATTTTGCTTTAGAAATGAGCGCCCAATCTCTGGGAGAACGGTTACTGGCCCTAGTAGCAGGACAAAACATCAAAGATGTGCGTTCAGGAAGGCTCACCCCATCTTCCTGGCCTAAAGTGTTAGAAGCTGCTTCAGTACTCAGTGAGGCCCCTTTATTTATTGATGATACCTCTCATATCAGCCCATTAGAAATTCGCAGCCAATGTCGCCGTTTAAAAGCCCAACAAGGCCTCGATTGTATTGTGATTGATTACCTACAACTTATGAAACTGAAGGAAAAAACCGAGTCACGTGAGCGAGAAGTCGCAGAAATATCACGAACACTCAAGGCCATTGCAAAAGAATTACAAATTCCCGTTATCGCCTTAGCCCAATTAAATCGAGGCGTAGAAGGTCGCACTGAAAAGCGCCCAATGTTGTCCGACTTGAGGGAATCAGGCTCTATCGAACAGGATGCTGATCTTATTATGATGCTGTATCGCGAAGATTACTACGACAAGGACGATCCTGAAAAACAGGGAAAGGCGGAGGTTATTATCGCCAAACAACGAAACGGCCCAACGGGAACAATTAAATTTCATTTCGACGCCAATATCGGACGATTTCGGGAGCCCGTAGTCCACCATTCTCCTCAACCACCTCTAAAACCACAAAATGGTGAAGATCTTCCTGGCAAAAAGGGCCCTAGAAAGCGCGAATTAATCAACCTGGCCCCCCCTTAAAAGTAATAGAAGACTCATAAGATCCACAGTTCTAATCTTCTTATTAGAAGAATCCCATAGACCTACACAGTTCTAATCTTTTTTGGCGCACAATTGATGACTCATGAGCTGTTGAATGACCTGTTCTGTTTGGCCTGATCCAACGTGTTTTTGAATAACCCTGCCATTAGTATTAAAGAAAAATACAGTCGGAACCTTACGAATGCCCCATTTTACAACAGCTTCTTTGAAATCATGGATTACCGGAAATGTAATATCCCATTCCTTAATAGTTCGTTCAAGAGTCTTTCTGTCCCTATCTAAACTAACCGTTAAGATGCGGTAACCGCAATGGTTTTCAAGCCTGCCTCGATTGCTTGCATATATCGGTATCTCAGCCTTACAAAAACCACAGTTACTTGTGAAAAATATGACCACCGAGGGCCGATTTCCCCACAATTCTTCCTTTACTGCTTGGGAACTACCAGAAACATCTCGTCCAACTACCGGTAACCCTTTTAAAGCTTCTATTAATTCCAAGCTACCATTTTCACTCTCAGGAGACCGACAATATGCCGCTTCATTAAAGGCCAACACGGTTACCAAATAAAACCACCATGCAACGAATCCAGTAAGCCCGTTACCTCCCACTATTTTTGCCTTTCTAAAACAATCTGTAATTGGGCTTGAAGATTTTCAGAAAATTTCACGATTGCCTTGTATTGACCAAGAGTTTTAATGGTTTCCTCAAGGATGATGTCACGCCGATCTACCTGATATCCCAAGGATTCTAATTTCATTGAAATGTCATGAGTGGTAATCGTTCCAAAAATCTTATCACTATCGGGCGCTGTGGTAACATGAAAAGTTAGGGATAAACCATTTAATTTTTCGATAAGATTTTTTCTTTCCAACTCCGCTTTGGCTTTCTTTGCTGCCATTATGCTCTTCATGTGCTCCCAGTAACGGGCCCGACCATGGGTGGCCATCTCTGCCAGTCGACGCGGTATTAAAAAATTCCGAGCAAAGCCATCACGGACATTAACCAAATCTCCCGCTTTACCTACGTTTTTTACATCCTTATTTAGAATAACCTTCATAGCCTCTCCTTTGTCACACAACCCCTATAGCCTTACATCGACTCATCCAAAGTGTAAAGTCACTTCATGCGAAAAAATAATAGGACACGGGTTCGAATATCTACCCAATAATCAATCAAACCCAACACTAGCCCCACAACAAAAAGATACGGGGCTATTAAAACATAAACCAATATTCGCAAAAAAAAGCCTACTCGGAACAAATACAACAAACTTTCAATCACCGCTAAGCCCTGAAAAAAAAATAAGCACCCGGTTACCACCGTTACATTGGCTGCCACCAATCTGATAGGCTCGGGAACACCCCTCATCACCGCTAACAACAAACCCACCATAAAAGGCCAAATACTGTATTCCCAAACTCGAAAATCAAACAAACGGGGAGATTTTACCGAAAGAACCAACGGACACCCCATCAAATACGCAATCTTTTTATCAAGAGCAACTGCAAAAACCAGATTGGTCAGATTGATGAAAAAAAATAGGCTGGGCAAAAGTGCCTTTATGCTAAAATTGAGAGGTTTTATCTTTTCATCAAAAACAGCCAAATGATCTAAAAACGGAGCAATCCACTCAATTCCCCAAACAAAATAATTGGTACCCACTAGCAGAAATGCAAACAGGGTTGTTACCACCCCCGACCAAAACATGTTATGATAGCCCCGCAACGGAAAACGTAGCTCAAACCAACGATATATCGGTACGGACCACCACAAAGCGCTCAAAACCAAGGCAGGAACAGCAAGTAATGGCACCGCCAAAAAAATGATGACCCAAAAAACCCCAAACAAATGAAAAATCCAACGCCTGGTATTTTGATGCAATACCCTCAACCAAGGAGCCGCCAAAACAGATATAAATAATCCCAATATTGCTGCTAAAATGAGGTGTGCAACTTGCTTAGCTGAACAGGCTGAATGCTGAGTCGTTTGTGATGACCACATCTCAAGCTTGAGTCCGCTTCGCTGCCGCCGCTC
>JANWYU010000035.1 GCA_025055135.1 Pseudobdellovibrionaceae bacterium | reverse complement strand
GCACTTGGTCTGGGTATTTATTTTTATAAAACTTATCTGCAGTAAAAAACATAATGAAAAAAGAGGTAATCAAAGTAAGCAAATCCCCATAGCTAATAGCCCAAGTTCCCTCCGAATCAAAACCATCAAGATGCTCAAATTTCACACGATGCCTCATGCTACCTCATCCCACTTAAGTTGAATATTGGCGCGCTCATGCTCCGGAACTAATGCTGAAATTTGTTCCATAAATTCTAAGTAACTCGCTTGCTGCGCCACTAGAACAATTGCTGTGAGTGCAATATCGGCATATTCTTCCTCTTCTTCCGATTTCTTTAATAATAATTCTCCTATGGGATTAAGGAGAAAGTTGGCTACCATTAGTCCATACATAGTAGCTACTAACGCAATCGACATTTCAGCACCTAAAAAGGATGCATCAGCTGTCGAAGCTAGTTTTTTCATAATGTTAACCAACCCAAATACAGTTCCAATAAGTCCAAAGGCGGGCGGATATTTGGCTAAGTTCTTAATTGCATATGCAACCCGTTTGTTTCTTCTTATTTGCATTGAAATTTGATCACCCAAAATATTTTTAATGGTTTCGACAGGTAAATTTAAGGTAAGAAGTTCTATTCCCTGTTGCAAAACGCGAGCATAAAGAGACCGATGATTATCTTTAATATTTAAATCCCTGGTTTGATAAACAGAGATGGCCTGTTTCATAAGCAAATCAAATTGCGGTCGTTCTTTTTTAAAAAGTAATGATAAGACCTTGACAACATCGTGACGATATTCCCATGGTAACGTAATAACTGCAACCAAGAGAGTCCCACCTAACACAATCAACAGAGCAACAAAATCGAAGTAACTTAACAAGCTTTGATCAAGATGACGAATGACTAGTGTAATGATAAATCCTGATCCAACAATGAGCAAAGGGAATAATACCATACTGTCATTCCTTTGAAATTTTATCTAACATTATACGAATCTCGGTAGCTTGTGGATTTAACATCAACGCCCTTTCATAGGCCTCGATAGATTTTGTTTTTTTCTTACCTAAGTAATAGGCATTTCCTAACATACCCCATAAGGTTGCTGAATTGGGATATTTAGAAACTAATGTTAACAAAATATTTTGCGCCTCCTCATAATCTTTCTTATAAACGTACTGTTGTGCTAGGATGGCCCGAGACAACGCCTCATCGTTAAATTCACTTTGTTGTGGTCCTTGGTTTTTTCGCTTATTTTCTAAGGTACTTAAATTCACATTGAGTTCTGATAGGGTTGCAAAATGTTGCTTAGGAATTAAAATTAATTCAGACCTAATGTTTTCTTTTGATAATTGGAGAAAAACATAAGGTAATTTTTGATACTCATCGAATTTAACTGTTAATGGTGTCTGACCTAATTTTTTTAATTCTCCAGAAGGTAGCACGAATTCAGCCTCTGCCCCACTTGGCTGACTCTCAATAAGCATTTGCGGAGAAGTTGCACAACCACTGATCTGGACACATGCTAGAAATGATACAAAGGAGAAAATTACAAATCTCATATGAAATTTGTCGATCAAAAAAGCAAAAATTTGAGCAAATTACATAAAAACTAGAACAAAGTTTGGCTATCAAGATGCCCAGGAGAGTTATATCAGTATCAGTTTATGATTTCGGATAAATCTTATGTGTTACCACCAACGACGAATCATGCGAATAATGTGGTTACCGCTGTCGGCTATGTACAAATTACCTTCATCATCAAACACTAGTCCAGTAGGACCATAGAAGGTGGCATAGAAACGACTAATCCCTTCCTGCTCAAACCCAACGGGACCACCTGCTCCAAAGGTCATACCGGCGGCTAAGCTAGGAACCCCCGATACCGTTCGTAAAGCACAATAAATCGAGTGATCTCCTGCACTGCTGGCTGAAGGAAACGGTGATGCCGATTGCTGATCATACTCACCCGTAGACCAACATAAGCGATCTTGAGAACTGTAAGAACCTGGAGATAAAGCCCATGAGGCTATGCCTTGAGCCCGAGCCTGTCCGATTGACGGAATACTATAAATACGAGTAGCCCTAGCAATATTGGCTGTTCGATAGGCGGTTACTGCAACGTTAATGAACCCCATAAAATCAAACATCGGATCCGGAGTCGGTGTAGAACCAGTGAAACTGTTAATATAAATTAAAGCACCAGGTGACATATCGTAGTCTCCTAACAAGAAATAGTTTCCAAGAGCCGTCGCATCATCTCCAAATGCAATAGGTCTACGCACCCGGAAGGCGGCAGGAGGACCGCCTGAAAAATCACCAAACTCTCCGTCCGTAGTAGTTGGAAGAGTTCCACAAGTTCCCGGATGAACTTGATATAATTTGCCATTACTAGTTACTCTCAACATGCAAGAATCGTTGTAATCAATGAAATATAGTTCATTTTTAATAAAGGCCACATCAAAGGCCATGCGAATTAGGGCACCAATGGCATTCATACCCTCCGTGTTACTACCCCATGCCGTTCCCAATCCCGTAGAGGCAATAGAGTTATCACCAACGATCGTTCTCACTTTACCGGGCAATAAAGTGACACCAAAAAAATTATGAATTGAGGTCGAAGACAAATTAACAGCTCTAATCTGATTGGGCTGAGCATAAAGCAATACATAGTGTGTGGGGTTCAAGTGATTCGGCCACGCCACAATTTTGATCCCTCTTGGATGAAACATATTTTCAACTACAGCGTCGTTACCATCGCTAAAAACAGTACCAAGCCCAGTACCAACCACTGTACTCACTAACCCCGTCGTTAAATCTATATATCTAATCCGATGATTAAATAGCTCAGAAAAATAGATGCGATTGTTAAGATATTCTAATTTATAAGGATAGGCGAGTGCGGCTTGATAGGCCTCTGCTGCTAACGCATTAACTCGCTCTCGCAACCTTCCCAAACCGATCCCCTGCCGCACAAAACCCGATCCAAAAAGCTCAATCTTGCGAACTCGATAATTACCATAATCTGATACTAATACATGATTATCTGAGGTTAGAGCCACCCCTTTTATCATATTAAAGCGTGTGGAAACAGCAGCGACGTCATCATTCAAAAATCCAGCGCCATATGATGATGTGCCTACGGCATTTGCAATCCAAGTAGAGGAATAACTTGGCACTGGTAGAGAAAGACCAATATTTAATTGAGATGAAGTAATGTTGAGAAAAGCTACCGAATGAGATAAGGCCGTTCCTGATGAACTGTTATATATTGGAGTATAAACAATTCCCTTCAACGCTCCTCCCTCAATGTAAGGGGCAATCCAACGCCCTGATCCCGAATAGACGGTGTTACCTACCGAACGAACATAGTTACTTGCTACGCTCAAAGCAGCACCTCCAGAGCCAAAAATAGAAGCCACATAGCCTGGAGGAATCTGAACATCCCGACGATAAAATAGGGTTCGCACCGCTGGTCCCATACTCGGATTAAATTCCATACGAGATGAACTTACCACAGTACAATTAGCATCCTCATAAAAGGTCCCAATGTTGTTATGCGATAGAGCAAGAAACCAAGCATTTGTCATATTGATTGTCGCTGCACTACTGTCATTACTCTTGGATATCCGCACCTCTAATGGAACACATTCATGAGGAGCAAAGGTATCAAGAGTCCTCACGAAGGAATGATAAGTTCCTGAAGTATCATTGGAAGTTCCCGAGGTATTCAATAAATTGTTATAATTAAATGTAACGCCTCCAGGGGTTAACGTTAATGTTTGAACTGTATTTGATTTAATCCAAAAAGGAACAAAACTTCGTCCTGCAGGAATGGTAAGGCTTAGAGAGTTAGATGGACTATCCATACAATTCGCCTGGGAATAGAGAACCGCAGAACCGGCAGAAATAGTAACGTTGGTATTGGAAGGAGCTGTGATCACATTAACACCATCTCGTGGTCTTATCCACATAAGATGACAACCCATATTCATTCGCCCAGAAGGTCCCTCTATTAAATAATGCGAATTACTAATAGTTCCAGTACTTATGACTTGCGCAGACGATGAAATGGCATTGTTACCACTAAAACTCGTTCCCGATGGAGGATTGGATAAAAGTTTTGCTGAAAATTGCAGCCCATCAGAGTAAAATTTGTCGAGCTGGGAAGAAAATGCAGGGTAAAAATTAATGGTCGAGTTAGTGGGATTGTATATCCTAATTCTTCGAGTAGCGTCAGAGAAAAATACCAGTCCATTATACGTAAATATTCCCCAGGGGGCATTCGTGCGAGCGATAGCACCTACCGCTGGATCGAAAGCCCCAGTACCTGGTCCATCAACGGCATCCACATTAGTGTGCTGCCCATTGGACTGCAATCGTCCAATAGCAATCGACGTGTTAAAACTAGGATGATTCGTCCCAGTAAAAGAGGCTAAACTGGTTTTTCGCACAACATGAGACCCATTACAGGTCGTATAAAGAAAGCGAGCCCCTCCTTCCTCATTTACTGCTAAACCACTTGGGGCAGCACAAGAAACAGCGTTACCATTTCCCTCATTAGCGGTAGCCGAAGTATTACCTCCCGACAACCCTAACACTCTTAATACCTGTCCGTTTTGATTTAACGCCAAAACCCGATTGTTACCGCGATCGGCAATAAATAAAACGCCGCTACCAATATTTGGCGCATACTCTAAGTGAATAGGATCTGATAATTTAAAGTTCGGGTAGGAAACTCCTTCAGGAGTCACTCCAAAGGCATTAACCCAACCATTGGCATCATCATTGCGACCTCTTTGACCTACTCCCAAGACCACCTTCATCCTTCCTGGGGGAATAACTTTGTTAAAATACGTCTTAGATGAATTTGAAAAATTCACCACCCCAACGACGTGATAGTATCCATCAGCATATGCATATACGTTGGGTTCTAATTCAATGGTGTGATTAGGAACGATCTTAATCCTTGTTGGATCAGTTAAAACATCCTCACCATCACCTAGACTGGGATTCCCCACTAACGTACAAATTTTGCCACCAGAAACTGAAGGAGGGCTGTTGAACAACGAATTGCAGCTCTCTGAAAAATAATTGACCGAAATAGGCCACATATAGGTTGCTGACTCAAATCCATCAGAAACTGTTACCCTCAATTGGTGCATTCCTAAAAATAAACTATTACCAGATGGATTAAAAGAAGCCGAAGTGGCTAGGCTAGGGTTTGAATTGTGCACTAAGGTTCCTGAGGCAAAAGAGTCCGAAAACTGGTTATTTAAAGTCCACTGGTAAACCAGAGGATCAGAGTCATCGTCAGAGGCCGTCACATTAGCAGTAACACTTCCATTAATATTAATTCTGTAATTTAAAATACCAGTTAAAGATGGTGCTGTCGCAGAAATCGTAGGCCTACGATTCCTTTTAACATTAAAAATCTTTTCTGCTGAATTGTTTTGGGCATCAGTAACAACAACCTTAATGGTATGCATTCCAGGAGACATTTGGTTATAGTGAAATGTTTCACTGGCGCTTGTTCTCCCACTAAGTAAAACGTTATCAAGATACCACTTGTAAGTAATACCAGTACCCACGGCAGTAACACTAAATGTCTGACTACCATTGGACAAAATCACGACGGGATCAATCAACGGATGCCAAGATAAAATTTGCGCTACGTTAGGATCTGATATCGTTACCGTCCAATCACAAAATGCATGATCAAATCCATCATAAGCCGTTAAACGCAACAACTGGTTGGAACCCAACTGAGAAATATTTGGTTTGAAATTAAGAAGCACATGAGAGGTCTGACCTGAAAGATTGTTTCCAGATAGACTCCATTGAAAGGTAAGGGTATCCCCATCGGGATTATTGAAGGTACCAACAAACGACTGAGTAGAACCCAAATCAACGGAAGCCGGGGAATCGGGACTTTGACTACTACAAGAGTGAACCTCATTTTTTATTACCGTCCATGCGTGGTTGGCGTTACTTACCGCGTTGTTGAGCTTGGCCTTAAAAGTATTAGCACCGGGATTAAGATTCTGACTCATCAAATTATATATGGATCCGTTACCCACTGATGAACCATTAAGCTCCCAGCTCACCACACAACTCGGATGATTGGCTACGGCCGTGAAAGTTTGGGTATGACTCGGACTGAAGGGCACACGAAATGAAGCCATAACCGGACTTTTTTCAACAAAGGAACACTCCGGTAATACCATGGTCGACCAGGAACACAATCGAGAGTCATATTGGGAGCTATTATAAAAATTGCGGACTTCTAAACTTAAATTATTCACTCCAACATGCATTGCCTGAGGAGTCCACGTGGCACTTGCTATATTCCCCGAACTATTATCACTAAAATTGGATCCAGGGCTAAGTCCATTAAGCGTCCAATGAAGGGTCACGGTTTGGCCAGAGGTATCAGGATCAACAACAGTAGTGCTGAAATTTTGGGAGTTACCAACTTTAATGTGATGTCCCGATTGGGGAGGAGATACCGATTCACAATTGGGTAGCTGATTTCTGGTAACGGTCCAAGTTTTGGTCTCACTGCTGCTAGCATTAGATACACGCACCGTTAGAGTATTAGTTTGTCCCGCAGGAAAACTACTCGCCGCTAAAATTTTAGAAACCCCGGACCCTAATCCCACCCCATTCAGCTCCCAACTAATGGAACAGGAAGTATTCGCAGGCACCACACTAAACATGGATTGGACTGGGCCAAAATGAGATACATAAACAGCATCAGCTCCGGGCTCCGCACTGGTGATGCGGCAAGCCGGCAAAACCTGAACGGTCCATGAACAGTTAGTCACATCGTAGCCATCAGAAACCTGTATGCGTAAGTTATTTACCCCCTCAGAGGTGGGATTAAAGGCTGCTTGCGAGTAATTTGTCGAGTTAGTAACACTGACTCCCGGCTGAGGAAGTGGGTTATTATTCAAGAACCACGACCAAGTTAGAGTATCACCACTATCATTATCGGATAAAGCAGCACTTAAATTAATGGTTCCGTTGACGGACACATTAACGTTACCAATAGGAGCTGGAGACTGAGAGCATGATGGAGGACTGTTTTTCACGACCACCCAACTTGCTTGAGTAGATCCAGAGGTGGAAACGATTTCCGCTGACACAATGTTGCTGCCTGTATTTAACTCTGATGCATAAAAGTTTCTTTCTAATCCTTGCCCCACTACAACATTACCATTAATCTTCCAACTTACTATGCAACTTGGGTGACCAGCCGTTACCGAAAGAGTATTTGCCACCGTTGATTGGGAAGCCCACTTAAGAGATGAAACATTAGGTGATTTACCGGTAATATTACAGTTTGGTCCAATATTAATGTTATATACACATGCTACTGTATCGATTCCATCACTCACTAAAATACGCACCTCATGCAGACCGGCGGGCAAACTAGCGTGATTCAGAGTATACTGAGAGGCTCCACCTCCCTCAATGGTCTTAGTTAAAAAAGCACTACTTTGTTGATTAAGTAACCAGGAAAATTGAATAGTTTCACCGCTTTCCACAGTGCCATTGACCGTCATGGTAAAAGGGGCAGAGCCCTGTACCACATTAACATTAGGAACACTTGGATTGCTCAACTGACACTGCGGAAGTTGATTTTTTACGATAGTCCAGCTACTCTCATCCCTCCCAATAGGACCAGAAACCACAACGCGCAATAAATTAGAACCTTCGCTATTTAATAGATTTGAAGCAAGCTGTAACGTGCCCCCGCTAGAGGGTAACGGGGTGCTTTGGTTATTGAGGAAAAACTTGACTTCGCATTGAGTACCTTCTGTTTCCACCAAAAAGGTTGAGCTGTTCCCATCAAGGCCTGATACTTTAACAACACCTGTATTAGAAGGACTCAAACGCTTAATCGCACAGCGCCCAATCCCTTCACCACCGTGATCTTTGGCCTGTTTATCTAAAGAGCTGAAATCACTCTCATCCCCCAAACAACCTGTCAAAGTAACAGTCAATATTATCAATATTTTGAAGGGACTAAAAGAATAAAAAATCTCTCTAAATAACTGACTAAATAACTGAGGGAAAAACCTATTTGTTATATTTTTATAAGCAAATACAGGTATTTCCAATAATCGATCAGATCTGCCGCACCAATTCATATCAACCCATTCATCAATCATTTCATCGTCAGATTTTCAAAAAATTTAATAATCATTCTAAAGTCCAAATGATTCATCTAAAAATGTTCTAAATTGAAACACCTTATGTGACGAAGCCGAATTTGATAACAACGATTAGTTAGGAAGCCGATTACAAAGTTGCTCTTAAAAAGAAGGCATGATGGCTATCGTGATCACTTTGTGAGTGAGGACCACTTATGTAATAATAGAAACACAATAGTCTTTTGATTTTTTCTGAGTTCCGAAGGCAAATTATCTATGGATTTCAGAAAGTCTCTCATTTGAGTTAGGGACCGTTGATACTGCTCCTCAGACAAAAACTGGTGTTCTCTTAGAGATCGTAGCTGATCTGCCGAC
>JANWYU010000025.1 GCA_025055135.1 Pseudobdellovibrionaceae bacterium | reverse complement strand
ATAATAGCCAAAATTGTGCCGTATGGAGCAAACTCACATTCGAATTGAGGGGGAAGATTGAGAAACTGTTTAATCGCCTTTTGCCAATCACATTGGAGGACATAATCAATGGCTGTGATCGATTTTTCTACTTCCAGTTGAGCTTCGTCTTGAGTTTTTTTTACATCACTTACAATGAAGTGAGTCAATTGCATCTTTTGGGCATCTAAATCCTCACGCATTTGTTGCAACAACTGACGACGTTGAGCTTCGGTGGTAAGTATTTTTTGATTTAATTGACTTAAAATCTGTTCCATGAAAATTTAGCCTCCATGACTGTGCTTGATGTTAAAAATTTATCAGTGGAGTTTCAATTAAAAAAAGGAAGGGCTACCGTAATACGTGAACTATCTTATTCCATTGCAGAAAAAGAAATTTTAGGAATTGTTGGAGAATCAGGATGTGGAAAGTCCGTAACCAGTTTGGCCCTCATGCGACTTTTACCGGAAAATGGTCGCATTACACAAGGTAACATTCGATTAGGTAACACGGAATTGTTAGCACTTTCAGAATCTGAAATGGAAAAGGTACGTGGGGGTCGCATGGCAATGATCTTCCAAGAACCAATGACCGCCCTCAACCCAGTATTAAAGATCGGGGATCAAATTAGTGAACAAATACTCGCTCATGAAGAAAGGATATCAGTGGCAGAGGCCTGGGAGCGAGCCATTGAAATGTTAAAGCTAGTAGGAATTCCTTCACCCCAGCTGCGGGTGCACCAATACCCCCATGAGTTATCAGGGGGGATGCGCCAAAGGGCGATGATTGCCATGGCCTTATCCACTCGACCCCAGTTTTTGATTGCTGATGAGCCAACAACCGCTCTTGATGTCACAATTCAGGCTCAAATTCTTCAGTTAATTCAAGAAGTTCAAGAAAAATTTAAAATGAGCGTGCAATTTATTACTCATGATTTAGGAGTGATCTCAGAAATTGCCGACCGTGTTTTGGTTATGTACGGAGGGTTACTGTGTGAACTTGCACCTTCCACAACGATTTTTAGTCAACCACGCCATCCTTATACCCTCGCCTTACTAGAAGCACGGCCTCGCTTGGGAAAAAAAGTAGAGCGATTAAAAACTATTGAAGGAACCGTACCAGGAATCTTAGAACGTCCCACGGGATGTCCTTTTAGTAATCGCTGCCCTAGGGCATTACCGGAATGCGCACAATTGTTACCTGATGAAACGCACATTAGTTCACAACATGTGATACGCTGTTTTAATCCGGAGCCAAAACCATGAGCGTCATTTTAGATGTTAAAAATCTCTCCACCGAATTTGTGGTAAAACGAACCTTTTGGGGAAGGCCCACTCAGGTCGTTAAGGCTGTAAATAGGGTAACCTTCCAGGTAAAAAAAGGTGAAACCTTAGGCATTGTGGGCGAATCTGGATGTGGGAAATCAACCTTGGCAAAAACCATTATTCGGCTCATTGAGCCCAGCGAAGGTTCCATTACCTTCCTAGGCAAGGACTTTCTAGCACTTTCCTCCGATGAGCTACGACAGATGAGACGCAACATGCAAATGATTTTTCAGGATCCCTACTCTTCCCTAGACCCCAGATTGCAGGTGGGGCACATCCTTAATGAGCCCTTTGAAATTCATGGCATTCTTGGTTCTCAAGAGCGCCGGTTAAAAATTAAAAACTTATTAGAACTGGTGGGCCTAAAAGAAACTGACTTGCAGCGCTATCCCCATGAGTTTTCAGGGGGCCAAAAACAGCGCATTTGTATTGCTAGAGCCCTCGCCTTGGAACCCGCATTGGTCATTTGCGATGAACCCGTAAGTGCTTTGGATGTGTCCATTCAAGCCCAAATTTTGAATCTCATGAAGGACTTACAGAAACGCTTTCACTTAACCTATATATTTATTTCCCATGATCTGGGCGTGATTGAACACATGAGTGATCGGGTGGGCGTCATGTACTTGGGTCGATTGGTGGAGCTTAGTGATCAGCACAGTTTATTTAGCAAGCCCTTACATCCCTATACTTTGGCATTACTAAAAGCCGTACCACAGATCGGCCAAGGAAAAAAACGCATACAAAAAACCATTATCGGAGATGTGCCTAGCCCTATCAATCCTCCTTCGGGATGCTCCTTTCATCCACGATGTGAACGGGCCCAAGAACGCTGTCAGAAAGAAGTACCACAGTTAAATACACCAAGCTCTGGATCCTCTGCCTTGGAAAAAGAAGAAAAAAACCAAGATGCGAAAGTTGCTTGCTTTTTTCCACAATCTTATGTTTGAGTAGAAAGGTTCCATGAGTGAAAAGAAGTTCATGGGAAGATAAAAATCTCGTTTTTTTTTAGGAAGAAGATATAAGTTTAAGGAGGCAGTCATCATGAGAAAGATCCTTTTGACGTTCCTAGGTGCTACACTTGTTTTCTCAATGGGTGCAGCTGTAGCTTCAAGCCAAAAATCCGAGTTACGGATTGGTATCAGTCAAGAGTTTGAAAACTTGAACCCTCTGATCATGAGCATGTCCGCCACCACCTACATTTATTCTATGGTAGGACGTGCTCTTGTTACTTTAGATGCGAATGGAAAATGGATTCCCATGTTGGCTAAAAGCATTCCATCAATAGAAAATGGTGGAGCCAAACTTTCTGCAGATAAGAAAAAACTAACTGTGGTGTGGGAGTTAAGAGAAGATGCTAAGTGGAACGATGGAACTCCCCTTACTTGTGAGGATTTGGCCTTCACTCACGAAGTGGCGCTACATCCTAATGTGGCTATAGGGGAAAGAGAGATTTACCGAAACATTGATAAAATCGAGTGGGATAAAAAAAATCCCAAACGATGTACTTTTGTTTATAACAAACCCCGTTGGGATTTCAATCAAATGGGTTCCTTTCGTCCCCTACCCAAGCATTTAGAGAGCCCCATCTTTCTAAAAACCAAGAACGAAGTTGGCGGATATGAGAAAAATACCCTTTATGTAAAAAATCCTACCCAAAAGGGTTTATACAATGGCCCCTATCAGATTACGGAAGTGGTATTAGGTTCCCATGTTACCTTGGAGCCTAATCCCCATTTTACTGGAAAAGCCCCTTCTATTCAAAAAATTACCATAAAATTAATACCTAATACGGCTACCTTAGAGGCCAACCTAAGGTCGAACACCATAGACATGATATCGCCCCTCGGACTGTCTTTTGATCAAGCGATTATGTTTTCCAAAAAAGCTCAAACAGAGGGATTACCCTATGTCACTTTGTTTAGGCCATCATTGGTTTACGAACACATTGATCTCAATTTGGATAATCCCATTTTGAAAGAGAAAAACGTACGTAAGGCACTGATTTATGCCATTAATCGAGAAGAATTGGTTAAGGCCTTATTTGAAGGAAAACAAACCGTGGCAATACACAATATTGCCCCTTTAGATCCTTGGTTTACAGATGATCCGAAAAAAATCACCCTTTATCCATACAATAAAAAACTAGCTGAAAGGCTTTTGGATGAAGCGGGATGGTCGCTGGGTAAAGATAAATACCGTTATAAGAATGGGCAAAAGTTATCACTTACCTTTATGACCACAGCCGGTAACAAAACCCGAGAAATGGTTCAAACCATGCTTCAAGAGCAATGGAAGGCTGTAGGAATCGAGGTTACCATTAAAAATGAACCAGCCCGAGTATTGTTTGGTGATACGACCAAAAAGCGACAGTTTACTGGGATGGTGATGTATGCTTGGGTATCTGTTCCTGAGAACAGCCCAAGAAGTACGCTGTCCTGTGATGCTATTCCTTCTGAGAAAAATGGTTGGTCTGGGCAAAATTATCCCGGTTATTGCAACCCTGAGGTCGATAAGATCGTTGAGCAGTTGGACCGAGAATTTGATGCTCAAAAAAGGATTCAATTAGCCCATAAACTTTTAAAATATTACACGGAAGATGCTTTTGTAATCCCCCTTTATTACCGTGCGGATGTGGCCGTGATTCCCAAACGGTTAAAGGGTTATGACCTAACGGGACATATGTACAGTGAAACGAACTTTGTTGAAAATTGGCGCTTAGAATAGTGTAGCGGTTGCAAAGATCCTTTAACCAAAAAGATGTTACGTTACATTTTTTTTCGTCTTCTACAGACGGTAGTAGTGATTGTTGCCCTTTCTTTTTTTTGTTACCTACTTTTGAACTTAATGCCGGGGGATCCCGTTGAAATATTGATTCAAAGTAACCCCAAAATGACTCCCGAGGACATTCAAAGATTGCGGGAGCTCTATGGGTTGGATCGTTCGATCTGGGAGAAGTACTCAGCCTGGATTGGGGACATTTTAAAGGGTGACCTCGGTTACTCAAGAACCTATCGAGTTCCAGTGTCAGAAATTCTACTTCCCAGATTGGGAAACACCTTTATCTTGTCCCTGTCCGCATTATTGTTAAGTCTCTTTATCGCCATCCCCCTAGGAATTCTAGCCGCTCTTAGGGTAAATACCAAAGTGGATTATCTAATTGGTTTGTTTTCATTTGGAGGTATTTCTACCCCCTCTTTTTGGCTGGGGTTAATGCTCATTATTATCTTTGGTGTTCAACTAAAATGGTTTCCGGCAAGTGGAACCTATTCTATCGAAAACCCAGATAACTGGCTAGGAAGGATTCCTTATCTAGTGTTACCCACCTTAACTTTAAGTTACCTTTCTGTGGGACGCTTCATTCGTTTCACCCGCTCTAGCATGTTAGAAGCTTTGAAAAACGATTATATTAGAACAGCAATAGCTAAGGGATTACCAAGAACTAAGGTGATTTGGAAGCATGCCTTTAGAAACGCCCTCCTGTCTTTGATCACGATGGTTACATTAAGTTTTTCAGGAGTATTTTCTGGAGCAACCATAACGGAAACTGTTTTTGCTTATCAAGGAGTAGGTAAGCTAGTGTATGACTCAATTTTGGGTAACGATTTTAATGTAGCCATGGTAAGTTTTATGATTTCAGTAAGTATGGTGTTGTTATTTAGTTTGATTGCTGATCTGCTGTATAGTTTAGCCGATCCTCGCATTCGTTTGCATTAAAAGTGGGGAACAAAACATGGTTCAATCATATTGGCGAGTGGTTTGGGAGGAATTGAAGGAACATCGAGCGGCCGTAATAGGTCTTGGTGTGGTCCTAACCTTTATCGTGATTGGTCTTTTTGCTCCCATAATTTCCCAGCTCTTTAATATTTCACCCTACCAACAAAATCCCCTCCAAAGATACCAACCTCCCTGGTCCACAACGGAACTACCCTTATCGGAAAGGGTATTGTTAGTGGAACAATTTATGGAAACCCATCCCGAAGAGGCTCGTAACATCAATGGAATGTTACACTCTTTAGATCCCGTAAAGTACCAGACAACTGAAGAAAATCTCCTACGCTGGATCGAGCAAAGTTATGACGAAATGTTAAAAGACCTTCAAGGATTACCACCCAAGCAGCAGGAACTCCTACAGCGCCCCATTGTGAGCCGAATTAAAACCTTTCACCTACTAGGAACCGATGAACTCGGACGAGATGTTTTTATGCGCCTTATTTTTGGAACCCGTGTCTCTCTCGGCGTGGCCTTGCTGGTAGCCATCAGTAGCAGTCTGATTGGGCTTTTAATTGGTTCGTTGGCTGGTTACTATGGGGGATGGTTAGACCATATACTCATGAGAATTACGGATTCCTTATTGTCATTGCCACTAATGCCCGTCCTTATTGTAGTCAGTGCATTAAGTTTTGAGAAGTTACCCATTCTCCAAATGTTCAGTCAGGGTAATTGGGAAAGCATTATAAAATTAATCTTAATATTAGTTCTGTTTAGTTGGATGACAGTGGCTAAGCTGGTACGGGCCGAGGTACTCAGCTTGCGCGAGAGGGACTTTATCTTAGCGGCCAAAACCATGGGGGCTCGGGATTTCTTCATTATTATGCGACATGTTTTTCCCAATGTTATGGCCCCACTACTAGTAGCGGTAACACTGGGAGTTGGGGAAAGTATTCAATTTGAGGCTGCCCTTAGCTTCTTAGGATTGGGTGTGCAACAACCCACCCCTTCTTGGGGTAACATGTTGTTTAATGCCCAAGAATTTATTACCGAGGCACCCCTTCTTGCCTTAATCCCAGGACTGTTAATCTTAACTGTTACCATTTCATTTAACTACATTGGTGACGGCCTTCAAGAGGCACTCAATCCAAAATCTTTTAAGCGTTAGTTTTTGTCAATTTAGGGAAAAAGCATAAATTTTTCCCAAGTCTGTTGGTTACTGTTTTGGCGTTCAAAAACATAACGCTCATGAAGCCTCCCGTCGCGCCCAAACCAAAATTCAAAACGAAGGGGTACTAAACGAAATCCCCCCCAATGGGGAGGACAGGGAATCGGCCCCTCATCAAATTGCTCAACAAACTCTTGAATTCTCATTTCTAAGTATTCATAACTGTCCAATTTCTGGCTTTGATCGGACGCCCAAGCCCCTAATTGACTGAGTCGAGGCCGACTGGAAAAATAGCTCTCATTTTCTTCCCGAGTTAAAGGTTCTACTGTTCCAAAAATCCGAATCTGTTGATTTACTTTTGGCCAAAAGAAATTGGCAGTAGCCCAAGGAAACGCCTGCAATGACTTTGCTTTTGGGGAATTTAAGTTGGTGTAAAAACTTAATCCTCCGCGGATCCATCCCTTAAACAAAACAACCCGAACATCTGGATAACGTTCCGGAGCACGACAGGTTGCTAAATTCATTGCCGTAGGCTCAAACTCCCCTAGCTCCGTCACCTTTTTTAACTCAAAATCAAACCACTCAATAGGATCAGAGAACAAAAAACCCACGTCTCAAGAAAGCCTTAACTCACACCACACGGTCAAGCCGTAAAAATGTTACTATCTTCTCTTATTAGATTTTTCCTCACGGCCAGCAGCACCATCCTTAGCAGCCATGCCCCCTTTTGAGACAATCTCCAAAAGCTCAACATCAAAAAGTAATACCGAATTGGCAGGTATCCCAGGCCTTGCTTGAGGACCATAAGCCAAGTTTGGAGGAATCACCAATTTTACCTTACTACCTACCTTCATTTTCTGTAGGGCTTCAGTCCAGCCAGGAATTACATTACTAACACCAAACTCAGCAGGGGCCCCTCGGTCATAGGAGGAATCAAACTGTTTTCCATCAATTAAAGTTCCACGATAGTGAACGCGTACCACATCATTAGGACCAGGGGTAGGACCTGTTCCCTCTTTCTCCACCTTCATTTGTAATCCTGATTCAAACACCTGATAGGAAGAATCCGCTTTGTTCTTTTCTAAGAACTTTTTGGCCTCCTCTAAATTTTTATTTGCTTCTTCCTGCTGCTTTTTGCTCATGTTTTCTTGCATTTTAATAAGGGCCTGATTGATTTCTTCTGGC
This sequence comes from Pseudobdellovibrionaceae bacterium, assembly GCA_025055135.1. GTDB lineage: Bacteria > Bdellovibrionota > Bdellovibrionia > Bdellovibrionales > Bdellovibrionaceae > JANWYU01. Next base: position 553 of record JANWYU010000025.1, on the reverse strand, counting down.
GTCATTCGTGATGGATTCCCCTTCTGAACATCTTCAATAGCAGCAGCTATTGCCTTTGGATCTGCCTCAATTTGTTGATTTTTTAAATTGTTACCAATCTGTTGCCCTATGGCATATCCTGCCCGGGCTGCATCAGTATCTAATTTTACCTTTCGCTCACATGACCACACGGTAACAACGATTAACAATACAACGATTTTTTTCATGAACGCCTCCCCAGCTAATTTGCTTTTATTGTAAAGCGAATTCACAAAAGGGCAAACATTCTTTTGTTATTATTTGTGTCAATTACGAGGCCGAATGATCCCCTTTTTCTCCATCATCCTGAGCGTCTAAGATTAACGTACGCACGACAGCCCGACTTTCACCGGATAGCTGATTTTCATTAATACCCTTAATCTTTTTTAAAGCCTCCTTCTCAGTAGCTAAGTGATCGGAAACATCAATGGTTACAGGACCAAATAGACGGCATTGACAGGCTAGCCTTTTTCCGTCTAAGTGAGATGTGTTTCCGATCAACCGTATTTCGGCTGCTGTAGGGGGTAACAAGTGA
>JANWYU010000131.1 GCA_025055135.1 Pseudobdellovibrionaceae bacterium | reverse complement strand
GAGTAATCTGGGTAACCTCCGCCACTTTTCTTGGTTTTTGCCAAAGAGGAACATTTTTATGGCAATGAACGAAACTTGTTAAAATGGAATATTTATAATCTAAAGCTGATATACAAAGGGCATGAACCTTCCCTTGTTTAATATTATCATCAATTTGTTGGTAGTTGATCTCCTGAGTAAGTAACTTTTGCAGAGGTGTAGTATCTAAGAGGCTTTGACCCTCTTCCACCCCCATTAAGCCGCCTAACGATAATTTGCCAAAAAGCTTCAGTCCAATTTTGCCTAAAGATCCTGCGTCAGTTAAGAAAATATCCTCGGAGCGTAGGCGCGACCACAATTGTTCTAATTGGTAAATGCTTTCACTTATGTTTTTTTGGTAGCTGGCCAACTTTGCCGCATTAATTGCCCCTGCACTGACCCCATTAATAATAGCAAAAGGGTTTTCTAAGCCCCATCGCTCGCAGACTTCCGCAACAGTTTTCAGCACTCCCACCTGATAGGCGCCTCGTGCACCACCGCCTGATAAAACCAGCCCAATCACAACTGCTAGTCTTTCATACCTTTTGTTGAAAAGCAAATCCCGACAAAATTTGTCGGAATTTTTCTTTCTTTTTTAATAATTCTTCGCTAAGGTAGGGGGCCATGTTTCATCTAACAAAAAAATTAGAATATAGTTTGTTAGCGTTCTCTTATATGGCGCAATTGTTACCAGAGAGTCGTTGGGTAACTGCCAAAGAAATTTCTGATCACTATCAGATTCCCTATGAGGTGGTGGCTCGTTGCCTGCAACATCTGGCGCGAGCGGGAGTGCTTCATTCTTGGATCGGTGCCCAAGGGGGATATCGCTTGAAAGCGGGATGGGAAAAAAAGTCCCTCCTTGAGCTTTATGAAATTTTGGAAGGTCCTATGAATCTAGTACGCTGTCTTGATCACGACGGTGATTGCTCCCATGTGGCTCGATGTACGTTACCCGTTTTGATGAGACCATTAAACCAAAAATTAAAGAAATTTTTCCAAGATCTTGTTTTAAGGGACGTTTTGAACTTAAAAGAGGTAATTAATGAGTCAAAAGTCACCACCCCTTCATGATCGGGAGTACAAGTATGGCTTCATTACGTCCATTGAGACGGAACAGTTTCCCAAGGGGCTTAATGAAGAGATCATTAGGCAGATTTCCTCTAAAAAGGGAGAACCCGATTGGGTTTTAGAATTGCGGTTGCGTGCCTATCGCCATTGGTTAACGATGGGAGAGCCTCAATGGGCCGAGGTTTCCTACCAGCCGATTGCTTTTAATGAGTTGAGTTACTTCGCAGCTCCTAAAAATCAAAAAAAAGCTCTTAAGAGTCTCGATGAGTTGGATCCGGAACTACTCAAAACCTTCGAACGATTGGGCATACCATTGAGTGAACAGAAGCGCATTAGCGGTGTGGCCATGGATTTGGTTTTTGATTCGGTATCAGTTGCACAAACTCAGACGGAAGAGCTGGAAAAAGTGGGGGTAATTTTTTGTTCCATATCGGAAGCCATTCAAAAATATCCTGATTTAGTGAAAAAGTACTTGGGCTCCGTAGTGCCATTTACCGATAACTTTTATGCTGCCCTTAATACAGCAGTCTTCACCGATGGGTCTTTTGTATACATTCCCAAAGGCGTTCGTTGTCCTATCGATTTATCAACTTATTTTAGAATTAATGCCAAAGAAACGGGACAATTTGAAAGGACCTTGGTAATTGCTGATGAATATTCCTTTGTCAATTATCTAGAGGGTTGCACGGCGCCTCAACGAGATGAGTACCAATTACATGCAGCAGTTGTTGAACTCATTGCCCTTGAGGGAGCAGTGATTAATTACTCGACGGTTCAGAATTGGTACACAGGGGATAAAAATGGACAGGGAGGGGTATTTAATTTTGTTACCAAGCGGGGAAAATGTGTGGGAAAACGATCGAAAATATCATGGACTCAAGTTGAGTCAGGTAGTGCCATCACTTGGAAATATCCCTCGTGCATCCTATTAGGTGATGAATCCGAAGGGGCGTTTTATTCGGTAGCACTGACCCACGATAAAATGCAAGCTGATACTGGAACAAAGATGATTCACATTGGTAAAAATACCAAATCCACCATTATTTCTAAAGGAATCAGTACTGGTTACTCTAGCAACACATATCGAGGCTTAGTGAAAATTCTGCCTTCTGCTGTTGGGGCTCGTAATTACTCGCAGTGTGATTCCATGCTGGTTGGTCCCAATAGTCGGGCTGTTACTATACCGTACTTGGAGGTGCGGCATCCTTCTGCACACATTGAACATGAAGCTTCGACCACCCGTGTGAGCGCCGATCAATTATTTTATCTGCAATCGCGGGGTCTATCAAAGGAAGATGCAGTATCTTTGTTAATCAATGGCTTTTGTCGGGAGGTGTTTGATCACCTTCCGTTAGAATTTTCAGTTGAAGC
>JANWYU010000080.1 GCA_025055135.1 Pseudobdellovibrionaceae bacterium | reverse complement strand
GTAATTAGTCCTTTATTTTTATGAGCTAAGCTTTGAGAAATCGTAAGACCCAACCCGGTACCTACTCCCACTCCCTTCGTAGTAAAAAAAGGGGTAAATAACCTGTTTACAATATGCGACCCAACCCCGGGACCAGAGTCCTCCACACAAAATTGAAAGCCGCGATCTTTTCTGCTTACTCTAATGGCTACCCATCGATCTTCGGGTAACTCTCTTACAGCGTCAATTGCGTTTGACAAAAGATTAGATAAGATTTGAAAAACTTCAGTGGGACGTGTTTCTAAGCTCCACTGATCATCAGGAATGTCAACCCTTACTGCTACTTGATGTCTCTTCAGGCGAGGACCAAAAATATCCAGCACTGATTCTATCACGGATCTTACAGTAACCTTTTCAGGATATTCACTATCACTTTGATGGGCCAAGGCCTGAACGGTTTTCATAATTTTTTCAATGCGCTGAGCGGTAACCTGAATAGATTCTAGCATTTCAATCAATTTTTGCTTCGAAACTGCGTCTTTGTTCTGTAATAAATTGAGTAACATTTCCACACGACCTAACACCACACTAAGGGGATTATTGATTTCATGGGTTAAAACAGCAGCTAACTCTCCCAAAGCCGAAAGCTTACTTGCCGTAACCAATTGGGCCTGTTGTTGCAAAATGGTTTCCTGTGCCTTTTTCAGCTCAGTGATGTCTTGGCGAATGGAAAGATATTGATAAACCTGTTGGCGCTCATTGACAAAAGGCACGATGGTGGTTGCCACCCAATAATAGCGCCCATCCTTCGCCCGATTTTTGATTTCACCCCGCCAAACCCTTCCCGAAGCAATGGTCTGCCACAGGTCCTTAAAAAAATTAGCGTCATGGTAACCTGAATTAATAATGCGATGGGTTTGTCCCAATAGCTCTTCTCTTTGATATCCAGAAATTTCACAAAACTTATCATTAACATAGGTAATAATCCCCCTCCGATCGGTGGCCGCCACAATGGCCGCTTGATCTAAAGCATACTTTTGGTCCTGAAGCTCCTTAAGTAAGAGGGCTATGTCTGCTGACACCATGTCCAGTAAGCACTGTAGCCAATCCCTAACGGTCTGATCAGAAATGACGCAAAGCACTATCTGCTATGGGCTGGACAGAAATACCAGAAAAAGAACATAAATGGCTTACTATGCCTTGCATCGTAGTTATTGACGATGAGAATGAAATGTTAAAATTACTCTCAGATCACTTACGACAGGAGAATCATCAGGTTTACCCCTTCCGTTCCCCCGTAGAAGCCCTCCAAAAAATCTTAAGCCATGACATTTTGCCTGATTTGGTAATCACCGACCTACAGATGCCTGATCTTCCCGGGTTAGAGCTGATTAAAAGGTTAAAACAAAAGGACAGCACGTTACCCATTATTGTCATTACCGCCTTCGGTAGTATTCAAAGCGCGGTTGATGCCATTCGTAGAGGCGCCTTCGATTACATGACGAAGCCCTTCAAGTTAAGCGAATTGAGCCTGATCGTCCACCGTGCTTTGGAAGTAGGTCGGTTGGCAAGAGAAAATATGATTTTAAGAGAGGAGCTAAAAAAACAAAGTAGTAAAACTTTGTTACTGGGCAAATCAAAACCCATGAGGGATTTAATGAATCTGATCGAACGCATCAGTGGCGCAAACTCCAACGTTTTAATCACGGGAGAATCGGGAACAGGAAAAGAAATAGTGGCAAAAACCATCCATCAACTGAGTCCCCGTCGGGACAAACCCTTTGTGGCCATTAACTGCACCGCCATACCAGAAACCCTACTGGAAAGCGAGCTGTTCGGCTTTGCAAAGGGCTCCTTTACAGGAGCAGATCGTCGTAAGCTGGGTCTTTTCGAAGAGGCTCAAGGTGGTACCCTCTTTCTTGATGAAATTGGGGATATGGAACTTGGTCTCCAAGCCAAGTTACTGCGGGTTCTACAAGAGAAAAAAATTCGGCCTATCGGTGACACAAAGGATGTGGAAATCGATGTTCGAGTGATTGCAGCAACCCACAAAGACTTACGCAAGGCCATTCGCGAAGGCCTCTTTAGAGAAGATCTTTACTACCGTTTAAATGTGATCCCCATCCTGTTACCCCCACTTCGTCATCGCAAAGAGGACATCCCCTTATTAGCCCAACACTTTTTGCAAAAATATGCTTCCTTGAACCAATCGCCAGCTCGGGAATTCTCCCCTAGTGCCCTCGTTCTTCTGAGTAACATGCCGTGGCCAGGTAACGTTCGAGAATTGGAAAATTTAGTGGAACGCCTCGTGGTTTTAGCTCAAGGACCGGTAATTACCGAAGCTGATATTCCGCAGCCTGATCGGGAAGAACCTCAATCCTTTCTAGCCCAAATTGCCCATCAGTTACCTACTTTAGATGAAGTGGAAAAACAATACATTCAATTTGTACTGGCAAAAACGGGAGGCAAAAAAGATCAAGCGGCCCAAATATTGGGCATTAACCGACGTACCCTGTACCGAAAAGAACGTGAGTATGGCTGGATAACAGAGGATTCTGAAACAACGTTCTTAGAGCATTAAAAACCCCACTATTTGAAAAAGCAAAAAGGGTGAGAAGGATGAGTTATCAATGGTCCCATCAAATGGGACATTTTGTTCCTTGATTTAGACCCAGGAACACAACAAATTGTCCCAAATACAACAGAAAGAACGGGTTTTTAAAGGGCACGCCCCCTGCATAGGGGTGTGGTAGCTGCCCTTCTTGTTTTTTCTTTATGGACAGTCCTTCGTTGTGTTCTTTTTGCAAGCAAAAGCCAGTGTCCTTTGGACAACGCTATTGCTGTTTGGCCTGTGAGATCCTTGATGGACTTAAGTCCAAAGAAAAGAAACAAGGGACCTCCCCCACTGACTTGCCCACTGCTGAGGACCACGCCATCCAGTCCCTGTTTGGTATTCCTGAAAAGGGGGGATACAAATACTTTTGTGAGGTGGAACCGATTGCCTGTGCCGCCTGTTTGTTCCCCTTAGCACAATTGCCTCAATATGTTGATGGTTTAACCGACCTGCGATGGGATCGACACACAAATCGATTAAGTTTTACATTACCCCAGGACCGATCCAGCCCAACCTATGTTTTTCAACTACTAAAAAAAATGGGGTTGGCCCCCCGTTGGTACCGAATTAATGAAACAGCCAATAGATCTCAACCCCAATCCAGCAGCTTACGGATTGGGGTTACCGGCGCTCTTTTTGGCAATATTATGTTGTTTGCCATTCCCATTTATGGCGGGCTTTCCGGCGAATTAGCTAACATCTTTTTTTTCATTCAAGGTTTGCTATTTCTGCCTGTACTTTTTTGGAGCGCCCGTCCCTTTTATCAGGGTGCCCTTGTTGGATTACGGACCAACACATTATCCACCGACTTACCCCTGTCATTAGCATTTTTAGTTGGGAGTATCTTTTCTTATGTGGGCCTATTTTTGCGTGAAAAAGAATGGATTTATTTTGATTCGTTAAGTGGTTTTATTTTTTTAATCCTTTTAAGTCGTTACCTCTTGGAAAGGGCGGTTATTAAAGAAGAAACAAGTATTCCCATAGAAAATTTTTTAGAAACATCAGTGTTACCTATTTTTGATGAGCAAAACAAAGACAAACCTCTGGCCTGGAAATCTATTTTTCAATTGAAGGCGGGGGATATTATTGGATTGGAGCAACAACAAAGACTGCCTGCCAATGGAATTTTACTTGATTCACAGGCTGAGTTTGAACATAGCTGGATGACCGGGGAATGGGAGCCTGAGACCTATGGAAAAAACTCTCCAATCCCCGCAGGAAGTCGGTTACTGAGTTCAAAGGCCTATTTACGTCTTGAACAAAATCCAGAGGAATCTCAGTTTATCAAATTATTACAATCCCTTAAGTCAACCGGACAAAAAATTTCAACTCAAGAGGAGTCATTAATTGGTCAAATTCTTGTGTTGGGTAGTTTTTTGGGAGCCGTCGCACTTGCTTTCATTGCTCCTCACTTGGGTACCTTGGAAATTCTCAGAAGAAGTTTAGCCTTGTGGATTGTGGCCTGTCCCTGTGCAGTTAGTTTTATTGCACCATTAACCCGAGCCTTAGGAGCTCGTCTCGCCTATCACCTGGGCTTTTGGATTCGCGATGCAGGGGTTTTTCATAAGTTACCAAAAGTAAAAACCATCGCCTTTGATAAAACAGGTACCATCACCCAAACCCTAATCAATATTGATCAAGATGCGCCTTTACTTGATAACTGGTTAAAAAGAGTCATTTTAAGCCTTGAATCCATTTCATGTCATCCCATTGCACGGGCCTTTCGAGCCACCTTTGGAGCTATGGAGTTACTACCAGTAACCAATCATCGTGAAATTATAGGTCAGGGCGTAGAAGGACAAATCGATGGTCACCATTTTCAAATTACCAAATCAGCCCACAATCCCCAAGTAATTGAGTTGAAAAAAAACGATAAGGCAGTAGTATCCTTTTCTCTTAAAGAGTCCATCCCCCACCCCCTAATACAGTGGCTAAAAAACCTATCATCTCGATTCAATCTTTATGTTATTAGTGGCGACCATCCCTCACGAGTGGAAGAGTTAACTCGGTTAATCGAAATTCCC
>JANWYU010000224.1 GCA_025055135.1 Pseudobdellovibrionaceae bacterium | reverse complement strand
ATTGTTGGGTACTTTCGAGTCGAGGAATATTTAAATCAACCGATCCATCCGGTTCGGGCAGAACATGACTCGGACCGCTACCTTTTCGAAGTTCAGTCGGGTCAAACCCTTAAAGTTGTGGTGGGTAACCTTAAGAAACAGGACCTTATTTCGGATGCCAAACGCATTTATTGGTTGGGTCGATTGATGGGAGTCCAACGTAAATTGAAGGCAGCTGAATACGAAATTTCTCCTGCTATGAGTGTGCGGGAGCTGTTACTTCTTTTAAGCTCAGGTCGCGGTGTAGAGCGTAAAGTGGTTATCCCTGAAGGGCATAACATTTTTGAAATTTCTGAAATTTTCGAACGGGAACAGTTAATGAAGAAAGAAGAATTTTTGCGCTATGTGAGTCAGCCAGAAATTGTGGAACAGTATTTAGGGGAATCGTTACCAAGCTTGGAGGGTTACTTGTTTCCTAGTACCTATCACTTCTTTAAAGGGACTAAAGGGGAAGATGTCATTCGACTCATGGTACAGAAATTTTTTAAGGAGTATAAGGGAATTGAAGGTTTTGTTAAAAAAATGGGTTGGACTCGACATCAGGTGGTAACACTTGCCAGCATTATTGAGAAAGAAACTGGTGCTCCTTGGGAGCGGGGCTTGATATCTAGTGTTTTTCATAATCGCCTACAAAAAAAGATGAAATTGCAAACGGATCCCACCATTTTGTATGCCAAAGCCCTGATGTCAGGTGTTTATGAACTCTCCATTTCGAGGTCGGATTTAAGTTTGGTTCATCCCTACAATACCTATCAAATTTCTGGGTTACCTCCTGGTCCAATCGGTAATCCAGGTGCTGCAGCATTGCGAGCTGCTGTGCAACCTGAGCCATCGAATTTTCTTTATTTTGTAAGCCGCAATGATGGTACCCATGTATTTAGTGTTACTTATCAGGAACATTTGAAGGCAGTACGAGTCTATCAGTTGGACTCAAAAATGAGAGAAGGGCGTAGTTGGCGAGATTTGAAAGAGAGGTTTCGCGAATTAGAAACGCCGTCTGATCAAAAAGATGAGCCGCAACAGCAACAAAACTGAGGGAAAAGGAGGGATAGCCTACTGTGCGCCAATTAAAACCAATTGCCATCATCATGGGCAGTGAAAGTGATTTGAAGATTATGCAAAGAGCAGCAGAAATCTTGAAACAGTTTCATTATCCTTATCATATTGAAATTGTATCCGCCCATCGCACTCCATTGAAAATGGTTGAATTTGCCCAAAAGGCCCATGAAAGGTTTTGTTGCATTATTGCTGGTGCGGGTGGCGCGGCTCATCTTCCCGGCATGGTGGCTTCAATCACGGTGTTACCAGTTATTGGGGTTCCAATAAATGTTACCTCCATGCAGGGAGTAGATAGTCTATATTCTATTGTGCAGATGCCTAAAGGGGTTCCTGTGGCTTGTGTCGCGGTGGATGGTGCTGAAAATGCTGCTTTGCTTGCGTTACGTTGGATAGGCGTTACCGAAAAGGAAATTGCTGAGCGGCTTAAAGAGTATCAGGAAAAACTGTCTCAAAAAGTGGACGAGCAAAATCGGCGATGGGCCATGGGTTCTTTTGAGGGTGGCTAGCCATGCAAGGGGGGAGAGAAGACCAGTGGCTGATCGTCGGGTTGGGTAACCCAGGTAAGAAGTATGCCCAGACCCGGCATAATGTTGGTTTTTTATTTATTGACTGGTTGGTTCAGCGAATCGAAAAGGGTTTGGTTCCTTTAGTGTCCAGGGTTCATGGTCCTCAAAAAAAGTTTCATAGCGAATTGTGGCAAGGTCAGTCTGATGTTGGCGTGATCTTTTTTATGAAACCCCTCACCTTTATGAATCTTTCTGGTGAAAGTGTTAGCTCTTTTGTGCAATTCTATCGTCTTTCTTTAGATCATCTTCTAGTTGTACATGATGAGGTTGACTTACCATTTGGATCCTGTCGATTGGTCTTCCAAAGGGGGCATGGGGGCCAAAATGGGGTGCGGGACATTCATAGCCGTCTTAACTCTAATGCCTATTATCGATTGCGGATTGGGATAGGGCGACCGCCCATTCATGAGGGCTCTGATATGGAATTGGCCCATTGGGTTTTATCGGAATGGTCGACGGAGGAACAAAATCAATTAGCCAACATATTTCAGCGGGCGATTGAAGGGGTAGGACTTTGGTTAAGGGAAGGTTACCCCAAAGCCGCAACCTTTCTTAATAGTCAGAAATAGGCTTGAAGTAATGAAGTAATAGTATGGGAAGTATGGGAGTACGATGGGGTTCGGCGTAAAGGAATGGTTTCACAAGATGGTGAAGGTCAATGGTTCTAGGTAAAGATTTAGACCAGTTGTTCCAAATGGGTTAGGTCAAAGAGAGGCGAGCTGTGTTACAATCGCCCTATGATCACTTGGTTGGTGCTCCTTTTTAGTGGGCTAACGCTTCGGGCCGAATGTTTGTTAGTGGTTGATCCAGGACATGGTGGAAGGGATTTGGGCACTTCTACCTTACAGATTCGCGAGAAGGATTTGGCCCTTTCCTATGCCAAGCGTTTTTTAGAAATTTGGAAGCGACTTTCATCCAAAGAGGTTCGGTTAACACGGCATGAGGATCGCTTTATTTCCCCCGAAAAAAGGAGGGAGTTGATCGCGAACTTTGGTTGTCAAAATGTAATTAGCCTGCATTTCAACGGGAGCGTGATTCGATCCCGCTGGGGAACGGAAATTTATTTTGGAAAGGAGACACCCAGTGAGTGGAAGGAGCGCCTGGAAGAGTGGGATTACCTCAACATTTTGGCCCAGTTTAAACAACATAAGTATCATCAAGAGTCTGCCCGATGGGCCATGAAGTTGCAGCGTCAATTAGCCCAGGTGTTTCCAGAGAGGCCTATTCGCTTGGGGCGTTTACCTCTAACCATTTTACAACAATCCCAAATGAGGGGTCTTGTTATTGAGATTGGTTACCTATCTAATGAACAGGATCGATTAAAGGTACTTGATCCTCAATTTCGGGATCTGTTTTTGGAAACCCTTGCTCACAATATAGTCGCGCAATCAGGAAAAGATTTGCCAAGAAAATAAAAAATCACTAGAGTTTGTGGCATGTTGCGTTTAGATGGTCGTCGTCCGGATGAGTTTCGTCCGGTTCAGCTCATTCCCTCAGTAAATCCCTACGCAGAAGGTAGTTGTTTGGTTTATTTCGGCAAAACCCAGGTGATTTGTACTGCTACTTACGAGCAACCAGCTCCCAAGTGGGTGCAGGGGCAGGGTGGGGGTTGGGTTACCGCTGAGTATGGGATGTTGCCACGCTCTACTCAGGAGCGAGTGAAGCGGGATCGGGTTTTGGCTTCAGGACGCACTCAGGAGATTTCTCGTCTGATTGGGCGTAGTTTACGGGCAGTAGTGGATCTGGGTAAGTTACCTGATGCTCAAATAATTGTGGATTGTGATGTAATTGTAGCTGATGGTGGCACTCGGACGGCGAGTGTTACCGGAGGTTTTGTGGCACTTTGTATGGCTATAAAAAAGCTAATGGATGTTGGTGAAATTAAACAAAATCCGATAGTGGATTACGTAAGTGCGGCCAGTGTTGGCTTATTAGAGCGGCAAATTTTGTTGGATTTAAATTATCAAGAAGATGTGGCAATCAGTACCGATATGAATTTTGTCATGCGTCCTAATGGTAAGCTCGTTGAAGTGCAGGGAACGGCAGAAAAATCATTTTATGATCAGAATCAGTTAATGGAAATGTTACGGGTAGCCCAAAAAGGATGTGAATTTTTATTCCAAAAGCAACGAGAGGTTTTGAAGGGTTTGCACCTGTTACCAGACTAATTAGGGATCTCTTGATTGTGGTTGAGGGATCATGATTTGAGATTTGAGAGAGGCAGTGTGATCAGACCATGGATATTTGGATTGCAAGTTTTAATGGAGGCAAAATTCGGGAGCTTAGTGCCTTAATTCAACGTGATCGACCGCACTGGGTGATCCATCATCCTCAAGAAATTCCGGGGTATTCAGCCCCTCAAGAGACTGGGAACACTTTTGAAGAAAATGCACGAATTAAAGTACGTAGCCTGGCTGCAGTGAAACCGGGTCACTGGATTTTAGGCGAAGACTCTGGCTTAGTAGTACCGGGTTTAAATGGGTTACCAGGGATTCATTCCGCTGTGTATGCAGGACCCCATGCTACTGATTTAGAAAACGTAAACAAATTGTTAAAAATGCTCCATCTAAAGGGAGTAACTGATCGTTCGGCATTTTTTGTTTGTGTGATGGTGAGTGTGGACCCGCAAGGTAGGTGGTTAGTAGCGCGCGGTGAATTACAAGGCCAAATCGCCATGCAACCTCAGGGTAAACAGGGTTTTGGTTATGACCCTATTTTTATTCCAAAAGGACAGACTCAAACCCTAGCGGAGTTGGGTCCTATATTTAAATCCCAACACTCCCATCGGGCTCTTGCCTTCCGTGAGTGGTTGAGTCAGGTAGACACGTTACCAGTGAGTCATTAATGGAGAGTCATCTATGATGGAAGCAACAGACATCAAATTGTTTTGTGGCAATAGTCACCCCCAATTGGCAGCCAAGATTGCAGAACTGCTTAAAGTTCCTTTAGGAAAGGCACGAGTAAGTCGTTTTGCCGATGGAGAGGTGCAGGTGGAAATTCACGAATCGGTTAGAGGGCATCATGTGTATTTAGTGCAGAGCACCTGTCCTCCTGCCAATGAAAACTACATGGAGCTTTTTATCATGATCGATGCTTTGAAGCGGGCCTCCCCCGCATCAATTACGGCGGTAATTCCTTATTATGGCTATGCGCGACAAGATCGAAAAGTGGCCCCTCGAGCCCCCATCACGGCAAAGCTCATGGCGGATTTACTTGCGGTCAGTGGGATTCATCGCATGGTTTCCATTGATTTGCATGCGGGTCAGATTCAGGGATTTTTTAATGTTCCGGTGGACCATCTCTATGCCATTCCCACTTTTAGCAGATATTGGCGTGAGCATTACGGTTATGGACCCGAATTTGTGGCGGTCAGTCCTGACGCAGGTGGCGTTGAGCGTGCTAAGGCTTTTGCCAAACGGATCGAATGTTCCATTTCTATTATAGACAAGCGACGGACAAGTCCCAATGAGGCAAAGGCCGTTCACCTAATTGGTGATGTAAAAAATAAAACCGCCATTATTGTTGATGATATGATTGATACAGCGGGTACTCTTACTGAGGGCGTTGACATTCTTTATCGAAATGGTGCAAAACGAGTACTTGCGTTAGCAACACATCCTGTTTTTTCTGGACCGGCTTTGGGTCGTATTCAGGAATCTGGTTTAGAAAAGGTGTTTGTGACGGATACCATACCCCTTTCTAAAGCGGCTCAAAGTTGTAATAAAATTGAGGTAATCAGTGTTGCTCCGCTGTTAGCAGAGGCCATTCAAAGAATTCACGGTAACATCTCCGTGAGCTCTTTGTTTGAGTAACGCTAGAGTAATGAAGCGAGGCAAGATTTAAAATTAGGCAAGATTTAAAATGAGGCGAGATTTAAAGTGAGGCAAGATTTAAAGTGAGGTAAGTATGGCGACTCAGAGAGTGCAATTGAATGTAGAAGTCCGTCAGACCGGGAAACATTGGGCCAGGGTGGTGCGCAAGCAAAGAAAGGTTCCTGCTGTTATTTATGGGGCAGTGAAGGAGAATCTGTTTGTTAGTATTGATGAAAATGCGGTCTTAAAGTATCGCTCAAAGGCTTATGAGAATGCTTTGTTTAACATTCAGGTGAATGGTCAGGAGGTTGTGGCTCTGATTAAGAGTATTCAAAAGCATCCTGTTACCCATCGGCCTGAACATGTGGATCTTATGGCAATTGACTTAAACAAACCGATTCGCTTAGCCATCGAGTTAAAATTTGAAGGAAAGCCTGTGGGGTTAGCAGAGGGAGGTTTATTAACCATTGTTAATCGCAGTGTTGAAATTGAGTGTTTACCCACTCAAATTCCGGATGCCATTACAGTGGATGTATCTTCCCTTGGAGTGGGGGATAGTTTGCATGTTGCGGATATCAAATTGCCTGATCACGTGAAGTTGATATCCCCTGCTGATATGACTCTAGCGGTTGTGAATGTTCAAGAAGAGGAGGCTGCCGCTACTGCTACTACTGAGGCTGCAGGTACAGGGGCAACTCCAGGTGCATCGAGTGGAGCGGGAGCTTCAGCTGCATCCGCAGCATCCAATAAAGAAGTAACGGCTAAGGATGCCGCAAAAGATGTTGCCAAAGATAAGGATAAGGATGCTAAAAAGAAATAAAAAAGGGGATGGCATGAGAGCATTCAGTTTGAAAATGATGGGGGTGATGATGGTAACCCTTATTCAGGGGTGTGCCGTTTTACATCGAGTTCAGTATGGTGAGTTTGATCAGCCCAATAACTATGTGACCAAACCGTTTGAAATCCGTTTGAACCAATTCGGTTTTGATGCTGCACGAACAAAACAAACTCTTGATACTTTTAGAGAAAAAGATGAAGCCTCAGGCTTGTTAGGGCTTATAGCCTTATTTCAAGTTGGTCCGAGAACGGGGAACCCCATTTATGAGGAAAAGTGGGGTCATAATATTTTAGAGGTATTACATGAAAAATGCCCGTCCGGGAGATTTTCCGGATTGATGGCAGCTCGGGAAAATCGAGAATTTCAGGGTGTTTCTGGTGAAATGCTGACTATTAAAGGTTTTTGTTTGATTCCTAAAAAATCTAATGAATAAGGAGATAGGAGTTTGTATGAATAAAATCATTAAGACAGCTACCAATTTTGCGCTCATTTTTGTTGCAACCCTCTTTTTAATGCGCTGTGCTTCTGTCAACAATGTATCGGTAACGTCTATCCCAGCGAAGAGGGATAATAGCTTTAAGGTATCAGTGAGTCGTGTGGTATTTTTGTGGTTTAACTTTGACAATGATTACATTGATGACCTTTATGAAAAGATTAAAAACGCCTGTCCTGGTATGAAGGCTACAGGAATTTTAACCAAGGATGAAGTTTATGCTTACCTTGTCGTATTTAAGAGGGTAGTTACCGCTACGGGATATTGCGTTCCTTCAGATATCAAGTAGCGAAAGAAAAATAAAAAGGGTGGATGATCCATGAAGCAGATGAAGAAAATCGTTTTAATTAGTGGGCTGTGGGCGCTTTTACTAGGTGGTCTTTGGGGATGTGCTCATAGTGTACATCAAGTTCATGTGGTAGAAGCCGGTCCATACGTAGAATATGCTGCAGGAAAGGTTGTGAAGGCGAAGGCTGAGCAATTCGTGATCTTCCATTTTGTTTTCGACACAGACTATGTGGATCAATGTTACCGAAGATTGCTTGAGCAATGTCCTGGAGGGCACATCACCGGAGTAACCACACGTTACTGGACATCTTTGGGTTTTTTTAGTTGGACCAATAAGGTAGAGATGCAAGGACTTTGTGTTCCATCGAGTGCTTCAAAGACGGCTCGCAATTAGGCCGAACGAATAAGATCCCATCGTTGTTAGTGAGTATTTTTTAAGCGGCGCTGTTGGCCGTGATGAAGTCGCCAGTTGTATTCAGGATTGTCCTTGAAGCGTTTTTCCCAAGCCTCCCAATAAGCTCTGGGTAACTTGTGCTGAACCTTACCCTGTTCATTAAAAATATCGGGCTCTTTACCGAATAATAAATCTAAAATGCGTTTTACAACCATCACGACCCATTTTGTTGAGAGATTTTTCCCTTGTCAAATTACCTTTTTTGATCAATAAGTTGGTGACTCATGAGGCTGGATTAGAGGAGATAGACTATTGTTTCGCTTATTCGCTATCTTTTTGCTCTTTCCTCAATTAGGAATCACAGAAACTCACCATGAGCCTTTATCTCTTAAGTTCAGTCGGTATGAGCGCATTATTTACATTTTTGTAGAACCCATTCATCATTCAAGATTTTCTCATAAAATTCGCTTGGACATAGCAATGATGACAACATCGGAGGAAGCACGATATAACCATGATCCCATTAATTTGGACGTTATAGAACTCGCTATCCTTGACCAAAGAACTGGGCAAATATTTAATAAAATCCCATTATTTCGGACGAAACAAAACTCCCTTGAGGGATATTTTAGATTTAAATATCAGCAACAGGCTTACATGTATTTTCAAATTCGATTGAGTGATAGACAAGGGCCGTCAGAGGTTGGAACGTTTATTTTTTTAATTTGTGATCAATTACACTGGGATAGAGTTAAATCTAATAATATCAAGTTTTGGGGGGTATTTTTGAGGGTCTTGATTGTTGATGACGAGGAAGAACTAAGAGAACTGTATGAACTGATATTATCCCAGAAATATTCTTTGCAGACCCACTTTGCTGGGAGTGGACAGGAAGCCGTTCGGTTGTTAGATGATCTGGGGACTAGCGTGGAATTGGTTGTTTCTGACTTCAATATGCCTAATGGTAATGGGGATTTGGTTTATGACAAGGCAAAAACATTAGGGATTCCGTTCATTTTGGTTACCAGCGATCGTAGGGAAGATCACCCGGAGTTTTCTTCGGCGCAGTTATGTGCTTTTATTCAGAAGCCTTTTAACGAGGAGGAAATGTTTCAGGCGGTCGAGCGTTTAATGGAGGAAAAGCGCCAGTACATTCCCCTTTCTTTGCATACCTTGTTAAAAATTGGTAATTTAAAAACCCCCATTTATTTAAGGTTACCATCTGGCAAAATGGTAAAGGTGTTTAATCAGGGCGATCAGTTTAGTCGGAATTCTTTTGACCACTGGAATGCTAAAAACGTGGCTCACTTTTATGTACATCGGAACGATTTTATTCCTCTAATTTCTGAATTTAAAAACCAGGTCCTCAATGAAGTGTTTTTTAATTCCATAGAAAAACAGCCCCAGGTGGGAATTAGTGTATCACAAGAGATTTTGGAGGTAATTGGGGTAGCCGCTAAACGGCTGGCGATCAGTGACGAGGTGATGGAATTAACTTCAAAGAATGTGGAATTAGTACTTCGAATTATTAATAGTAACGGGAACTTAATCCCTATTTTGGAAGGATTTAACCCACAGTTAAAGGATGGAGTTTTAGCTCGGAGTCATTTAACTGCTTTGATTTCTACGTTTTTATCTAAAGAGTTTGATTTTAAATATCCTCGATCGGCGGAATGTCTGGCAATGGCGGCATTTTTTCATGATATTGGTTTGGATGACGAAATTATCGTAAATGAGGGGCCGTATATTCAGGGTGCAAAATTGGGATCTGTCATAAACCGAGACAAAATTGAGAGGGTGAAAAGGCATATTGACGATGCTATTGAGCTATTACGGGGATTGAGAGGAGTTCCTCAAGAGGTTTTCCGTTTGATCTATGAGCATCATGAACTTCCTGATGGCAGTGGTTACCCAAAAGGGTTGAAAGCAGAGCAGTTAAGTGAGTTGTCTGCTTTTTTTATAGTAGCCCACCAATTTGTTGAGTGCTTTTTTGATCCAAACACCAAGAAAAATCTTCTCATTAAGTGGCTGGACTATGCTTCTGTATTTAGCCATCCCCGTTATCAGAAGCTATATCAATTTATTGCTACCAGACTAGAACATGATGAAAAAGAGAAAACCGTTTAGCTTCGTGGAACGAAATCGTGGGTGAGCCAGCCCTTCTGCGTAGCTGTAAGAAAAAGCCTATCCTCTGCCTCTTTGAGGCCATGTTGTCGTGCGCTAGAGCGCACTGCTAGAGCTAGGTCTGCACATTCTAATAGGTGTTGATCGCCAGTTGAATTTCCGCAGGCAAAAAAAGGTCGGATGTGCCCTGTGACTTTGAGTAACATATCCCTTTTACCTTCTCGATAAGTTCCTGGTAACCGTCGTTCGGGTGAAATACGGTTGTTTTTTACTACTAACTCTAGTCCCAACACTGATTCATAGGGAAGACCAAAATATTGAAAGACTGCTGGCTGAACCGCCCAGCTTATTGATGCGGTAACAACATAGATTTTTACCCCCTTTTTTTTAAAAAAATCGATAAGTTCCTTTTGGGCTGGAAAAACAGGAGGTGGGTTTTTTTCTAAATGTTGTTTCGACCACTC
>JANWYU010000219.1 GCA_025055135.1 Pseudobdellovibrionaceae bacterium | reverse complement strand
AGTTATTCGCATTCCCATGATCTCCTCCTTTGTGGTTACGTGTTACCTGGGATGTTACCGTTTCTCCTTTCAACCCCATCATCGTCTGGGTCTGGCCCGACTTAAGAGCTAAGACTCGACTTACTACCAAAACTAGACCTTAGTTTTGAAATCACACGCAACAAAAACAGAAGAAAACAAAAAGAGAAGAGAGAGGAAGCCTACCCCCGCATTTTCGGGATCGGCCAAGGACTTTTTGGAGATGAGCAAGTGGCTTTGTGGCTTGAATGCAAGGAACCTTGCGCAAAGCCGGACATGAAATCTTTTTTTTGTGCGGGGTTTTGTAATCCCCCTACTAAGGTCTTGGCAAAGCCCGGGCCAACTTGCTGGGTGTGATTTGACACCAGTTTTAATCATGTGTTAGGCGTTGGGAGTGCACCTTTTACCGGATTTGCAATCATCGATGACTGAAAAAGAGGCCTGTATCCTGCCTTGGGTGGGGTTGGAACGTGTTTTTTTACCAGTGCGATTGACCCAAAAAGATGTTTCTCAATTAGCCATGTTTTCGGTTGGAGTCAATTTGGCCTCTCGTTACCAGCGGGGTATTCACATGTCCCGCTTATATCAAGTATTAGAGGATTTTGTTACTAAGAGGGCGCTCTTGGATCCTATTGTTGGCTATTTTGATTTGCATAAGAAAATTTTAGAATCTCATGTGGGTCTTTCCGATGCAGCAGAGATCATGTGTCACGGCTATTTTTCCTGGGAGGATCAAACCCTGAAAAGTGGATTAAAAACAATGAGGAGTTTTCCTGTAACGGTTGGTGTTTTGGGTAGTTTAGAAAATAGTTTTTTTCATCTTATTTTCCAAATCTGTTACTCAAGTACGTGTCCTCAATCTTTTGCTCTTTCGGAGGCTATAATTCAAAGCCATTTGCGGACTTCTGTGGATGGTTGGAAGCAGAGAAATAAACAAGATACTTTGATGGTTGATGGTGCATTGGTGGCTACGCCACATTCTCAAAGGAGCTTGGGTTGGATCAAATTAGTTTGGGAACGAACTCAATTAACATCTTGGTTAGCTGATCGATCTTTGGTAACTTGGCAAGAATTTGTTTTGATCTTAGTTAAGGCGATTGAAAATGAAATCGTAACTGTCAGTCAAAACACTGTGAAGAGAGAGGATGAGGCCGAATTTGCTAAGTTGAATGCTCAAAACCCTATGTTTTGTGAAGATGCGGCTCGCCGAATCGCTGGGGTTCTAAAAAAAATGCAGGTGCCTCAGTTTCATGGAGAGGTTGTTCATTATGAGAGTTTGCATCCGTTCAATGTAAGAGCCGCCTTTGGCTCGGAGTGATCATGGACTTTAGTAACATATAGTATCGGGTAACAACATAATGGAAAAGGACCATCTCAAACTTCCGCGTCAGGGCGATTTTCAAGAAACGTTGTTGAGAAAACGAGATTCTTTATCTTTGGATGATCTTAAAAATTTACTGCGTAATTTAAATCTCAAAATTACGGATCAAAGGTTATTGATTTTAAAGACTCTAAATGACGGAACAAGAACGCATATGACAGCACAGGAGATTTACGAGAAGGTCCGTCGTATTGATTCCTCCATCGGTTTTGCCACGGTTTATCGTCTTCTTAAAAGATTGGCTCAGTCAGGAGTGGTGACTGAAGTCCGGGTAGGGAGCGCTCCTTCTCGTTATGAGTTGACCGCCAAATATCATCATGATCACCTAACATGTGTGATGTGTGGTTTGATTATCGAGTTTGAATGTGATGAGATTGAAAGGTTACAACAGCAAATTGCGCAGCGATTTGGTTTTCTTTTAAAGGACCATGTTTTGGAACTTTATGGCATTTGTTCTAAGTGCGCAGCTTTAAGTAACAGTAAAAAATCAGATTAATCTATGGTTCTCTATTTAAAGATTGCGGTTAAGAATTTAGGAATCGTCAAAGGTCTTTGCTTACCATTACGATGGCAATGATTTCAACTGCCGGATTAATTCTTTTTCGTGGTTTTACTGAAAACGCCGTTGAACTACTGGGGTTGATTGCCACTGAACTTCAGTATGGTCACATGCAAATTGCTCATGGGAAGTTATGGAAGAACGAATTTGTCAGTAAGGGAGAGATTTTATTCGACGATAAGGAAATTAAGAATCGCTTAGAACTGTTACCAGAAGTGGAAATTGTGACTTCTCGCATGCAATCATTGGGGTTTTTAGTAATGGTAATAGAACTGAAAATGCTATTTTTGGGGGAGTAGAGCCGCAAAGAGAATTGGGGCTTAAAACACATCTTCCTATTTTGGAAGGTAAGTATTTTCTGAATCTTCGAATGATCCTGAAATTTTAATTGGTCATCTTCTAGGTCGTAAAATGCAGGACAAAATTGGAGATGAGGTAACTATTATTACCACTAAAATTGATGGCGTGGTGAGTGCCAAGGATATGTTAATACGGGGGTTTTTCGCTTTTGGTACCAAAGAGATCGATCGTCATCTTGCTTTTATGTCATAAAGAGATTTACAAGATTTGGTGCAAAGCTCCTTAGTTGATACGGTCGTGGTGCGTTTTAAATCGGTTTCCCAAATTGATGAGAAGAAGCAAAAAATAATTGATCAATTGTCTCCATCTGCAGGGTTAGAAGTGCGTACGTGGAAGGAGTTAGCGGATCTGTATCGCAAAGTGAAGGTATTTTATGACAGTCAAAACATTATATTGCTTTTGATCCTTATTTTTATTGTTGTTCTTGGCATTTCTAACACCATTGCGATGAATATTTTAGAGCGTGTTCATGAACTGGGAACATTACAGGCTTTGGGAGCTGATCAGAAATTTGTCGGTGTCCTTGTCATATTAGAGGCTTTAGTGATGGGGATTATTGGAAGTGTGTTTGGTGTGGTGGTGGCTTTGGGTATTGGAGAACTTATTCATTTTCTTGATCTAAAAATGGCTGATATTCCAGGGGCATCCTTACCTCAGAAAATTCAGTTTAACTTTCACGGATCAGCTATTGCGCAAGTAATGGGGATTATTGTATTCGTCTCCGCCTTGGCTTCCGTGATCCCTCTAATTTATTTGTTAAGAAAACGCATTACTGAGTTATTAGCTCAGAAAATGTAACGACGGTTAATCTTCTCTTTATAGCCCTCAATAAATTGGTTTAAAAAAAAACAACCCACCCCAATCTTGACTCAAGAAACTATCAAGAAAAGGGGTGGGCGTGAACTGTTACTCAATTAGAGTAACAACATCAATTTTACCACTGCAATTGATCTGCATCAATACCCCACTCAGCTAAAGCTGAACGGTACATATCACGAATAAATTTTTGGGCTTGGTGGGGTTGTAGCCCAAGATATTGAGCAGAGCGTTCGGTAACCTCTTTAATACCGGAGGTGTCGCCTTGAGTGAATCCTTTAACTGCTTGAAGGGCATCTCGGAAAGAAACCCCAAAGACAGTTTTAAAGGTTTTATCCACATCTTGGGTGGTTAAGTGGCCTCTTTCCACACTTTGTATCGCAAAATGATTTAGTGTTGAGGCAATAAGCTGAGCCTTGGGTCGGGAGAGTTGATAATCAGCCACGAGTTTGTCAGTTGCTTTGGCTATTAGCCGTTGGTTTGCTTCGGATTTACGACTAATAAAGCTTTTATCACTGGGTCGATCCGCACCGTCCTCATTAATTGCCTTTCCAAAGTTAGGCTCCAAGAGATTGGCTGAATATAGCACACCATTTTTTCCTAACCAATATGTACCATTGCGGACATCCTCCCAAAGTAATCCGGTGGTACCCACTCCAATATAGTAGCCGCCCATCCAACCTGCAAATTCAGAGACATCAGCAAAATAACGGAAAATACCATAGGAATCGTAAACACTAGCTACTCCCCAGCTGTTGAATTTTACGTACCACATATCGTCGGTCCCATCTCCATAACGATCGTAGTGAGGGTCATGGCTAACCGAAATGCGAAGACCTGTTTTGCGATCAAAGGTACAACCTGGAATCGGTTCCCTAGTCTGGCATACGGTGCCATATACGGTTTCGTATGGATAGTACAAGAGAGTAGCAGGGCTATTTAGCGTTGGTCCTCCTCCTCCGCCGCATCCAGAAGTTGTTAAAATAAAAAGGGCACCTAAAGTTACTGCTACAGTGGAACTTAAGGCGCTTCGCCAGTGTGTTTTCATAAATCCCCCTTTCTGTAAGGATTGTTTGTTGTTAATTGGGAGTCCCCTAGCATAGCATGAGGGATAATGCAATAGCCTTGCCAAGTTTTATGCTGCATTTGGTATACAAGGGTCACCATGTTACTGGACAGAGGATTATAACTCGTCGTGTAAGGGCCAGCGAATCAGGCGTTTGCCGCAGATTAAATCCAAAAAGGTGTTATTAGTGATACCGTCGAGAGAATATTCAAAAGGGGAGTCAATAGCTGAACACCCAGGAGCGGGTACGATTTGCAGTGAAATCGGAAGATGTAGGTGTTTTGAATGGTTTGGAGCCTGAATGATGCGTATATAGTGCCGCAAGAGGGGAGATGCTGGGGCTAAAAGACTGGGCCTGCGATTAATTGATAGTGGGAAATGAATTCCCACGACAGCCAAACTTGAGAAGAAGGAGAAGCGATTCAAATTGATTTCTCTTGGGGTTACATGATTTGGCGGTTCGTGGTACTGGATAAGACTATTAGAAAAGGTAAAAAAGGAATGCTGCTGATGTGAATGGGCAAAACCACCATTTAGTGCCAAAATGGCATCGGTTGGATGATAGGGCGTTTTTAACTCATATTGGTGAAATGCCAAGTTTTCGAAATCAAAAACGTAAACAAAAAGTGAACCGCGGGGAAAGCTCGATCCTACCCAGTACATTCCTGGTTTACCGATGAGAGGCCCTCGGGTCAGTTGTCCTAATGATGGCAAAGAAAGTGGGCCAAAGCATTTTTTAGCGGAAATTACGTGCGTCGTCACAAAAACAGCGAACAAACAGATTTCTCCAGGCCATCGCGGTATCCACAGTTCGGGATCGTGAGATTTTCGCTGAGCGAATACCAAAACGTGGGGCTGTTCAGTTGGGATGATTCCTTGTGGTAACATGTCGAACCATTCAAAATCAGACGGTGCTTGAACACTATTTAAAATAGGCTTCGCATCATAATAATAGATGCGAGGGATACGCCCGTCCTTTGGTTTTTTCCCTCGCCATAATTCTCTCAATGTTGGTTGGGGAGGTTTTAGATCTGGGCCATTTTGTACCCAGATGGGTTTGGGTAATCCGTTTTCATCCAAATACCAATTAATTTCCGCTTGATCTCGAGGAAATCCTAATTCAGGATGCGAAAGAGACCATTTTTGTAGCAGTTTGCCTTGATGATCAAAAATATAAAATCGAGGATGTTCCTCACTTTCTGAATTGTTGTTTGTTTGAGTCGCGATTCGGGATTGGGGTAGAAAACTCACAAAATAAATTTTTTCCAGTTTCTGAGAGTTTTTATTGCGATTGACTAAAAATACTAAGGTGTGATGAGGCGTCAGTTTGGCCAAACTAACCCTATCTTCATTAAAAAACGTTAAGGGAATGGAGCGATAGGTGTTGGTGTTGCTTTCTTGACTAAAAAGATAAAATTGTGTCTTTCCTAAACGAGACTCAGTAACCATAAAATCACGAAAGTTGTGAATAGGTTTTGAGGACAATTTAGTTACTGGAGTAAAGGGAATTAGATCTGGTTGGTCATTCAGGGTGGGTAGATCGAAAACGTGGGAGTTGGCTGGACGCGTTTCCAGTGATGCTTTTCGCAAAATGCGAAAGGGGACTTTATAGTGAACGACTTTATCATCAAATTCAATAGCGGTAGAAACGTAAAATTCACTGTGGTTCTCCCTTTGCCAATCTAAAGAAAATTCATATTTAATGAGCCAGCTTGTTTGACAGGTGTTACTCGATTCGGAGCATTTGCTCGATTTTTGAATATCACAACGTTCTAAAAGTACAGTGGGTAATTCCGATAGTTGAGTACATGTTACTTTAAAATCTGTTAGATGATCACCGTATGAAACTTCAAGAGGTAAAATGTGAACCAAACGTGGTTGAGCGGGACCATCCCATATGATTTCTTGAAAACCTTTGCTTGTGGGATAGAGT
>JANWYU010000205.1 GCA_025055135.1 Pseudobdellovibrionaceae bacterium | reverse complement strand
TCTAACCCTTATGTATCGGCCCACTTGGGGCTTTCTGACGAAATTATTGAGCCAGCCATGACCCGCAGAAGATTGGTAGACGCCCTGGAGATGCTAAAAAATAAGCGGGACATTATGCCCCCCAAAAAACACGGTAACATTCCACTTTAATAGGTAACATCCATAAGGGGTTTTAAATGGAAAAAAAACAGTTTAAAAAAATCCTTATTGCCAATCGAGGAGAAATAGCCATTCGAGTAATTCGCGCCTGTAGAGAAATGAACATTAAAACCGTAGCTGTCTTTTCCGAAGCTGACCGCGATTCCCTTCACGTGTTCTTGGCAGATGAAGCCTATCCCATTGGGCCTGCGCCATCTAAAGAAAGCTACTTGAATTATAAAAAAATCATCGAAGTAGCCAAGCAAGCTCATGCTGATGCTATTCACCCGGGGTATGGATTCTTGTCGGAGAATGTGTATTTTGCTCGAGCCTGCCAACAAAACGGAATCGTGTTCATAGGACCTACTCCTGAGCAAATCGAGGCCATGGGTGACAAGCTATCCGCCAAAGCCCTGATGAAAAAGGCTGGAGTCCCTTTAGTCCCAGGCAGCGATGGTCCTGTTACCAATTTGGATCAGCTACGGGCAATTGCCAGAGAAATTCAGTTTCCAATCATTATTAAGGCCTCGGCAGGAGGAGGGGGCAAAGGAATGCGCGTGGTCTACGAAGAAGGCGAGTTGGAAAGTGCCTTCCGCGCCTGTATGAGCGAAGGGCAGAATTATTTTGCAGATCCTACTGTATATGTTGAAAAATATGTTTCTGACCCAAAACACATTGAAGTTCAGGTTTTTGGGGATCAGTATGGTAACATCATTCACTTATTTGAACGTGAATGCTCCATTCAAAGGCGACACCAAAAATTAATCGAAGAAACCCCAAGTCCCTCCTTAACACCCGAGCTTCGACAAAAAATTTGCGAAACCGCGGTACAGGCCGCTCGCTCCATCAAGTATCTTGGTGCAGGAACCATCGAATTTATTTTTGATAGTAAAAACAAACAGTTTTACTTCATGGAAATGAACACCCGCTTACAGGTGGAACATCCTATTACCGAGTACGTTGTGGGAGTAGATTTGGTTAAAGAACAAATTCTGGTAGCCATGGGCCATCCGTTACCATATCGTCAAGAAGACATTAAGCAGAAAGGACATGCGATTGAATGTAGAGTATGTGCAGAAGATCCTGTCACCTATCAACCCAATCCTGGAGTGATCCGAGCCTGTAGGCATCCACAAGGTCCTTTTGTCCGTGTGGATTCCTACGCATATCCTGGTTACGAGGTTCCCATGTTTTATGATCCCATGATTGCCAAAGTAATTACCTGGGGTGAAACACGTCAAGAGGCCATTGATCGCATGGAGCGTTCCCTCACTGAGTTTGTTTTGTCGGGTATTAAATCCAACATAGTTCTACACAAAACCATTTTACGCCATCCCAAGTTTATCGACGGTACTTATACAACTCAATTTATTGAAAAGAACTTTGAAGTCATTGAACCTGAACTGTTCAAAGAGGTAGAGGATCATGTATTTCTCATAGTAGCCGGGATCCAAGCCTATAATGATCGTAAAGCTAAGGACGTACGTCAATTGAATATTCCAGCCAACTGGAGGCGAGTGGGACGAAAGTTACAATTAAGGGTTAATTAACTATTTGACATAAGAGGTAACCATGTATTTTGAAGCTGAATTGAACGGAAAAAAGTATAAAGTTGACGTGATCGAACAAAGACATAGCTGGAAAATTGCCATTGCTGAGGCAGGCAAAGATTGGACGCGCTATGAAATATCCAAGGAAGATTTCAAACGCTCTGAATCTTATTTCACCTTACTCTTCAAAGGAGCATCTTATTTAGTTGATGTCATTGGAAAAGATACCGAGTATACCGTTTTCACTCGGAATTCAGCAAGAACCGTGAAAATTTACAATGACGAAATGTTACTTCACGAGTCTTTAAAAAGAGATGGTAACCTAGGACAACAAAAAGATATTAAGGCTGGAATGCCAGGGAAAATTATACAGATCTTTGTTAAGCCAGGAGAAATCGTTAAAGCCAACCGCCCTTTATTAATTATGGAAGCGATGAAAATGGAAAATGAAATCCGCTCTACCAATGAGGCCAAAGTGAAAAATATCCTGGTAAAACAAGGAGATTCTGTAGAAACGGGCCAAACCCTGATTACATTTGAATAATTATCTTAAAAATAATCATCTTAAAATATAGTATAAGAAGTACTCTTGATTTCCCTTTTGACCACGCACCGGTGTGGGTAACGGACCTTGCCCAACTGTCCCTATTTTGCAATCCAAAGTTTCCTTAAATTGAAGCAGAAATGACTCCATAGAAAACTGATCCTTCACGATTCCCTTTTTTGTTAAATAACGGGTGGGAATCTCAAACTGAGGTTTTACTAAAATAAGCATAGATTGGGGAGCCAACCATAAAATGGGATCAATAACATCAACCACTGATATAAAGGAAACATCTACGGTAACAAGATCTACAGCGGATACTAATGGTTTAAAAATCGGATGACCAACAATGGAACGAACATCCAAATGTTCAAAAGCAACCACCTTTGGGTTTTGTCTCAAGGTGGGATGCAACTGACCATGACCCGCTTCAATCCCATACACTTTAGCCGCACCACGAGCAAGACAAACTTGGGTAAAGCCCCCCGTAGCCTGACCCACATCCACCACCACTTTTTCGGTTAAAGGCACGTTCCAATGATCGAGAGCATACTCTAATTTTAAACCTGCTCGAGAAACATACTTAACAAAGGAAGGACTGATCAAATGTACTTCCCATCGATGTTTTTGGGTATCAATAAATAGGTTTTTGTGATAGGCAACCTCTCGTCCGTCACATAAAAGACGAACTGAATGACTTTGAATCAGCTCTTGAGCTTTGGATCGGCTGGCAAGAGATAACGTTTTCGTTAAAAAAACATCAAAACGCATTTTTTACTGAACAATTCTTCCCATTAGATCATACTCGAAGGCTTTGGTTACTTCCACCGTAACAAATTCTCCTACTTGAGCAGTGCCTTCGTTAATTAAAACAACTCCATCTATATCAGGAGCTTGCCCTTCGTATCTTCCCTGAAGCAGAAGCTCCGTTTCTTCTGAGTAACCCTCAACCAACACTGGTAACTTTTTGCCGATCAATTTTTGGTTCTGCAATTTACTCATCTTTTGTTGTAACTTCATCAATGACCGATATCGCCGTTCCTTTGTGTCTTCATCAATTTGATCTTTCATTTTACCGGCCGGGGTGTTTTCTTCAGCAGAATATTTAAAACAACCTACTCTATCGAAGCGATATTGTTGCAGGAAATCTAAAATTTCATGAAATTGCGCTTCTGTTTCTCCCGGATACCCAACAATAAATTGGGTGCGAATAGTAGCATCAGGCAGTTCTCTCCGAATCCCGCATATTACCTCCGCAATTTGTGATTTGGTCATTTTGCGATTCATTCTTTTTAACATCTCATCGTTTACATGCTGCAAAGGCATATCAAAGTAACGACAAATCTTTGGGTAACGTTTAATCACCTCAAGCATTTTCGGAGTAATTCCATCAGGATACAGATACATCAATCGAATCCACCGCAATCCCTCAATTTGAGCCAGTTCTTCCAATAACCTCTCGGGAGTTACATCATCATTTCCGTTTTTACGCCGCAAGTCCCATCCATAATCAGTAAAATCATGAGAGACAATAATAAGTTCCTTCACTCCTCCTGCTACCAGCAACCGAGCCTCACTCACAATACTTTGTATTGTCCTTGACTGCAAATTTCCTCGAATTAATGGGATGGCACAAAAGGCACATCTTTTTAAACAGCCCTCACTGATTTTTAAATAAGCCCGATGCCTGGGTTGCGAATTAACACGGGGCGCTCCATCCTGTTGCAAATAGGTTGGTAACGAAAAATAGGTTTTTTGATTCACTCCCCGATCATGTTGTCTTAAAATTTCTACAATTTTGGGAAAATCACCAGAACCAATAAATAAATCAGCCTCAGGCAGGCTTTCTACTAACTCATTTTTATAGCGTTGTGCCAAGCAGCCTGCCACAACAATGCGACGTACTTTACCTTCCTCTTTAAGTCGCGCAATTTCTAAAATTTTTTGAATAGATTCCCTTTTACTATCTTCGATAAAGCCACAGGTATTAATAATTACTGTTTGTGCCTTTTCAGGATCATCTTGCCACTGGTAACCCTCTTTAATTAATGAACCTGCCATAATTTCAGAATCAACCAGATTTTTAGGGCAACCAAGACTAATGATGTTAACGGTCTCTTTCTGTTGTAAACCCACTTCTTTTTGTTGTAATTCCATTTGGTAAAGCCTTTTTCGTTATTGATCTTTATTCTTTTCTTTTTTCCTTCTTTCCTTTTGCTGAAATATTGTAACTCTCACGCTTTATAGCGAAGACCTGAACTAGGATCAACCACTGGAATAACCTTAATGGAGGCATCCAAGGTTTCTTTTACATTTGGCAAAGATTTCAACACGTTCCGCTTAAATTGTTCAATTAATCGCGATTTGTAATATTTTCTCGAATAAACAAAACCTATCTCCCGTGAAGGAGAAGGGGGAGCAATGGGCACCACCTTCCCCATCTCTCTAAAACGAGCAATAGCACTTTCTGGAATTAGGGTATATCCACCCATCTCTTTGATCAGCTCACCAATCATTTCTAAACTGCCTGCCTCAAAATAAACCACCTTCCCGGTCCGATGTCGATTCTTAAATCGACAGGCCTCCAACACCTGCTGCCGCAAGCAATGCCCCTCTTCTAGCAGCCAAAGATCTTGATGCGATAGCTGCTGGGTTTTGATCTGTCGATAGCGAGCCAACTCATGATCTTTGCGACAAAATACATAAAAAGGCTCGTAAAAAAGATGCTCTGTTACCAACTGGTTATTTTCGATTGGAATGGCCAGTATTCCAAGATCTAGCTGATCGTTTTTCAGTCTATCCAAAATATGTTCCGTCTGTAGCTCAACAATTTTTAGAATAATTTTGGGATTACTTCTTTGATGTTCCCTTAGCGCTTTGGGTAACACGTATGGTGCTACCGTAGGAATAACTCCCACTGATAATTCTCCCGCAATATCCTGCTGTTTGATTTGATTTAATATCTCCTCAATATTTTTGGACTCCCACACTGCCCTGCGTATGGCATCTATAATCGCTTCTCCTTCTAATGTTAAACGAATGGGTTTTTTGGTCCGGTCAAAAATCTTAATTCCCAGAGCTTCCTCCAGTTTTTGGATTTGCATGCTGAGGGTGGGCTGTGTCACATAACAGGCCTCTGCCGCCTGGGCGAAATGGCCCTTTTGATAAACCGCTAAAACGTACTCTAATTGTGTGAGGGAAAAATTCAGTTTACCCATAAGAAGCTATAAGAAGACATTTTAAAATGATCCCTTTACGGGTTCTTGACAAAGATTGCTCCTAATGTCAATAGATATAATCTATTGGTCAATAAAATTTATCGATTTTACTCTAATAAGAAATAGTGATTTATTTAGAGAAAGCAAAAAGGTCTCAGCCGACCTGCTTTATAAACAACAACCAACCAAAAAGGAGGAAATATGCAAACCATTATCAACACCAAAGTCACTGAATTCGCAGTGCAAGCCTATCATAATGATACCTTTAAGCAGGTAACCCATAATGATCTAATGGGCAAATGGAGCGTGTTTTTTTTCTATCCTGCTGATTTTACTTTTGTTTGCCCAACAGAGCTTGGTGATCTCGCTGACAAGTATGCTGAATTACAAAAAATGGGGGTTGAGGTTTATGCCGTTAGCACAGACACTCATTTTACCCACAAGGCATGGCATGATACTTCAGATACCATCCGTCGGGTGAAATTTCCAATGCTGGCCGACCCCACCGGTCATTTGTCTCGGGCTTTCGGTGTTTACGATGAAAAATCGGGGTTAGCATACCGCGGAACCTTCTTAGTTAACCCTGAAGGGCTAATTAAGCTTGCCGAAATTAATGATAACGGTATCGGTAGGAACGCTGATGAGCTCGTCAGAAAGATTCAGGCGGCTCAATATGTTGCCAAAAATCCATCCGAAGTATGTCCTGCAAAGTGGACTCCCGGAAACAAAACTTTAAAACCAAGCTTAGATTTAGTCGGCAAGATTTAAGAATTTACTACACTTTTTAGGAAAAAACGAGTTGGGTTTGCGCTTCACGTGCCAATCTAAAAATCTGTTAAAATGTATTGAGGTCCGGTCTTAGGTTGATACGCGCAAAAGCCAAATAAAGCGCAGACCCAACTTCTCGGCAAAAAATACTTAGCCGTCATGGACACGGATTGGTAACCATCAATCCTTAATGATTAATGGTTACCATGTTTCCCTTGATTATGATCTCAATTCATTTTGGGATCAGAATTTCTGCCCTAACGTGAAAGAAGATAGCTTAATCGAAGGCAAAAATAGTAAATGCAAAAAACAATAAATAAGAAAACAAAGGAAGGTTTTTATGCTCGATCTCGAGTTAAAACAACAGGTAACGGAAATTTTTCAACAGTTGCACGAGCCTTTGTACCTGAAAATAAAAAATAGCAACCACCCAGATCATTCGGATCTGGTTGCATTTCTAAAGCAATTTGCAGAGTGCTCGCCTCACTTAAAACTGGAACTTCCTTCTTCCCCTTCAGAGCCTCTACCCTATCCTTCCTTCGAACTTTGGACAGAAAGGGGTTTTTCGGGTATTCGTTTCTCAGCCATACCCACGGGACATGAATTTTCCTCCTTAGTTTTGGCCATTCTCCATATTCAAAGAAAAGGGCGATTACCGTCCGAGCATTTAGTAAAACGCATACAAGATTTGCCCAAGTCTGCTCATCTCATTACCTACGTATCCCTTACCTGCGAAAACTGTCCCGAGGTAGTACAAAACCTCAACTTAATCAGCGCGCTCAACCCTCGTATTACTCATGAAATGAGAGACGGCCAATATTTTCAAAAGGAAATTGATCAATTGGGTATTATGGGAGTTCCCACCGTCGTTTGGAACGGGGAAGTAATTCACAGTGGACGAGCAAACCTTCTAAGCATTCTGGAAAAACTTGAACAAAAATTTAAATCAAATTCTCAATCCCCAGAAATTCCTCAAAGCTCATACAAAAACATAGGATTATACGATGTTACTGTAATTGGTGCTGGGCCAGCTGGAGTCAGCGCAGCTATTTACGCCGTTCGCAAAGGATTAAAAACATTGGTTATCACGGAAAAGCTGGGTGGTCAGGTATCAGAAACTCGCGGCATTGAAAACCTAATATCGGTAACATACACTGAGGGACCACAACTAAGCAAAGCTCTGTTAACCCATTTAGAACATTACTCCGTAGAATTAAAAGACAATACTCGATTGGAACAAATCCAACGCCTCCCTTCAGGTAACTTTGAATTACATTTAAGCTCCCATGAAATTTTACAAAGCAAAACAGTTATTGCAGCCACCGGGGCAAAATGGAAAAAGCTCAATGTTCCCGGTGAAGAAGAGTATCTTGGCCGTGGAGTGGCGTATTGCCCTCACTGTGACGGCCCTTTCTACAAAGGAAAACACGTTGCTGTTATCGGAGGAGGCAACTCAGGGGTAGAGGCTGCTATTGATTTAGCAGGTATTGTGGGTCAGGTTACTCTCATTGAATATGCCAATCAATTAAAAGCAGACAAAATTCTTGTTGATAAACTCCAAGCCCTACCCAACGTACAGATCATCACTGGGGCCAAAACCACTCATATAAAAGGTGACAACAAAAAAGTAACAGACCTTCAATACCAAGATCTCAAAACCGGGGATACTCGTCACTTAACCCTTGATGGGATATTTATTCAAATTGGGTTACTCCCAAACTCTTCCGTATTCTCTCAAATTGTATCGCTAAATAATTATGGGGAAATTATAATCGATCCAAAATGCCGCACCAATGTGCCAGGTTTTTTTGCCGCAGGAGACGTTACCACATGTCCCTATAAACAAATTATTATTGCGATGGGCGAAGGAGCAAAGGCCGGCCTATCCGCCTTTGAATACCTAAAATTAGAACAACACTAAATTTTCTGTAACAGAGTCCTAACGAATTTGTTGTACTAATGATCCTATAAAGTCCTGTAATACCTCAACTTCCAGATAGGTTTTAGGTGGTGTTTGATCTAACTCCACGGTAAGCACAGGAACCTTTCGCTCAGCCCACAAATATCGTCCCAATGAGCCAGGAAAATGTCCCAAAGATTTCCATGGCAGGGTTAAGTTTTTGGGAACGTTGTGAATTTGGGGACCATCGAAGTCCAAAACACCAAGGGGGGTATGGATAGAAACCACAAGATCTGGATCATATTCTTTAAATAACTCGATTAAACACTGCACTTCAGGTTCGCTACCCGGTCGCTCCCCGGGATAACGACGGGATGGGCTTCCTATTTTTTTCCAAAAATCTAAAGCCTGATTCTCCCAATTTTTGGTTGGAAAATTTCGATTTAAATCAATCCGACGATAATTAACCCGAGTTTTATGTTCAAAACCATCTGGATTTGCTACCGGTAGCAGCCTCCAATGGTTGCGGGCTTGCGGCAATTGAGACAAACGCAACATCCAATGGTGCAAAACTTTAATACTGTCTACCTCATCCCCATGGATTAAGGACAAGGCAAAAATTTTTTTGGGATTCTTATTTTGGGTCCTAAAATCCCAATAGTAAATGGGTCTTCCTTGAACGCTAACACAACCGTCTCGAGTGGTAACTTCCCCACACACTTTGGCTATTTGATCTTTAAAAGAATCTTGCAACAAAGGATATGCGCGAAAATTTCTTTCACATATCTCCTGGTGAGAAACTTGTGCCTGAGATACCAAAGAACAACAGATGACCGAAAATAAAAAAAATAATAACTGGTGTGAACAATAATAACCCTTCACTCGACAATGATCTTTCGTCAGCTCTGTTGATGGCGAGAACCCGTCTTTGGAGATTGCTCCTTATCTTTAACCTGCATCTCTTTTTGACTATAAGTTAACTGATCAGTGGTTTCCCCTTCACCCACCTCCCGAGCCGTAGTATCTTTTTCGTTCATCCCTTCCTTAAAACCGCGAATCGCTCGCCCCAAAGATCTTCCAAGATGTTCAATCCTCGACGATCCAAAAACCAGTAACACTATTATAAGGATAATAATCCAATGCCCTAAACTCATGGAACCCATAAATGGCCTCCCAGCTCTCTTTAGAGTATCGAGCCTCACTGAAAAGTGCAACTAAAATGCCCCATTACAGGTCTTGCCAAGATTCATAAATAAATTTAGATCTGGAAACTAGGAGGTCTTACATTTGGCACAAACCATCCTCACCGTAAAAAATCTGGTCACTAGTTTTGTTTTAGATCAAGGAGAAGCCCACGCTGTTGATGATGTATCATTCACAGTAGATCAGGGCGAAGTACTAGGGATTGTTGGAGAATCAGGCTGTGGTAAGTCAGTAACATCCCTCTCAATTATGCGATTGATCCAAAAACCAGGTTATATTAAATCAGGGGAAATTATTTTTAATGGAATCAATTTGTTAGAAATTTCAGATGCCGAAATGCGCAAGATTCGCGGTAACAAAATGACCATGATTTTTCAAGAGCCAATGACAGCCCTCAATCCTGTTTATACTTGTGGTAATCAGATCGAGGAAGTTTTTAAAATCCATCAGCCCCACCTTTCCCCAAAACAGCGAAAAGAAAAAACAATTGAAATATTAAAAAAGGTTGGTATTCCCTCGCCAGAAAGACGTTACCATGAATACCCACATCAACTGTCGGGAGGAATGCGCCAACGAATAATGATTGCAATGGCTATTGTTTGTGATCCCCTCTTGCTGATCGCCGATGAACCAACTACCGCTCTTGATGTTACCATACAAGCTCAGGTTTTAGAGCTCATTAAAGAGCTGCGAAAACAATCCCAAATGGCCATGATTCTGATTACTCATGATTTAGGAATTGTGGCAGAAATGTGCGACAAAGTAGCTGTTATGTATGGAGGAAAAATTATCGAATATGGACCGACGGACATGATATTTGCCCATCCACGACATCCTTACACCTTAGGCCTATTACGTTCCATACCTTCCCTTCACCAAGGCCCCACTAAATCCAAACTCTATAATATACCTGGCAGTGTACCTAGCTTATGGGAATGGCCTCAAGGATGCCGCTTTTATAAAAGATGCGAACGCGCCCGAGATAATTGCCAACGAACTCCTCCCATGTTAACAACCCAAGATGGCCACCAAGTAGCCTGTTACTATCCCATAACAACATAGTGGATTAAAGGACCCTTATGACTGAAGTGATTCGTTGTCACAAACTGGTAAAACACTTTCCCATTTATGGGGGCATTTTGAATCGAGAAATTGCTACCCTCAAGGCAGTTCAGGAAGTGTCTTTATCCATAGATGGTGGGAAAACCTTAGGGCTTGTTGGGGAATCAGGGTGTGGCAAGTCCACACTAGGTCGCAGTCTTATTAGACTTTTAGAACCTACTTCTGGAGATATTTATTTTAAGGGAGAGAACATCACACGACTATCTGGGGCTCGCTTACGCTCTCTCCGTAAGCACTTGCAAATTGTGTTTCAAGATCCCTTTTCCTCTTTAAACCCGCGAATGACCGTTAGAGAAATTTTGGAGGAGCCTTTAAGAGTGCATAAAATTTTTTCAGAAGCATCTCAATTGCAAAGGCGCACTAAAGAGCTCTTAGAACTTGTGGGTTTACCTTTAGACGCATTAAATCGCTATCCACATGAGTTCTCCGGAGGACAGCGACAGCGCATAGGAATCGCAAGAGCCCTCGCTGTAGAGCCAGAATTGATCATACTGGATGAGCCTGTGTCCGCTCTCGATGTGTCTGTGCAGGCGCAAATCATTAACTTACTTTTAGATCTTCAAAGGCAATTTGGGCTTACTTACCTATTCATCGCCCATGACCTAAAAGTAGTAGAACATGTTTCAGATGAAGTGGCCGTTATGTATTTGGGGCACATTGTGGAATCTGGACCCAGTCGCTCTTTATATCAAAACCCCCAACATCCCTATACTCAAGCCCTACTTTCTGCAATCCCTCTGCCAACACCCAAAAGAAACCGCCAACGCATAATTCTTAAAGGTGATGTGCCAAGTCCCATTAACCCTCCAAGCGGATGCCCATTTCATCCTCGCTGTCCAAAAGCGCAACCAAAATGCGAAAAAGAAAAACCCATTCTACAAAAAATCCCTTCTGCTATCCCAACAACAGCGTCTGATCATAATCATCAAGTTGCCTGCTTTTATCCCGGCTGAAATGATCATTAAATAAAACATTAAATAAAATATTAATTAAAAATGAAAATATTAATAAAGTTAATAAAGACGAAACGATTCCGTCTCACAAGGGCAACTATTTCTTTTCAGTAACCTTGATTCCTCGAGATACTCGCCACTCGATAAAATCCTGAGGCAATGGTGGTGGATTTTTTTGCAAATGGCGTGGGATCTGTAACTCACCCTGATTATGAGGATACACCATAATGACCGTTTGTTGCAAACCCACCTGTTTTACCCAATCGTACACCACTTTGGCATCTTCTAAATGTAACCGCACACAACCACCCGATGCAGGAAACCCCAACTCATGATAATGATCAGGAGTTGTGGCATGGATCCAAATGCCACTATTAAACCGAATCACATATGATAACATGACCTGCCAGCGATTAGAAAAGCGCTTCGGCTCGATGGCATCAGGAGCAAAAATTCCATGAGGTGTTACTGCGTAATAAGTTCCCCTTTTTGCTTTAGCTAATCTTTCCCATGCTGTGGAAATGGGGGCCAAGAATTTCAGTTCACCCAAATAATGCACGGTCAAATATTGGTAACCCCTCTCTTGAATGGACTTATGCACCCGAATTTGAAGAGGACGAGCCTCATAATCTTTAATTTTTTGGGGCGGAACCCGATACTGAGGCCTAGGTGCACGCCATAAATGGTCTCCTTCCCCCAACACTGGCAGATCCTCCCAAAGATCAAAAGTGCCATCACCATCTTCCCCAATCAAATCTCCGAACATCCAGGCATTATCTTTTTCCCCCTCAGGCAACTCAGTCAGTTGAGGCACCGCCCAAAATTGACCATCCTCATCTTGATGAGAGGGCAAAGCCTTCCCATGACCTGGGAAGAGGCCCAATCCAGTAACCCATGCCACTCCTAAAAGTAATTGGAACCAGCTCATTGCTTGCATTCTCAATAGCCTGCTTGTTTGAATCTGTTTCATGCTATCCCCCCACCATCAAATCCCCTCAATAAATCGCCATCATTAAAGAAGAAACCACTAGTTCTCCGTTGTTTTGTTTGCGTTCTGTCCTAAAAAGTTAGCTGCAGAAATGGGTAACGTTGGAGCCACCTCTTCCTGTTGACTTGGCAAAATCGCTGCCTTTTCTGCAATTAATTTAGAAGAATTCTCAGTAGCTCGCGCTGCAGCACTCGCCACTCGCTGCTCTAAAGTTTCTTTTAGGCTGTCGGACTGAGCCCGTTCCATTGCCATTTGCGCCTGAGCTTGCGCCTGTTTTTCAATATAATCTGCAGGAAACGCTCCCAATTTCGCTAGATACGATGAAATGCTACCGTTACCATGTTGAATAATTTCTCTTAACGTAAATAAAGGTGCGTATTGAGATGCCTTCTTCTCAGCTTCAAAGATAATTTGAGTTAGGGTTGCTGCCGTAATATCGTTCTTGGTTTTATTGTCGATCACCAAAACTTCCTCATTCGAGCGAATCATTTTGGCGATATCATCCAAAGTCACATAACAACTTTGTTGGGTATCATAAAGCTTACGATTTTGATAACGCTTAATAATTTTCACTTTGTTTGTATTGGTTTTATTAAGATTATTGTTATCGAGCTGGTACATTGACGCCTCCCTGAACAATTGAAATTTTTTCTAAAGTGGCAAACTAGCGGTCTACGCCACAATCTGTCAAGAAGCCTTTCTATCTAAAGGTCCGGTTTTGATCAAGGTCAATTAAAGCATTTAACCAAAAAACCGATTCCTTTTTCATGAAACTAAGGCTTTTTGGCCTTTTCTTAGCGGTTTTCGTAAGTGGCTGTGTTTCCATCGGACCCTTTCAGAAAGGGTATATCACGCCGCAGAAAGGGCATTCTAGTCCTACGGGGGAAACTGAAGCCTGGGCCCAAGAAAAGGCCGACATCGCCTTCACTCGTGGAGAGGCCTACAGTCAAGAGGGAAGGCACCGTCTCGCCATCCAATATTTTAGAGAGGCACTTAACTGGGATCCTTCATCGCGACATATCCGGTTGCGATTAGCCAAGGAATTTTTAAAAATCCAACACTTTGACGATACCCTACAGTTAATTGAAGAAGTACTCTCCCAGGACCCCTCCAACGTGTCCGCCCATTTTTTAAAGGGCATCACTTTTATGCAGCTTCAGAAAACTCAAGAGGCCATTAGTAGCTTCCAAAAAGTTCATGAGCTAGATCCAAGTCATGACGGGGCCTTAATCAATTTGGTAAGTCTTTACCTAGAAACAAAAGATCCTATACAGGCCATTGAAACGTTGAAGAAACTGATCCAGCAAACCCCCTATCCCAATCCCGAATACGCCCATTTTCTTATGGGAAAAATTTGGGAAGAAACCAATGATCCGAAACGTTTGGAATGGGCGGAACAGGCCTATCGCAAGGCCTTAGAACTAAAACCCGGTTATCCCGAAGCCCTTCTGGCCTTAGCACAAAATCTCCATGAGCAAAAAAAATCCCACCAGGCGGTGGAACTCCTAGAGAAATGGCAGGCGGTGGATGGCCCTCATCAAGGAGTGGCCGAGTACCTGCTCTTTCTTTATTCCCAGTTGGGCTTCCAGGAAAAGGCAATAGAACAAGCGCGTTTGGTATTGGCCATATCGAATCAATCCCCTGTAGAAAAAGTCAAACTCGCCCTTTTACTGATCCAACAAAAATACTATGCCGAGGCCATCCGTATTCTTGAAGATGTTCTATCAAAGAATCCCTCATGGGATCCAGCCCGCTATGCCTTGGGACTCCTCTATCAAGAAACCAAAAATTGGGAAAAAGCCATTGAGCACTTTGAGCAAATCTCCCCCCATTCCGAACAGTTCCCTGAGGCCATCCTACAAATCACACAAATATACATGAATCAAAAGGAATGGGGCTTGGCTGAAAAAGTGGTAGCATCTGCTACTAAACAAAGAGATGACTTTGAAGTCTTTTATCTCATCTGGGGAAAAGTTTTATTTGAGCAACAAAAATATGATAAAATTTTGGGTGTTTTAGAAAAGGCACTCAGGCTATTTCCCAAATCGGAAAAGTTACTCGTCCTGTATGCAATTACTTTCGAGAAATTAGGTAAGCCTGACGAAACGATACGAGTATTGAAAGAAATTTTGACGATTAACCCCTTAAATGAGGTGGCTTTAAACAACTTGGCCTATCTTTACGCCGAAAGGGGGGAACATCTTTCTGCGGCACTTGACATGGCCCAAAAGGCCCTGCAGCTGAACCCTAAGAACCCATACATTCAAGATACAATGGGATGGATCTATTATAAGTTGGGAGACTATCAAAATGCCATTATGTGGTTAGAAAAGGCGGTTGAGGAAAATCCCAATGAGGCCGTCATTCTTGATCACTTGGGTGACGTGTACC
Organism: Pseudobdellovibrionaceae bacterium; assembly: GCA_025055135.1. Taxonomy (GTDB): domain Bacteria; phylum Bdellovibrionota; class Bdellovibrionia; order Bdellovibrionales; family Bdellovibrionaceae; genus JANWYU01. The sequence continues at coordinate 12,280 of JANWYU010000205.1, read as the reverse complement.
TAAAGGTTGGATTTTACGAAAAGGCCTATCTCATGTACTCGTTGGCTCAAGAAAATACGGAAGATCCAAAACTCCGAGAAATGGTGGAGAATAAGTTAAAAGACCTTAAAAAAATGGTGGATGTGAAGAAAGTAAAAAAACGCTATCCTGCGGGCAAAAAAACGAAAAATAGTGACTGATTTTTGTTTTTTCGGCATAAAGTAAGGCACCTATGTCTGATTCGCTAAGTAAGAGTGCTTCAAGTTACCCCAGGTATCATCAGCGCTTAGAGATCAGTTCAAAAAAATCCCACTTTGTTTCCAACAAGGAACGAAGAAACAGAAGTTGGCCCCAGGAAAAGCCCAGTGTTTGGATAGATGGCAGGCGCCCCTGGGATATTGAGGATCCTACCAATGACCCCTCTTGTTCGTACGATACAGCCAAGGCCTTATTACCCTCCTCTCATCCGGTAAATTTTTTCAGTTTAACTTTGGATGATTTAAAAAGCCTTTTACAAAAAATGGGACACAGCTCCTTCCGGGCCCAGCAACTGTATAAATGGATATACGACAAAAAAATAGAAGAGCCCCATGAAATGAGTAACCTTTCAAAAGAGTTTCGCCAACAAATCCCACAAATATTTGATTTTAAGTTACCACAACTCAAATATCGCTCCAAATCCGCTGACGGAACCGAAAAATTTCTGTTTGAGCTTCGGGATGGTAACACCATTGAAACAGCCTTGATACCTGCAGACGATAGGCTGACGATTTGTCTTTCATCAGAGGTTGGGTGCAATATGGCATGCCGTTTTTGTTACACGGGCAAACAAAAGCTCAAACGGCGTCTAACCACCGACGAAATTGTCGGTCAATTCTATAAAGTGGAACAGTTGATTGCCCCAAGACGCATTACCAACATCGTATTTATGGGAATGGGCGAGCCTCTCGACAATCCCGAAGCGGTTTTTAAAACCATTGAAATTCTTCATAGCTCCTTTGGCCGTCAATTCTCACGGAAAAAAATTACTGTATCCACTTGTGGAATTGTGCCTGAAATGTGGCGAGTAGCCGCCTCCCATACCCTTTTAGCGGTATCTCTTAATGGTTACGATAATCAGTCTCGAACTCAGATAATGCCAATCAACCAAAAATATCCCATCGAAATGTTACTGCAAGAATGCAAAAAATACGTAGAATTCACTAAAGAAAAGGTAACATTTGAATATGTATTGCTTAAGGGATACACCGATCAATTGGACCACGCTCAAAAACTCTATCAGTTAACCCGTTCTATCCCGTGCAAGATTAACATTATTCCCTTCAACGAACATCCCAATTCTGGGTTTGAAAGACCTGACGAAAGTCAGATTGCCAAGTTTCAAAATTACCTAATCAGCTTAGGTGCCCATGTGCTGCGCAGACGAACCATGGGTCGCGATATTGAAGCGGCCTGCGGGCAATTAACCAGTCGCAAACCCCATCTTCAACAATCCCCGGCTTCTTAATATTATCTTCGACAAACTTCGATTTTGAATCTCGCCCTTCGTCTTGTTTCATCACAGCCTACGAAGATTTGTAAATTTTTAATACAAAATACCGATCCGAAAGATAGTGGAAGAGAACAAAAAAAAGCGTCTGGCTGAACAATTTCAAACCAAAATACTTGAGGATGTTGCTCAAGACATCCACGCTACTCATTTATTAAGCGATAACGACAACCTTATTCCCAAAGAAATTAAAAATCTTGAGGAACCATCGGGAATAGCACCTCCCACAGTGAAAACAGATTTAGATTTAAGATCTGTTCCCTCTATTTTTTCTGAAAACAATCAAAAAACAGAAATTGTTCCAAATAAACTAACTACCAATGAACAACAAAGCCAACAATCGCAACATTCTTTTGAATATAAGGAAGAAAAAGAAAAAAGCTACAGCAGCGTGATTTTAAAAATTGATAACAACATTGAGTTTGCTCATCACCTTAAACTGGCTCAAAACAAAATTATTGAGTTAGAAAAAGAATTGGACCGCTTACGGGAGGAAAATGAGCTTCTTACTGTGGCTGCCCAAACCCACAAAAATCAAGCAGAGGAGTATTTTTTAAAACTCAACCAGCTGGAAAATGAAAAGCGAGAAGCTTTAGAGCAAGCTCAAATGGAAATAATGGTTGTTCAGCAAAATCTTAAAAGAAAAGAGCATGAAAACAAAAAACTTGTTGATGAGTTGACGCAATTGAGATTAGAAATTCAACATCAAGTTAAAAATGTGCGTAAAAGAGAACGCGACCTTGAAAACCGACTGGAAATACTCAAGCAGGAAAGAAATGCCCTGCTCAAGGCTAAAGATGAGATGATCCTTCAATTAAGACAACGTATCGATGAAATGAATGGGGAAATTGAGTTAATGAAAGAACAGAACCAGCAATTAAATAAAAAAATTGCCGGGTTACAGGATCAGATCTTCCGTACTGTGAAAACCTTGCGCCTCACTCTCAATCATCTACAATCAGAAGAGGAGGTTGCTCCACCTGCTGTTCCAATAAAAAAAGCCAAATAAACAGTTAAAACCATGGGAAAAAAAATTAAATTGGTCCTAAGTGATCTTCATTTGGGAAAAGGACGCCAGCCCCCTACCGACCAAACCGTCAATGAATTGGAAGAATTTTTGTATGACCAAAAACTGATTGAATTTCTAAATTACTATTCCTCTGGGGAATACCTCAATGCTGATGTGGAAGTGATTTTTAACGGCGATTTTCTGAATTTATTACAAGTCGATTATCGTGGACATTTTCTCACAGTCTTTACTGAATCCATTTGTTTAGAAATCTTACAATCCATCATCGCTGGTCACCGAGAGGTATTTGATGCTTTAGCAAAATTCCTACAGCACCCAAACAAAAGCATCACTTATGTTATTGGTAACCATGATCAGGCAATGTTATGGCCTTCATGTCGACAGGCCCTCAATCAAGCAGTAGGGCGCCCCATTCAATACAAAAATATTGTATATTTTTTCGATGGTGTTCATATTGAACACGGGCACATGCACGAGGCTGCCAATCGCTTTGACCCAAAACGGTTTTTTCTTAAACAAAACATTGTGGAACCCATTCTTAACTTACCTATCGGATCAATTTTTTTTGTGGAGCTGGTTCTAAAAATCAAACAAGACTACCCCTACGTAGATAAAATCCGTCCGTTTATTAATATGGCCAAATGGACCCTGTTTAATAAGCCACTTTTATTCTTGAAGGCGTGGTGGTGGGCGCTTTGCTTTTTATATCAGGGTTTATTTAAAAAAGATCCTCGTCGAACCATTACCTTAAAGCAAGTGGCTCGAATTGCTGCAGAAAACGTCATCCAGCTTGATTTATCTAAGGCTGCTCGTCAGGTATTACGAGATCCCCAAACGTATATGGTGATCTTTGGTCACAATCATGTTTACGAATATCGTCGCTGGAAAGATAAAGAGTATTTTAATTGTGGAACATGGACCGAAGTTGTTTCCTTGGATGTATCTTCCCTAGGACGCAACACCCGATTAACATTTGTGTATTTAGAGTGGAGTCCTGAATTATCTAGATATCGTGGGCGATTAAAAGAATGGAAGGGATTTCATCGCATTGAAGAAGATATTGCCATGACTTAGTACCACGAAATCTAAATCTTTGACTGATTGGGGAAAAACCCTAAAATTAAGGGAAATGAAAATGATTAGTCATTTTTTCCCTCATCATAATGGTAACAGTTCTAAATTTAACCAAAAAGCACAAGAGGGTTGGAATCTATTACAAAATCAAACAGAAAGTGCGTTTCATCATTGTCTAAAATGGCAATCTCTTTGGGAAAAAAGCCAAACCATTGGTTACCAAATCAACGAAAAGTGGCCTCAAATTGTATGGATTGGAATTGGAGGTAGCTCTTTAGGAACACAAATTATAAAAGATCTATATGATGTGGATAATCGCCTGTTTATTTTGGATAATCCCGATCCCCGTTTGTGGGAACACTGTATAAATTGGGTGCAAGACTGGCGTAATGTTCATATTGTCGTAGCCTCCAAAAGTGGCTCCACATTAGAAACTTTAGTTTTATTTCACCAGATCCTAAGTTTTCTGTCGGAAAAACACATTTCTATCCAGAAGAATCAAGTTACCGTTATTAGTGACAAAAAACCAAGTGACTTGCTTCATCTTGCTTCTCACAACGGATGGACTCACCTGGAAATTCCAGAGAAAGTGGGGGGAAGGTACTCCATATTTTCGCCAATTGGTCTGTTACCCTTTTCGCTATTTAAAGTAAATTTAAATTTGGTTAAAGAAGGAATTCAACAGGCCCTTGATGATCAAAAAAGAATTTGCGAATTGGTTACCCTAAGCCTTGAATCAATTGCATGCCACCATCAACTTATACATTTTTTTTGTTACTCATCGTCATTACGTTACTATGGTCTTTGGATGCAACAACTATGGGCAGAATCCCTCGGCAAAAAGGGATCCTATGCGCCATTCCCAGTAGCTCTTGTGGGCGCCAATGATCAACACAGCGTTCTTCAATATTTAGTAGATGGAGCGGCCTCCAGTTGGAGTCACATTATTTATGTGCGATCTCCTTCTAATCGTTCATATCCTGTTATTGGTCAAACCCCATTTCCGTCCTTAAACTGGGCACATCAGTTGACATTGAATCAGGTTTTACCGCTAGAAGCCCATGCTACTTACCAATCCCTAATACAAAACAACCGCTCTTCAACTCTTTGGGAAGTTGAAGATTTAGGACCACAATCGGTCAGTCACTTACTAATGACCTCCATGTTGTGGGTGGCTACCCTCGGACTTGCCTTACAAATTAATCCTTTTGATCAACCAGGGGTAGAGTTAGGAAAAAAAATAATCAAGACCTTAGTTAAGGTCTAGCGATTGTTTATCCCTAGGTTCATTGTTAACATAACGTTATGTCCAAAGAAGACGCTACCGGAAAAACTGCTATAGTTTCCGAGCAAACTTTAGTAAGTCAATTCCGCAAAATCCATGAGGCCCCCCCATCTCTAGTTGTTGTCATGGGCCCGATTGCTCTTATTGGACGTCAATATCCGTTACAAAATAAGGAATATCTTTTTGGTAGATCTCCCGAATGTGATATTCAAATTGAGGATCGATCGGTAAGTCGCAATCACGCCCGATTTATAGTTCATCTTGATGAAGTTCAAATAATTGATCTCAATAGCGCTAACAAAACCTACGTCAATGAAACGCGTTTGCAACCTAATATTCCTTTTACGCTCCGTAACAACGATCAAATCAAATGTGGTAACGTTTATTTTAAATTTTTTGAGAAGGGCAATTTACAGGCCTATGCCAATGAAAAATTGTTAGAAAAGGCTCTAAAAGATCCTCTTACCGGCGCGTTTTCCAAAAGAGCTCTCTTGGAAAGAGCTCCTGAAATCATGAAACGATCTCAATTCAACAATGATCCAATCACCATACTGGTATTTGATATTGATTATTTCAAAAAAATCAATGATACCTACGGTCACCCTGGTGGAGACTTTGTCCTAAAAGAATTAGGGCAGTTGGTAGCCAATCACGTCATTCGTGCAGAGGACTATTTCGCCAGATACGGTGGTGAGGAATTTGTCATCATACTTTCTAATGCCAACCAACAAATTGGCACTGAAGTGGCAGAAAGAATGAGAAAAAAAATTGAGCAACACAAATTCAATTATAACGGCATTAACATTCCAGTAACTATTTCTGTTGGGGTCTGTCAAAAACAAGATAGCGATCAAGATTGGGAAACCCTTTTTAACCGCGCAGATAGCGCTCTTTATGCCGCAAAACAATCAGGCAGAAATCGTGTGGTGGTTGCTTAATAGACTACCAAATTTATTTTTGCTTTTTGTAATCTTGATGGGTAACAACCATCCGGTGTTCGCCAATTTCGAATTAAATTCACTAAAAAATGTTGCCATCTTCCCACCAAAAGGGATTCAAAATACCGAAATATCCAATGAGGTTTGGTGGCAAACGAGAGAACTGCTAGCACAGGACGGCCGTTTTTTAATCGCTACCCGCAGACTCATGATTAATCGACAAACACTAAATCCCAAAGATGAGCTTAAACCACCGGAAACCATCATATTGGGAAAAATTTTGGAAGCTCAGCTTTTAGTAACCTTGTTTGTAAAAGAAAACATATGTTACTTTCATGCATATCGCACTTACGACGGCATTCCTGTTTTTTTAGATAGTCTGGCAATGAGTTATGCTCTTACCGAAGAAGAGCAACTTTTAATTATTTTTAAAGCGTTAACTCAAAGATTCTTGCAATCGATTCCCTATGCTGGTTACCAAACGATAAGTCCCAAAAGTCAACAGTTTATTGAGTATCACGGATCTCGACCTATTGTATACGCTGAAATTTCTCAAGCTATCTCTACCAAAAATTTACTAGGCAAAGATATCTATTGGTTAGACATGCGTTACCCAAGCTTCCCTCTATTTCAACAGACCAATCCAACAACACGCATTTGGGCCATTGGAAGGGTAATAGAGGAACTTCCCAACAATCATCTTCAGATAGAACTAACCCAATACTCGGATCTAAAAATGTTCGAAAAAGAAAATTTAGTATTTATTCCTGTGGAAAATAAAATGCACGAACCAATCTTTCATCGAGAGTCTCAGCTTTCTCATGAATTCCTCCTAGAATCCTCCAAATCCGAAAAGAATGTTACTCAACAAAAAATTGAGGCAACTTTTTTAGGCTTTCTTTTCACTTTGGGTAGCCTGATACTGATGATATTTTAAGATCATCCTTCACATTTAGTTTCTTAAGGATCTGCTGGACCACGCGGTAAGCAGAACTTACTGCTCCCTCCATAAATCCCCAAAATTTAAAATCAGCGTGTTCCCCTGCTAAATAAACCTGTTCATCAATATTAGGAAGTGCTTGATAACCCAATAGAGTGGAATATTGCCCCACCCCAGGGCTCAAATAAGACCCTTCGACAAAAGGATACCGATGCCAGGCCATTTTGGAAAAATGATCGTACAGAGCGAACTCGCTTAATCTTGGATGCAAGAATGATAAATCCTGCAAATAGCGAGGATATAATTGTTGTTTTTCCATGTTTCCCAGTTCAATCGCTCGAGTTCCTCCCGTAAAATTTGTGAGGATACCCTGATCCCCAGCTTGTAAGCGACTGGTTTCCCAATAGGTTTGAGTCCACCAATCGGAATAAATAGATCCCGCGAAATCAGGAATTGGAGGATTAAGACTGCCACGATCACGCCAAAAGCGTCTTTTAAAACTTAACATCGCTTTCGTATTTTGTCCGTACTGAAGCTTTTGAATGGCCCTCCAAGTAGGTTCACGAAAATTTAAAGTATCGGGTCTTTTAAAACAAGGAAGTTTTCTTAATTGAGTAAGTGGTAGAGCCAAAACCACCACTTCAGCCAATACGGAATATTTCTTATCCCCATTCTGAAAGATGAGGCAGTATTGCTGATGATCCCCCCAACGCTTACTTAAATAAGATGGGATAATATCGAGTAGTCGAAAGTTGCAGTATATTTTTCCAATCCCCCTAGCATTTTTCTCGATATTCATTCGTAAAGCATCGATCAGCGCACTGTTACCACCATGAATCCTCCAGGCCTCATCACTTTCCCCATACATAGAAAAATGATTGTCATCAAGATCGGTATCAATAAGATCAATTAGTGCCACCGCAGATAATTGGCCTGCATCCACGCCATATTCTGTTTCATAAGCCACCTTCACAATGTGCAAAACCCAATTTGGCACTCGTGATACCAGGCGACGAAGGAAATCCCGTAGGCTCATGGCATCATACTGAGAAAAAAAAGGGTTACTATAGAAGGCATTTAAGATGGGAGTCCGGTTACCAGGATCAATTTTACTCCTGACACGCACAATTTCATCAACTAAACTTCGTACCCCTCTTAAAAGATCATTGTCATTAAATACTTTATTCTGAAAAACATAAATTGACGATGTTGTCAGGCCACTATCTCCGTCCGGGAAATAATCCAAAGACAATCGTAATTCTTCAGCGAGTGACCTTATTTTAGAGTGATGAGAATCAATAAGTTCCGCTCCCAGTTCAACAAACTGCCCATCATCATTAAAATGATTCTGAGTAAACACACGTCCACCAAGACGAGATGAGGCCTCAAAAAGCATAAACGGCAAATTATGCTTTTTGAGCAAGTAACAAGTAGTTAAACCTGCCAATCCCCCACCAACAACCACAATGGGATTTTTCAATTTAAAGGGCGGAGGGCATGCCCAACTACTCACACCGCTTAAAATCGAGTAACCACTTCCTAACAATGAAACCCCTTTGACAAATTCTCTGCGCGAAATGATTAAGCCATCTCTACCCGAAGAGTGCTTTTGCCATTGTTGCTCAAGAAAAGAACGCTGAACGATTGATTGTAATTTTCTGAAAAGAAACGATCGCCCCCTCACCATATAGTGAGCTGCCCTATTACGGAAAAAAATCAAAGTCAACTGTGCAAATTTTTGGTGCGCAGTTTTGAAAAAACTTAGTCGTTTTGACAATAAGACACTAAAAATAATGAATGAATCCAATAAAAAAAATTGAGTTCATTGGTGGCCCCGGAGAGACTTGAACTCTCACGCTCTTTGGGAGCACTGGATTTTGAGTCCAGCGCGTCTACCAATTCCGCCACAGGGCCTTATCACAATTTTTTTTATTAATGTTTCAAATTTTTACTCTACCAATAAAAATAATGATCCTTGGTGAGGGTACCCAATCTCTTCCGAGGGGTCAAGGGTATCAACTAAAGTTTTTTTTTGTGCTTCCGATCACTAGTTATATGCAACCCAAAATGCGTCAAAGTCCCAGAAAAAAAATCCTCCCGTTAGAGGTGGATCGAATTTCTTTTGTTAGGGATCAAAGCACATTGTGCCATCAAGCCCATTTAGTTGAAGTTTCAGATCGGGGCTTAAAAATTCTTTTTGAAAGACGGTTCGTTTCTGAAAAACAGCGCAACCAATTAAACTGGAAAACACTGGAAAATGAACTTGTTTTCATTCATTTAACCCTTATGGATTTGTTGATCCAAGGCCGCATTACCCGTGTTAAATACTTAAAAAATGGTCGTTTTGAGTTAGGGATTGATTACTCTGACTCAGATCCCGATTATTGGCGGGCCTGTCTGTTCGAGCTTCTTCCCGATCACAAAAGCAGTCAGTAGAAGAACCGCTCGGCTCCCCGTAAGCAATCCATGTTAAGAGCGCTACCTTTTGTAGCTATCTAAAAATTAGACAGGCGTTGTGTAGCTATTAGTCATCCCTGTCTCAAAGAGAAACTCATAACGTAAATTTGAATGAAAATACTGAAGCTACAAGATTATTATTATTAATACTGAATTGCACCCTCGAAGGGGGAAGAACATGAACAAATGGATTTCATCACAAATAAAAATGTTTCATCGGTTTCAATTTCCCATAGAAACCTTAAGTACCATAGCTGTCATATATTTGTTGGTAGCTTTATCGGGATGTAATAACTCTGTTCCAGGACATTTTACTTCCTATACTGAACAAAAAGAAGGTTCTTCAGACAGTCAAAGCCTTCAAACGAGAGAAGAGCAGACCAATCATATTTTACCTCCAGGCTTCGGCATTATTCCCAATCCTAACAATAGAAACCCAAACAACAGCTCTCAAGGTCCCAATCAAAGCGGAAATTCAAACAGTAACAATTCTCAAAACCCTGGTCAAATGCCCCCTCCCAATACGACCCCTGGAACACCAACAAATCCTGGGATAAAAGAGGCTTTAAATGGCGTTTGGTATTTAGAATCCATCTACTGTTTTGATTCTACGTTGTCCCAGGTGATCTCATTTGGACAACTATCTGCAGATTCCTCATTTTGGATCTTTCAATTTAACTCTGGAAAACTAACCACCAGAGTTTATGCCAACAATTGCTCCATTCTTTATCAAGAGCGAACCGCTAATGCTACTTGGACACAAATTTACCGAGATGATCTAAAAAAAGGATCAATTCAACTTGGAGCAACTGTGGGTAAGACTGAAGGGGCCAATCTATGCTCTGCAGTCATACGCCCCAACCCACCTGCCAATCAACCCAAAATTTTAACAGGCGACAATAGTGATACTTTAAGAATAACCGTTTCGAACAACTCGAGTTTTGATCCCACGCAAACAGAATTTTGGTGGCTGCGAGTTAATGAATCTAACTATTTTGCCCTCCCAGCCGCATTTAGAGTGCAAAATCAAAACAACTCTCAATGTTTTTATTTCTTTAAACAGGCACTTTAATCTTTTTTAAGCTGAGAGCCAAGAAAATGAGGGACCAGAGAAAGTACAAGCACGCAAACATTTAAGGACGCGCCAGTAACATGCGGCATAGTTCAACAAAGCCTTCTCCGGACGCATGTTTTAAAATCTGCGATGGAGAATGAGTCATGTTCTTCAAAAAAGGTCGGATATTGGCAACCCCAAAGGACTTTTTGAAAAAACCAAACATGGGAGCATCGTTAGCACTGTCCCCCACAAAATAAACCGTCTCTCGGGCTTGTGATGAATCTATTTGCCAAAGATCTTCTAATAACTTTAAAGATGTATCTAACTTAGTGTAAGAACCAAACCAACCGTTAACGTGAATCGAACTAACCTTGGCATGAGCCCCCTGTTGTTCAAAAATTTTTTTAATTTGTTCCGCCTCCGTTAATCCCAAGGGAGGATTTACGTCTTCCGCAAAGTCAATAGCCAAATCAAAAAGGCGACAAAATTGATCACTGGCTACCTGGGCCCGAGGAAACTGTTTTAAAACCTCCTTCTCAATTAAAGCAAACCGCTTTTTATTTGTGTGAAAGGCATGCGCCTCAGGGTGATACCAACGATACATCCGATCATTTTTCATCCAAAAGTAAAAAGCACCGTTTTCCCCAATCACAGCACTTACAGGCCACCAGCGAGCGATAAGCTCGCAATAACCAGCAGGTCTTCCCGTTACCGGAATCACGGCAATATTGGCCAAATACAGATCCCAAAGCCCTTGGTAAGCCTCTGCGGTTAATTTACCATGGGTAGTTAATGTATCATCTAAGTCCGTCAACAAAATTTTTTGGGGATTTTTTAAAAATGAAGATTGCATGAATCACTCAGGAACCATCACAATTTTTCATGACCTAAACATTAAACCTAAAAAACACAATATCACCATCTTGAACGACATATTCTTTACCTTCCGTCCGATAAAGTCCAGCCTCTTTAACCGCCACCTCCGATTTTAAGCGAAATAAATCTTCACAATGATATACCTCGGCTCGAATAAAACCACGCTCAAAATCACTGTGAATCACCCCTGCCGCCTGAGGGGCCTTGGTCCCCTTCAAAATAGTCCATGCTCGAACTTCTTTCTCCCCAGCGGTAAAAAAAGTAATCAAACCCAATAATTGGTAACCTGCTCGAATCAAACGGTTTAATCCCGATTCAGAAACTCCTAAATCTTTTAAGAACTCCTTTTGCTCTTCCGCCGGCAATAAAGCAATTTCTGCCTCCAACGCAGACGAAATCATAATAGCTCCTGATCCTTCCTTTTGGGCATAGGCTGTTACCCCTTCAACCCAAGAATTGCCCCCCTTCTTGAAGTCTTCCTCGGAAACATTCATCGCGTACAGCATCGGTTTAACACTTAACAAATGTAAATCCCTAAGCCAGGCCACCTCATTTTCCTCGAAAGTGAGGGACCGCACAGGTTTTCCTTCACTAAGAGCAGTATGGATCTTTTTTACCACATCTAATTGCTGCAGAGCTTTTGGATCCGCCCCCTTTGCGCCCTTTTCTAAATGCTTTAATTTTTTTTCCACACTTTCCAGATCTGCTAACATTAATTCCGTATTAATCACCTCTATATCCCGCAGAGGATCCACTGAACCCGAAACATGAATAATGTTGGGATCATCAAAACACCTCACCACGTGGACGATGGCATCTGTTTGACGAATATGGCTTAAAAATTGGTTACCAAGCCCCTCTCCTTTAGATGCCCCCTTGACGATACCCGCAATGTCCACAAATTCAATCACCGTAGGGACAACAGATTTCGGATTAAAAATCTCTGCAATCTTTTGTAAACGCAAATCAGGAACAGGAACTACTCCCACATTGGGATCAATGGTACAAAAGGGATAATTGGCTGCTTCTACCTGCTTGGCGGTTAAAGCGTTAAATAACGTACTTTTTCCTACGTTAGGTAGTCCAACAATACCA
>JANWYU010000159.1 GCA_025055135.1 Pseudobdellovibrionaceae bacterium | reverse complement strand
AAGAAAGAATCATCGAACTTGCCCTTATCATTAGTGATTGGAAATTCACTCCGCTAATCGAATATGAGGCCGTAATTTATCAACCACCTGAGATTCTGGAAGGCATGGATGAATGGAATAAAAGGCAACACTCATCAAGTGGCTTAGTAGCCCGAGTACCATACGGAAAAAGGCAGGAGGCGGTAGAAGAAGAGGTCATTCAGCTTGTTCAATCCCACTTTCCCCCGTCGGCAGGTAAGCCCATCCTATGTGGAAACTCCATCGCCCAGGATCGGGCATTTCTGAATCGTTATCTCCCTCGCCTAGCCCAGCTACTCCATTATCGAATGCTTGATGTCACCAGTTGGAAGATTGTGTTCGAAAATAAGTTTCAAAAGAAATTCCAAAAACGAAAGAACCATCGTGCCCTTGATGATATCAAAGAAAGCATGGAAGAATTGCGCTTTTATTTAGGATTTGTAGACTCCCACTTGATAGTTAACCATATGCCATCAAGTCAAAAAACGTAAAGAGGTTGAATTATGTCGTTGCCACTCTTTTTTTCATGGAACGAAATTAAACATCGAGGCAAGGGGCTTACCTTTGATGACGTGCTTTTAGTTCCGAACAAATCTGAAATTCGTTCACGCCGCCAACCCCAACTAAAAACAAAAGTTACCAAAAATTATATGATGGACATCCCTATTATTAGCGCTAACATGGATACCATTACTGAACAGGAAATGGCCCACGCCATGTGGCAATTAGGGGGACTGGGTATTCTTCATCGCTTTTTGCCCATTCCCCAACAAGTTGATCAGGTGGTAAAATTAAAGAATCTCAACATAGTTCCTATTGCTGCAAGTATTGGAGTTAACGAAGAAGATCGGCAACGGGCCCACCAACTGGTGCAGGCTGGAGTTCATATTCTCACCTTGGATATTGCTCATGGCCACTCTGTGCAAATGATAGAAACCCTAAAATGGGTAAAAGACCACTACCCCCATGTGGACGTTATTGCCGGTAACGTAGCTACTCCAGAAGCCACTTATGAGCTCATTCAGCAAGGGGCAGACGCAGTAAAGGTAGGCATAGGTCCTGGATCAATGTGCACCACCCGGATTATAACCGGCTGTGGTATGCCACAGCTATCGGCAATAGCCCTGTGTGCTGAAGTAGCAAGGGATCACAAGATACCGATTATTGCCGATGGAGGGTTGCGTGCCTCAGGGGATATTGTCAAGGCTTTGGCCGCAGGAGCCCAATCAGTAATGATTGGAAGCCTGCTTGCGGGTACCTTGGAAACTCCTGGAGAGGTTAAACACGGACGTAAATTATATCGTGGAATGGCCTCCCGTTCAGCTCAAGTTTCGTGGAGAGGAGAACTCCCCGAAGGAATGGCTCCCGAAGGAGAATCCACCGAAGTTCCCATTAAAGGTCATGTCCGTCACGTGATTTTGGAACTCACCGGCGGTATCCGATCAGGAATGTCTTATTTAAACGCCGAAACTATTGAAGAAATTCCTCAAAAGGCTCGCTTTATCGAAATGACGTTTAATGGTTATAACGAATCAAAGGCCCATGGACTCCAAATGCGATGACCAAGGTATGTGTTTTTGACTCAGGAATTGGAGGACTTACCGTTGTCAAATCCCTACTGCGAACGTTTCCAGACTGGCACTATATTTACCTAGGTGATACCGCCCGCCTGCCTTACGGAAACAAATCTCCCCAAACCATTCGTTCCTATCTTGAGCAATGTTTGGGTTACCTAGAACAGTTTGATCCTGATGTGTATGTAGTGGCCTGTAACTCGGCTAGCACTCAAGCTCACGAAAAAGAATGGAAAGGGAGACCCTTATTTAATGTTATTGATCCTGTCATTGATGAGGTAATTCAGAAAACCCAAAATAATAAAGTAGGAGTGATTGCCACCCGAGCCACCGTAAACTCTCGAATATTTTCCCATAAAATTAATACGAAAAACCCAAATATTGCCGTCATAGAGCAGGCATGTCCCTTATTTGTCCCCCTAGCAGAAGAGGGATGGATCGACGATCCCATTACCAATCTCATTGCCTACCGTTACCTAACCCCCTTACGAGCCGAAAAATGCGATACGGTGGTGTTGGGATGCACCCATTACCCCATCTTAGTAAACTCTGTTAAGAAAGCACTATCAAACCAAGTTTGCCTCATTTCCAGTGGCGAAGCTTTAGCTCAACTGATGCAAAATCACTTTCAAGTAAGTAAGTCACCTCATTGTGAAAATCATTTTATTCCTAAATTAGATGTATTAGTAACAGATCTATCCCCCAATATTTCCATTATGATTCAGCTGATATTGGGAAAAGAATGTAACGTTCCTATCAAATGGGTAACCTTATGAGACAAGTATCTATTCAATCAATTGGCCCGAGCGTATTAGGGCTACCAATAGAAAATTACCAGTTTACGCCTTCTCCCCATATTAAAAGTAAACGCCGCCTGCTGATCCTAGGTGGTGTTCATGGAGATGAAACTGAAGGTGTTACCGTTGCATTAGGATTACTGAATGAATTCTTAAAAGATTACCCCTATGCCATTACCACAAGTCTGATACCACGATTTAACGTTGATGGGGTGCTTTTGAAAACACGTTCTAATTATAATGGCGTTGATCTTAATCGCAATTTACCTACTAAAGACTGGACTCCCCACTGTGATAACCCACGATATTTCCCTGGCCCAAAACCCCTTAGTGAACCAGAAAATCAAGCCCTAGTAACCTATTTAGACCAATATCAACCCCATCTTATTCTAAGCCTTCACTCTTGGTACCCTGTGATTAATGTAAATGGCGAATGTTTAAAAGAGGCGGAAATACTACAAAAGCATACCCATTATAAAATCGAAAAAGATATTGGCTACCCTACTCCAGGATCCCTGGGAACATATGCAGGGTTAGAGCGAAACATGCCGACAATTACATATGAAATAGAACGAGGTGCTCCCCTTACGAACTGTCTTAAGCTGCACATTCCTGCGATCCAAGCGATGATAAGGGCCATGGGTGAATTAAACTAACTCAGAAACATCTCATTATTATTTTATTTACTCTACTTTACTATACTTTACCTTACTCTACTTTACTTTACTCTACTTTACTCTAATTTGGTTTAATTTGTAGCCGTCATGGCAACATGATCAACAATCCGTTCTATCGGTTGATCAGAATTAATTAAAGATTGATGAACGTGGTCCAGTTGGGAGTGTATTTTTGTTTGATATTCCTGATTCGAAAAATATCGATGCACCTCTTGAAAAATGTTTTCTGGAGTTACCTGATACTGAAACAACTCTGTGATGTGTCTTTCCCTAGACAACAAATTCGGTAACCCGAAATGAGTGATACCAAAGCGAACAAACAAACGCATCAAAAAATAAGTAACAGTAGATACTTGGTAACAGATTACCATCGGGATTTTAAGTAAAGCCAACAATAAAGTAACAGTTCCCGAAGCAGCTACTGCATAGTCTAAAAGCATTAAAGACTCTTCTGGTTTTTCTCTTTTTTGGATAATAAGGGGAAAACTTATATGACCTAATCTTTGTCGTATATCTTCTATCCTCAAGGAGGGCGCCACCGGAATCAAAAAAATGGCCTGAGGATACTGGCGGTAAATTAACTCGGCAGCTTGCAAAAACGAAGGCAAATGGTGTTCTATTTCTTTAAGCCGGCTACCTGGCAACAGCCCAATAACAAGAGAATTTGCATCGATCCCTGCTCGAGCTCGTTGCCGATGGCGCACCCCATGGTCCCAAAGCTCTTTTGATAAAAGACTAACTACAGGATGCCCAAAGTAAAACGTGTTAACGCCCCTATCTTTTAAGAAATCAAACTCAAAAGGAAATACCGATATAACTTCGTCAACATATTTTTTTAAGTCCTTCACACGATTCTGTTTCCAGGCCCATACTTGAGGAGGGATCCAGTAAATAATTCGCTTGATAAAAGGCCTCATTTTTTTTGCTAATCTGATGTTAAAACCTGGATAATCCATAAGGATAGCAACATCCGGGGGATTCTGCCTAATTTGATTGAGAATTTGAAAAAACACCCGCCTCAACTTAGGGTAGTGACGTACCACTTCGTAAAACCCCATGAGCGCCATGTCTCGAGGGGTAGCAATAGCCTCAAACCCAAACCGCATCATCTCAGCGCTACCAATACCCCAAAAATGAGTTAATGAATCAGGGAATTTTTTATTCCAACAATCCAAAAATTTTGTGGCGTAAGCTGCACTGGAATCCTCAGCAGCAATAATTAAGACATTCCTCGGTAACATTCAATCAAGTCTCTCCACCTCAAAGAGGGAATCACATCTTCGGCAAAACATACTTCACCATCACCATGAATAATTTTTTTTATAAACTCACGAGTTTCTAAATAAATATGATCTTGTTTATCAAAAATCATTATTTCAGTCTGACATCCCCTTTTTTGATAAACAACCTGAAGTGATTGTAAATCTGCTACAAATGACCCTTCCAGAAAAAAACCCCGGATCATCCGACTTAACTGGGGCGCCCACCGAGCTGCCGAAAAATAAACCTTAAAAGTGTTTTGATCTCCTGTTTTCCCCTCAAAAAGCGCTCCAGCTACGTCAGCAAACTGACTATCAATAATCCGGCTCGCTGCACTCACCAGGTTCATTTCTTTGGAAAATAAAAACCAAAAAAGATCTAAGTCGTGAATCATCAAATCGTCAACGACAGAAACGTCTGTTACCCGCTTTTGATAAGGACCATGTCGCACAAACTCCAAATAAATAGGAGTCCAATCTGCCACCAAACTCCTGATTGCTCCCACGGCAGGATTCCAACGTTCACTATGCCCTACAGCTAAATAAAGATTTTTTTCCAACGCCCGATCTCGGAGTTGCTCCCCCAATTGAGCACCTAAAGCTAGCGGCTTTTCAACCAAAACATGGCGGCCATACTTGAGGGCTAAACTCACCATATGGTGATGGTTTGATGCCGGAGTTGCTATGGTTACCAAATCTACCTCACCCAACAAATCTTCAGCACTATGGTAACACTTAATATCCACATCATATCGATGCTTTAAAAATTTTTGACAGTTTTGTGCACGATCACGGTCCAAATCGAAAACGCCCAAGAATCGCAAAGGAAATTCTCTTTGCAATATCACATGCTTTTCCGCATGGAATGTACCCAGCTTACCAACCCCAATCACTCCCGATTTTAACATTGTGCTATTCCCTTTTTGGGGCTCGCATAGTAGCCCTCATTTGCAACTTCACAAAGGCGAACCTTACTACTTGGCGATGCCCCTCTTAGACTCTTGAATAAAACTAATTATATGGGCCACCGAAGGAGTCATCTCACACTCTTTTTTTATGCGCTCAATAGCCT
This sequence comes from Pseudobdellovibrionaceae bacterium, assembly GCA_025055135.1. Taxonomy (GTDB): domain Bacteria; phylum Bdellovibrionota; class Bdellovibrionia; order Bdellovibrionales; family Bdellovibrionaceae; genus JANWYU01. The sequence goes on along the minus strand of JANWYU010000159.1, from coordinate 8,388 downwards.
CCCCAATAGTCTCCGATCCCATCAAAATGATGCGAATAGCCCGATGCACACTCTCTATCTCTTGTGCACTATAACCCTTTCTCTGCATGCCAATTTTATTACTAGCTCGACATATAGCATGGTTACCTAAAGCCTTTGAAAACGGTAAAATATCTTTTACCACAATACTGCCACCACCAATAAAGGCCCCTTTTCCCACCCGAACAAATTGATTAAAAGCAGACACCCCCCCAATGGTAACATCATCCTCAATAATAGTATGTCCGCCAAGATGACAATCTGCTGCGATAACGACCCGATCTCCTATCTGGACGTCATGACCTATATGAACAATGTTCATAAAATATCCGTCGTTTCCAATTCGGGTAACCCCTCCACCCTTCTTGGTACCAATATTCACCGTAACAAATTCGCGAAAAACGTTACGAGATCCGATAATTAATGATGTGGACTCATTTTTATAACTTAGATCCTGGGGAGGGCCTCCTAAAACGGCTCCAGAGCAAACGTGGTTATCATCACCCATCTCGATCACACTGAACTGACTTCCTAAAGTAACATGAGGATCGATACGACAGCGGTGACCTAATTTTACCTTGCCCCGAATAACCGTGTAGGGACCAATTTGCACATCATCAGGAGCAACTAATTCTCCCTCAATTATGACCGTCGGATGAATTGCCATGATTCACTACAGAGTTTTTAGTTTTTCTCCTTCTCAAAGGCCTTCACAACATCTTCGGTAATATCAAGTTCTTCACGGGCGTACAAAACCTGCCCTTTATTTTCAATAACCATGGATAAATTCTTTTCTTTGGCTACTTTATCAATCACGCGTTTCATTTTTTCAATAATGGGTTTTACCAACTCCTCTTCCTTTTTTTGAATTTCCAGTTGATTCTCCGCTACCTCCTTTTGGAATCGCATCATTTCCTCTTGAATCTCCATCTGCCGCTTTTGTAGGGCCTCTTCAGTCATTAAGTTGCGTTTCTTCTCCAAATCCTTCCCCATCGCCTCAATATCATTTTTCTTTTTATCCAGCTTTTGCTTTCTTTTTTGAAATTCACTGTCCAAAGTTTCTTTAGCTTTTTTACCAGCCTGGGTAGACTGAATGGCCTTTTGCATATCTACATAACCGATATTTCCCAAAGCACTCCAAGGAATCCCAAGCGTTAAACCCATAACCACCAATACCGCAACACCTCTTGTTAAAAAACCTCGCTGACTCAAGTAAATCATGTAGCCTCCTTTTAATAACTCAATGGTACGCTTCAACTAAAACCAAGGCAAGCGACTCCGCGTATTGTGGTTGCTCCCTGTTGCTCTCCCATTCTTCCCTAACATGATCCCACATTCCCATCAAAAGGGAGCACCAATGGTAAACTCAAAAATGGTCTTTTCCGGAGAAAGGGGATTATCTCGTAACGGAAAGCCCCACTCAAAGCGCAAAGGTCCCAAAGGAGAAAACCATCGAAAACCAAAGCCAAAGTTACTATAAAAATGACTTAAAGCAATCTCATCTTCCGCCTGACCAATGTCAAAAAATATAGCTCCACGAATTCCTGCTTCTTTAATCAAAGGAAACTCAAGTTCCGTTTGCAACAATAACTGTTGGGTTCCCCCAAAAGGAACATTTGCCAATTCAGAAGCCCGAGTAGGGTTTATCCCCAACTGAAGATACTTGTTATAAAGTTGCTCAGAATAACGCCGTTGTCCCACACGAAAAAAACGATACCCACGCAAGCTAAACGGTCCCCCTAATAGGAAACGTTGGTTAAATGGTACATCCCGTCCTCCATGCCCCGTGACGTAACCGTGAGTCAGATTATTCCGCCACACAACTTCCCAAAAAATCTTTCGAAAATACCGAAAGGTTGCCGTGGTTTTGGTAAATTTAAGATCCCCTCCCAAACCAGCATACTCCACAGAAGCCATAGCATAACGCCCACGGGAAGGCATGAACCGATCGTCTCGTTCATCATATTCCACAGTACCAGAGAGGGAGCTTTGCCACCCACTTGCCTCATGAATGGGAAAAATCGTTAAGTCCGTCATTAAATTATTATTTTGATCGTAGTAAGCACCCATTTCTACTTTGGCCAATTCATATTTAAAAAAGCTACTAAAGTAATCCGAAAACTGGCGTCCCACCCGAATAGCTCCTCCACTTCGACCCTCACGATATTCAAAGCGATCAATCGCCGATTGATACATATCAAAACCAACAAGGTAATTGGAATCATCATAGTTAGGGTCCGTAAAATTGAGATTGTAAAACGAACCAATCCGTGAAGAGTTCAAACTAGCCCCTAACCGCTGCCCCTTACCCAAGAAGTTAATTTGATTAACACTACCGTTAATAGTGAAACCGGCCACCGTCCCATAGCCTGCAGAAAGTTGCAAAGTTCCGGTGTTACGTTCTTTTACTTGAATCTCCACGTCCATTTTATCAGGGTCGTCCTGACGGGAAGAGGTTCTAAACTGCACATCCTCAAAAAAACCAAGACGTTGAACATTTTCCAAAGACCTTCGGCGATTGGTTTCATTGTACAGTTCGCCCTCCAAAATACGTAATTCCCTACGTATGACGCGATCCCTGGTTCTGGTGTTACCAGTAATGCTGATTTTACCAAAGTAAACTAAATTTCCTTTATCAAATTCAAAGGTAATATCGACGATTTTTTCTTTCTCGTTTATTCGTGTGCGCGGAAATACGTTGGCATAGGCATAACCGAGATCTCCATATTTGGCCTGCAAGGCCAAGAGATCCTTTTGCATCACCTCATAAGAATAAAATTCCTGATTTTTAATCTCTACAATTTGATCCAATTCCTCTCTGGGAAAAAGTAAATCCCCAGCAAAATCAATCTCCCCTATTCGGTATCGTTCCCCTTCTTCAATACGAAAGGTTATGTAAATATGTTTCTTATCGGGAGTAACAAATATTTGGGGCCTTTCGATTTTTGCTTGCATAAATCCTTCATTCATATAAATCAATCTCAAAAGCTGCCAGTCTCTTTCGTAGGCCTCTTGCTTGAAAGACCCTGACCCACTCATAAAATGAAAAAAACCTTCCTCACTCGTGGCCATCTTACTCTTTAAAAATGCCTCACTTAATTTTTTGTTACCAAGAAATTTAATCTTCTTTACCTTAACTTTTTCTCCCTCCTGAATCTTAAAAATAACCCGGACTGTTTCTCCCGGAATAATCTGTTCCACCTCATAATCAACTTTGGCTAAAAGGTAACCTTTGCTCTCATAAAACTTCTGCAACTTGTCCTTGGCGGTTTGCAATTTTGAGTAGTCTAAAATTTCAAAAGTTTTCAGTGGAACATTCTCTTTTAAATCTTCCACCTTGATTTCATCATTCCCAACAAATTGGATTTCCACCAAATTGGGTTTTTCCAACACCTCAATAACCAACACAGCCTGTTCCTCTAAATAGGCTTGAACATCATCAAAGTAACCCGTCCCATAAATCACCAAAATATCCTGGCGCAATTGTTCCAAATTCAAAGTATCACCCACTCGGGTCATCAAACGATCCAAAATCATTTTTTCATCAATTTTACGCAAGCCCTTCACTTTAATGGCTCTAATGGAAGGATAAGTATCGGTAAAGCCGGCCTTTTGGGGCGTCGACAACCCACCCCTTCTCGATTGTTCCATGTTGCGCCTTCTATCTTCTTTTTTAAGCGAAGTAACCTGTCCCTGAGACCAACTGGGTAACAAAAGTCCAAAAAGAAAAAGGCCGCTTAATACTCGTTGTAGCAACATGGAAACAGGCTACAAATCCATCATGATGGTGTCAAATATGAGAGTGTCAAATTACACCCATTGACCATCAGATATTCTTAAAATTTTTGGAAACTTTTGCGAAAAAGACACATCATGGGTCACCACCACTAAACCCATACCAAATTGTTCATGAAGAGATAAGAGAAGATCTTGTATTGCGCCAGAAGTTTTGGAATCCAAACTTCCTGTTGGTTCATCGGCCAACAGCAGTTTGGGTTCAATTACGAGTGCTCGCGCAATGGATACTCGTTGCAACTCGCCTCCTGATAGCTGACTCGGATAGTGAGACAATCGGTGACTAAGACCTACCTTACTTAAATAATATTCCGCCACTTTTCTTGATTGACGGTGAGACCAACCCCTAATGCGAAGAGGTAACATCACATTCTCTAAAACGCTAAACTCCTTAACCACATGATGTAGCTGAAAAATAAAGCCAATTTCTCGGTTACGAATCTCCGATTTTTCATCCTCGTTTAAATCCCTCCATACCCGGCCACGAAACCAAACTTCTCCCGCACTGGCTTCGTCCAACCCTCCTAAAATATGCAAAAACGTGCTTTTACCCGATCCAGAAGCCCCCACCACACATATTTTTTCACCTTCTTTCAAAACAAAATCAATCCCTTTGAGAACCAGTAACTCATTCTCACCCATTTCATATTTTTTATAAACCTGGTGCATCCGTACTAAATCACTCAAAACGCAATCCCTCCACAATTCGAAAGCGAGTAGCCCAATGAGCCGGCCAATAAGCAGCCAGTAAGGACAAAACAAATTGGGAAGTAAAAATCACCAGCACATCAACAAGGCGAATCTTGGTAACCAAATGATCGATTTTGTAAACACTGCCGGGTAACAAATTAAACTCGGTGTGCAACCAATCAAAACCATAACTGAGTAGAACTCCTAAGGGCAACCCCAATATAAAGCTCATTAGGGAGATTGCACCCCCAAATAACAACATTAGTAACTTTACCCGGTGATGACTCATCCCTAAAACCCGCAAAAGACTCATTTGCTGAGTTTTCTTAATCACCGATATCCAAAGAGAAATTCCGGCGTTAAAAGCTGAGGCAATTACTATAATAAAAATAATTACAAAGATACCAATTCGCTCAATTTTAATCGATTCAAATAAGTAACTATTGATATCATACCAAGAATACACCTTATACTTGATTCCCAAGAAGCGTTGTATTTCCATTTTCATTTCTTGAGCCCACTGTCGGTCACGGGTTCCTATCAAGGCTGCAGAGATATGTTGGCTTGTTTGGGACAAGTTTTGTAATTCATTTAAGTGCATTAAAACAACGCGCTCATCATATTCGTGTTTACCTAAGTGCAACACTTGAGCCACTTGATACGTACGATACTCTCGACGAAATTGATGAACACCCTCCACATTATCGATCGGAACCAATAAATGAACGAACTGGCCCACAGTGACCCCCAGTTTCTGAGCCAAGCCTTGTCCTAAAGCAACTTCATTATGGCGCAACTTAAGCAAATTAGGAAATTGCATTGTTAGAAAATCAGGAGCTTCTTGCATATCAATCCCATGAAGTAAAGACCCCTCTACCCGCCCTTTTACTACTGCCAAACCCTCAATAATTAAAAGAGGACGAACCGAAATAATTTGATCAGGATACTGCTCGATTAAACGATCGCGAAATTGATAAAACTCTTGTCGATCCTTAAAATTCTTTTTGATATGCAAATGCCCATTAACCCGAGCCACACTCTCATACAAAGTTTCCTCAAAACCAGCCACCACGCTCATGGCGACAATTAAAGAGGAAATACCTAAAATTAACCCCACCAATGGTAACCAGGTAACAAAAGATACCGCTGAGCCTTTTTCCGACTTTAACCAACTCCAAATGAGTGAAAAATATAAAGATAGTTTAAACATTTCCCTGAAGCTTTTGTTTTAAATACGCCCGTATAAACCCCTCAAGCTCCCCATCCAAAACCTCGTCCGCCTGTGAGGTCTCAAAATCAGTCCGATTATCCTTAACCATACGATAGGGATGGAGTACATAACTGCGGATTTGAGAACCCCACTCATTGGCCTTCTTAGTAGCTTCTAACTCCTGCCTGACCTTTTCCCGCTGTTCCAACTCTCGTTGATACAAAGCAGCCTTTAACATCTTTAGGGCCCGCTCTCGGTTTTGAATCTGTGACCTTTGAGTTTGACAGGCCACTACAATTCCGGTGGGGATGTGATACATACGAACGGCACTATCGGTTCGATTCACATGTTGGCCGCCAGCTCCCGAAGAACGGAATGTCTCTACCCGAATATCCTCAGGACGAATTTCTATTTTAATATCGTCCCCCACTTCTGGATACACAAAAACAGAGGCGAAACTGGTGTGGCGACGTGCATTCGCATCAAAAGGAGAAATGCGTACCAAACGATGAACTCCTGATTCCCCTTTTAAATATCCATAAGCATAACTACCCTCGATAAATAGGGTAGCCGACTTGATTCCCGCTCCCTCCCCTTCATTTATATCCTCCACTTCCACATTCCAATGTTTCTTATTGGCATATCGCATATACATGCGCATCAACATCATGGCCCAATCACAGGCCTCCGTTCCGCCGGCTCCCGCATTCAAAGTTAAATAGCAGTTGTTACTATCTTCAGGAGCATTAAGCACTTTTTTCAATTCTAAAGAACGCACCCAATCAGCAAGCCGTAAAATCTCTACCTTGGCCTCCTGAAAGTGGGTCTCATCTTGACTTTCCACTGCTAGCTCCAAGAGCACTTCAGCATCGGCCAATTTCCCTACAAGCTCGTGGTACTCAGATACTTCCTTCGAAAGGCGCGACTTTTCTTTACTCAAAGACTCCATTCGTTTGGGATCATTCCAAACGGCTGGATTTTCCATCATGATTTCTAGTTCTTCTAGACGTTTGGACTTACCTTCTAAGTCAAAGATACCCCCGTAGTTCCTGAGCCAACCGCTTCGATTCCTGTAGCGCCGTTTGGGTCTCAAAAAGTTCGGAAGCTATTGACATAAAACAGCATCTTAAAAAAACAAATCAACTTGTCAAGCCAACAGGGACTGTAACCCCCTCTCTTTTTTAAGTGTTTTATTTTCATTTTTTCGATAATGTTATGGTTCCCAATGAAAAGAAGAAATGGTGGGTTTGTTGCCACCTTTTAATGCCAACCATTTTTCCATAATATGATTTTGTTTAGAAAACATGCGGTCTCTGTGTTCACGGGCAACGCCTTCATGCTCATAACCCAAAAAGTGTAAAATTCCATGAATGAATAGGTACGCTAACTCAAGCCTCCAACTATGTCCATACCCACGGGCCTGTTTCTTAATTTGGGACAAACAAAAAACCATATCCCCTCCTCCGTGGGGAGCAGGAAACGTCAAAATATCGGTGGCACGATGTTTCCCCCGGTAACTCCCGTTTAGTTTCTTCATCTGATGTTCATTAACAAATACGCAGTTCAAAACCACTTCGTTCCCAGTAAAAAACTTTTTTTCACGCGCATCGAGCTGATTAAAAACAAACATCCATAACTTCAGTAGCCATGTACGAGATACTGTACTAGTAGGGTCCTGTCGGACTACCAAAAATCTTGACGACAACATTGAAGATAAACGATCCTTCATGGTTCCCCATCATTAAAATATATCTAATATTTCACAGGAGATGAGCCAGTCGTTCAAAGGTTGCCTTTTTTTTGTAATCAAGAAACACTGAAGCTATCATGAAAAACATACTTCTGATACTGGGGATCCTTTTGATTCTTTGCGGCAATGGTGTTGCTCAAGAGGAAGAGGAAAATCAAGAAAATGTGGATCCATTTTCTGATTACTCGGAATACGAACAGTCCGCCGAAGAAGAGGCAGATATTTACTTTTTTCGCTACGGACGGATGATCTCAGCTCATCTGCAACTAGGTTACCGTGGCTTTACAGACGTTTTAAAACAATTATATATGCCGAGTGCAAGTTATGGACTCAATCTTACCTATTTTTTTGACATCCGCCTGGCTATGTACTTGAGTTTCTTGGTTAGTGACCATGAATTCATACTCAGCACCGATAATGGAACAACAACGGGTAATTTGTCTTTTACTTTTTTAAGTATTGGAATCAAAAATTATTTTAACACGGAGCTGCTTGTTTGGCCGCTGTCAGAAATAAACCCTTACTATTTTGTAGGATTTAATCAAAGTAACCGCACCCTTACTTTAAGTGAACTAAGCGACATACCCGCCAAAGATTCTACCTTAGGTTTGGAGTTCGGATTTGGAGTTGAGTTACCACTTTGGAATAATCGATCCTATTTGGGGCTGCAAGCGTGCTACCGATATTTTAATTTTATCGATGAAAACCAATTTTTAATAGATCCCAACTCTTTGACTGCTATCCCAGTGAAGCCTGCGGGTGATAGCTTTGATGTCCTTATTCTGTTGGGAACATCGTTTTAATAATGGAACAACTCTAAAATTTCTCTGAGGCGTGGGGGGTCTCCTCATTTTTTTTATCCGTTAATGGATACCGAAGGGCGAATTCATAAATTTTGTTTTGGGTAACATAGTCAATGACACTA
>JANWYU010000148.1 GCA_025055135.1 Pseudobdellovibrionaceae bacterium | reverse complement strand
TCAGAACTTGGTAACAATTCAAAAAATTGTTGGTTTTTGGCACTAGAGACGATGGGATCATTCTCTGCAATTTGGATGAGGATGGGGTTTTGAATACTCTTGAGGCGAGCAAAAACCTCCCGATGGGCCGATAAAGTTCCTAAATAGACACTAGCACTAATTTTATGATGACGAAGGGGATCTTTAGCATATTCTTTTAACACTAGCGGATCACGAGTGAGCATTTCATTTTTAATTTGGTTCCACAGGCAGATTTTAGGTGCCACATGACTCAGCAACACGGATCCCATGTCTTTCCAAAGTGGAACGGGCATGGAAAGTCCTAAGAACGGGCTACTGAGAATCTGCGGATCAGTCTTTAAATTTAAGCGTATGAGGGTTAAAAGTTGTATCAATCCTCCTAGAGAGTGACCTAACCAAAAGCGTTTTTGATTTTGAAAAAGAGACTTTGTGTTTTCGTATAGTTCAATAAAATCATCAATGTAGGATAAAAAATGTGGGGCATATCCCCTTTTTCCTGAGGAGCGACCATGTCCTCGCAAATCCCATGCAAAGAAATTGATGGGGAGGGACGATAGCCCTTCGATTAGTCTTTGGTAACAATCCGAATGTTCCCCTTGACCGTGGGTAATCCATAGCCATGGGGCCTCTCGTTTCCACTCCCAAAACTGATAGAAAATGGTTTCCCCATCTTTTTTGGTTTTAAAAAAAGATTCGAATCTTTGGCGTTTCACTCTATTAAACGTAATTTTTTTTATTATTTTGCGCAAGCTTGGTCCGTAGGGTCATTCTTTTTTGTTATGCAATTTGATTTCATCATTGTCCCTCATGTTCTTCAGAGTGGGTAAAACGGGGGACTTCCCTCCTCAGTAAGGAGCATGAGAGGATAATGGGGTGGGAAAAACCAACTAAGCGCCTCTAATAGGTTTTGATGTTCTTCAATAGGCGGTTTTCCTAAAGATTCTAGGGAAAAGGCCAGATTAAAAACCTTCTGATCAAAACTGATCAGTAAATATTTGGGGCTTAATACATTTTGTTGGAGAAAAAATTCCCTTAAAATTTTGCGAACATGGGCGGGTAAGAAATCTTCACTAGGGGCCCCCCACCAGGCCACATGTTTCCACGCCACATTAATGTTTTCATGAAGTGGCTTTGTGGCAGCAAAGGTCGGGATGGTTTTATTTTTCACCATCCACCACACTGTTCCCCAGGGCATTACATAATCAGGATAGGTTTGATTTTCTTGGTGATCTACGACAAGCCCAATTCCTCGGGTGCTGAGCCAAAGAAGGATGTTACTCATAGGTTCTTGACCCTTAGAATCTAACCTTACATGAAGATAAGGCCATGAATCGGGTCCTACAATGGGATCTGGTTGCATCACGCGCACTTGAGCAAAGCATAACTGACTGAGAAAGGCGTGTTCCCAATGGGCGTCTCTCATTTCATCAGGGATGGTGATAAGCCTTTCTATTTCCGTTTCAGTGCTCATTTTTTACTACTCTGGTTAATATGATTTATTTTAACCGTTTGTTTTTTTGTTTGTTTCCGATGTTATTCTTTAAAATTCCTTTCGGATTTATCGGGATTTTTAAGTCACAATATATCCTTAGATAAGGTTCTTTTGGCAAACAAAAGTTTTGCAGGATGTTGTCGGTGTTTTCATTGATTTTTATAGAGTTTCTGTCTTAGACTATAAATTTAGTAGGGGTCGTTACCGGAATGGGCCTGGTAATGGCCTGAGAATCATTTCATTTTCCCGAGATTAGAGCGTTTCGAGGAAGATAGAAAGGAGAATCTATGCAAGAGCAACGCTTTCAAGTCTTAGTGCGCGCCTTTTCTAGGGCATCTCAAGAGCATCGCTTAAGTCGAACTCCTCTTAATATGACAGATTATTCAGTGCGGGGATTGGGTGCGGGGTTAGGTGGTACAGAGTCCCCTCAAAGGGTATCTCAATATTTTGGCATCAACGCCTTTACTTTGGCCCATATGAGGGAGCGGTTACCCAAAGAGGCCTATCGAGATTTGTTAAAAGCACTTGATCAGAACAAGAAAATTTCTTTTGAAACGGCGGAAGCGATTGCTGTGATTGTAAAAGATTGGGCCGTACAGAGGGGGGCTACCCATTTCTGCCATTGGTTTCAGCCTTTAACCGGTCTGACCGCGGAGAAACACGATGCTTTTATCTCTATACAGCATACCCATCATTCCGAAACTTATGTAATTGAAGGATTTACCGGAACCCAATTAATTCAGGGTGAACCTGATGCTTCCAGCTTTCCCAGTGGAGGTATGCGTAGTACCTTTGAGGCACGCGGCTATACAGCTTGGGATCCTTCAAGTCCCTTCTTTATTTTAGAGGATGGTCGGACCAAAACGTTGTGTATTCCGAGTGTTTTTGTGGGTTACCATGGTCAATCTCTTGACATGAAAACCCCTTTGTTGCGTTCCATTGAAGAATTGTCTAAAGCCGCCTGTGAATTTTTAAAGTTACTAGGAGATGTTGACGTAAAACGGGTAACTTGTACTTTAGGAGCTGAGCAGGAATATTTTTTAATAGATGAAAATTTCTACCTGGCCCGCCCTGATTTATACATGACAGGGCGTAGCCTTTTAGGCGCTCCCTCCCCACGGGGACAACAGTTTGAGGATCACTATTTTGGAGCCATTCCTAGTCGGGTGAAAAATTTTATGGCGGATTTGGAGTGGGAACTTTATAAATTGGGAATCCCTGTAAAGACCCGACATAACGAAGTAGCGCCCAGTCAGTTTGAAGTGGCACCAATTTTTGAGGACTTGAACGTAGCGGTGGACCACAATTTATTAACTATGGAGGCGTTACGGCGGGTGGCCCGTCGCCATGGGTTAGTGTGCCTACTCCATGAGAAACCGTTTGCGGGCATTAATGGTTCGGGAAAGCATTGTAATTGGTCTATGGCAAACGATAAAGGGGAAAATCTTCTTGAGCCAGGGCACACTCCTCATCAAAATATTCGGTTTTTGGCCGTGCTTTCCGTTGTTTTACAAGGGGTGTACGATCATGCGGATTTATTGCGGTATTCCGTTGCTTCTTCCGGTAACGATCATCGATTAGGGGCAAACGAGGCACCTCCTGCCATTGTTTCTGTTTTTTTAGGGAGCTTGCTGGAGAATATTTTAGACGCTGTAGAAAAAAACCAGGCTCTTAAGGCGACGGCAAAGGAAATCATTGATTTAGGTATTAGTCGCATACCCAATATTAGTAAGGATTATACCGATCGTAATCGCACCAGTCCCTTTGCCTTTACGGGTAACAAGTTTGAGTTTCGTGCCGTTGGATCTTCTGCCAATCCTAGTTACCCTATGATGGTGCTAAATGCGGCTGTAGCTGATTCTTTTTTAAAGGCGACGGAAGTGCTTAAAACCTATTTAAAATCGGACGTTGCGAGAGATGAAGCGGTATTGCAGATGGTGCGTAAGTTGTTAGCCCATTCGCGGCCCATTCGCTTTTCGGGAAATGGATACAGCGAAGAGTGGAGGAAGGAGGCTAAGGAACGTGGCTTACCGATTGCGCCCTATACCTTAGATGCTCTGCAATTTTTGAAAGACTCTCGTAGAACGGAATTTTTGGTGAAAACTAAAATTCTCAGTCAGGATGAGATCAATAGTCATTATCAGATTTTCACTGAGAAGTACTTAAAATCTGTAGAGCTTGAAGTTCGCGTTTTATTAGAAATGGTTCAAACTCAAGTGTTACCAGTATTAGAAAAAATGTTGATTCAAAAGCGGCAACTCATCAGTGTGTTTGAGACGCTAAGGGATGGTACCGTTTCTGAGGGGCACCGGGATCAGGCCACCCTTGTTGATTTTTATCAAAAGATCAGGCGCCTCGTAGAGCAGTTAGGTACTCATTTATCTGAAATCCATCATATACCACATCAGGAGTTGTCCGTATTTGTGGAAACGAAAATCATGTCCCCAATGCGTGAACTTCGTGGCTTTTGCGATCGTTTGGAGTCCTTGGCTCCTGACGAATTGTGGCCGATCCCTAAGTATCGTGAAATAATTTTAACTTTGCCCTCTTCTTAGATTATATGATAGGGGCAAAACGGGCGGTGAAATGACGGAGCACAGGGGGCTCATAAATAAATCGGTAGCCAGGGAGGGCGGGTATTTGTTGAGCCACTAAATGTGCTCCCTCAATAACATAATCAATATGACTTTGGGTATAAACCCGACGAGGAATGGCGAGGCGTAAAAGTTCCTTGAGTGCTGGTTGCTGTTGCCCAGATTGGGGATCTTTCTTGCCTAACATAATAGAGCCTACCTCTACGCTTCGAACCCCAACCGTTTCATAAAAGGCAACACTCAGGCTTTGTCCCGGAAATTGATACCAGGGAAGGTGGGGAATGCTGGCTAAGGCATCGATGTAGATGGCGTGGCCTCCAAACGGTTCCACCACGGTAAAGCCCGCTTGCTTTAAGCCTTCCCCTAAATAAGCAGTTGAGCGGATGCGGTAACGTAAATAATCTTCTTCCAAAACCTCTTCTAATCCTACGGCCAAACTCTCCAAATCTCTTCCGGCTAACCCTCCGTAGGTGGGAAACCCCTCAGTAACTACCATCAGTTGGCGGATTTCTTGAGCAAGCCCTGCGTCCTTCACTGCCAGAAAACCGCCGATGTTACCAAAGGCATCTTTTTTTGCGCTCATCCAGGTTCCATCTGCCAAAGAAAACATCTCTTGAGCAATTGAGCGCGTGGAGCGATTTTCATAGCCTGGTTCTCGGGTTTTGATAAACCACACATTTTCTGCAAAGCGAGCGCAATCTATGAAAAGCAGTTTGCCGTGCTGACGGCAGATTTGTGCAACGGCCTTTAAATTTTCCATGGAAACAGGCTGTCCTCCCACCGAGTTATTGGTAACAGTCATAATAACAAAGGCTACCTGCTTTCCTCTGTTACTTAAAATATGATTTAGTTTCTCAACGTCCATGTTACCTTTAAAAGGGTGCCACTCTCTTGAATTTTTGGCGGCAGCGATGGGAAGATCAATAGCTGTTGCTTGAGCCATTTCAATGTTGGCACGGGTGGTGTCGAAGTGAGTGTTGGCGATCACAATTTGTTGGGGCTTTAACAACGCCTTTGCCAAAAGATACTCTGCAGCCCTACCTTGGTGGACTGGGATTATGTGAGGAAATCCGGTTAAATCCTGAACCACTTTTTCCAATCGATAGAAACTTTTCGATCCTGCATAAGATTCATCTCCCACCATTAAAGCAGCCCACTGTTGGGCGGACATGCTGGAGGTACCACTGTCTGTTAGGAAATCAAAAGTAACCCATTCTGATCTCAGAAAAAAAAGATTGTAGTCACATTCCCTTATAAATCCTTTTCTTTGTTCTGAGGTTAAAATGGGTAGAGGTTCTACCATTTTGATTTTGAATGGCTCGATAATGGTTTTTATCATGGCTAACCTTTCCTCTTTGACTGAGCTGGCAATGTCATTAGTTTTTTGCCAAAACATTGATGATACAGCAATTCAAAGCGCTCGATCATTTTAGGATCTTTAGTCATTTTGATAAAGGACATGGCCTTGCGAATATCAATACTGACTTTGCTATCTTGGATGCATGCTTTACGGAAATATTCGTAGCAAGGATCAAAGTTTTGCAGGCTACAGGACCAGGTGGCCGCCTTCGCCAAAGATTTGGCCGAAGCCTCAGAGTTGGTTAAGTGGGGTTCGATGGTGGACAAAGCTTTGACAACGTTACCTCGTTCCTCAAAGTACATGGCTAATTGGTAACGTTGCTCAAAAGTGAGTGAGGGGTTTTTTAATAGCTCATCGGCCATTTGGTCTGCACGTTGCCATTGGGAAGTATCCTTAAAAACCAAAATCAAGTGATACTGGGCGGAGAAGTTTTGGGGTTCTTTTTTTAACACCTTCTCACAATTTTTTTTGGCTAATTCATGTTGGCCTTCTAGGGTAGCTAGCTCACATAGTTTTATTTCATATTCAAGTTTTGGTCCAAATTTATGTACTAGATCCTCATAAAGCATCCGGACTTCTACAAAATTTTTAGGTTTTGATTCCAAAATTAATTGACCCATCTCTATGTAGGTCTGGGGATCTTTATTGTTTTTTTCAAGGGCCTCTGCAAATTTGCGAACCGCCAGATTGTATTTTTTTTCTTGCCAATAGATGCGCCCTAGTCCTAAGAATGGCAGATCGTTACCTTTCTCGTTTTGAATCATAAATTCATAAATACGGATGGCTCCTTGATTATTGCCCATTTTTTTGTAGGCATCGGCCAAATCCAAAAGTTGTTGGTTTGATAATTGGTCAATTTTTTTGGCATAGGTAGCAACGATTTCTTGAGGGGTCATTGGTGGCGTTTTTGGTGATTCTTGGCTGTAACTTGGGAATGACCAAAGGCTAGTAAAAAATAGAAACAGGAAGATCATGAGTTCTATGGTATAATAGAGCCTATATGAGTCAATTCAACCCGTTTCAGCGAGGTCAAGGAACAACCGAATATGTTCTATTATTAGTGGTGATTATTGCCATTGCCTTTTTAGTTTTAAACCGTCTTTTTACGCCAGTTCAGCGCTGGACCCAATTTTATATTGGTGAGTATATTGATTGTTTGCTGGATCAAGGAGAGTTACCCAAGATATTGGGCGATGGGGATGATGTGGTTGATTGTCGCTTCGAGGGACAGAGTTTGGCCGATGGGGGTGGTGGTAGTGGGGGTGGTGGCAGTGGGGGCGGTCAAGGGGGATCGGGAGGATCTTCCAGGGAAAATGGCTCCTCTGAGGATCAGATGGACGGTAAAGGAAAAAATTCTTCATCGGCGTCTGTTAGTGGAGACTCATCAGCAGGGGCTGGCATCGCCGATCGATCGAGGGGGAATAGGCTTAATCCCTCTGGACGCCGTAGGCAAATTGCGGGGCCTCCAGTAGCAGATGGCTTAATGGGGAGTAGCCGTCGATTTGCAGTGGGGGAGGGCTCTTCTTCTCATCACGGGGAAGAATCCGAGGGTTCTTTATCAAAACAAAAAGCCATACGGGGTGGTAAGGATTCTTTTTATGTGCCAAGAAGGAGGCGTCAATCAGTTCGGGTCAGAGGATTAGGGGGATGGATGGAGCAAGTGGTCGAACAGGAGGAGCGAAAAGAAAAGGCCACACGAAAAGTAGCAAACTTGAAAAAGGAGGAACTACAGGGTTTGTCATTTGCTAAGGCTCGCCGCTTTCAAGTGGAACAAACAAAATCAGGCTCTCAAAAAGTGGCAGATGATAATTTCACTGGATTTTCCTTCGGACATTTCATACGTTACTTAATAATTATCCTTGTAATTTTAATAGTGGCTTGGGTGATTGGTTCTCAGGTTGCGCAGGTTAAAAAAAATATGGGGTCTTAATGTATTTGGTTTTGGCTCAATTAAATTCATGGGTCGGTGATTGGGAGGGTAACCGAAAAAAAATTCAGGATGTCTTACAGCAAGTTACCAACGCATTAGATTCTGGTAAAAACTCAGTGCTGATCGTGTTTCCAGAGGGAATGTTATCTGGATACCCGTGGCATGATCTTGTGGAAGTCATGTGTTCCCCCAAATGTTTTAAAAAACAGATCTCTCAGTTAAAAGCAAAATTGCGATATTTTCCGCATGTTGGTTTAATTTTTGGCTCTATCATTCCTTATAATTTTAAAAGTTCTAGGCCTTTTTTAAATGCTGCAGTTTTTTTAAGTAAAAATAAATGTCAAATTGTTACCAAATCGGCGTTACCTACTTATGATGTATTTAATGAGGATCGTTGGTTCCAAAAGGGGAAATTGGACAATAATATTATTTCTTGGGGTGGATTCCGCTTTCTGGTTACTATTTGTGAGGATATTTGGCGTTGGGGTCAACATGAGGAAAATATGTTGACCTCGGTGGATGACACCTTTGATGTGGTACTCAATTTAAGTGGGTCCCCTTTCACCCACACCAAAGAACGGCAACGCGAGCACGTAATAAGGAAAACCGTTTCCTACTTTGGAAAGCCCCTAGTGTATTGTAATCGAGTTGGAGCAGAGGATGAATTAATTTTTGATGGGAAAAGTTTAGTCATGTTACCTTACCAAAAGAAGGTTTGGGACCAGCTGCCTTCTTTTCGGGAACAGGTAACTATTTACCACGTAACAGGTTCAAAGGGTAAATGGGAATGGGAGAAAATCAATAGTGTAGCCCTAAACGAGCAATCCCCCAAGTTCCATAGCCTTGGTTTAGAGCGTTTGAAGCTTAATAATGATGCGGGCATTTCGGGTATTGCCGTTAGTCAGAGGCCAGGAGGTAAGAACCGCAAAAGCCAAACAAAAGGAAAGCATCCTTGTTTGATAGAATTTAATCCCGAAGAGGTGCGCCAGGCCTTACTTGTAGGACTTGGAGAATTTGTAAAAAAAAACGGGTTTCATCAGGTACATTTGGGAGTGAGCGGGGGGATCGACTCTGCTTTGGTTTTGGCTTTGGCTTGTGACGCTTTGGGGAGTGAACGAGTTACGGCGATTATGTTACCCTCTCGCTTTACTTCTAATGATTCTTTGCGCCTGGCTCAAGAGTTGGGAACTCGGAACGGGGTTCGAATTTTGGAATTTTCAATAGAGTCTTTGTTTCAACACTTAGAAGATGGTTTGGCGGCGGCCTGGTCGGTTCAGGAATTTTCGTTGGTTCATGAAAATATACAAAGTCGTTTGCGGGCGCTGGTGCTGATGGCGTATGCTAATCACTATCATTCGCTTCTTCTTGCGACAAGTAACAAGTCAGAATTGGCCACAGGTTATGGTACCATTTATGGAGACATGGCGGGTGGATTGTTACCCATTGGTGACTTGTGGAAAACACAAGTGTACGAATTAGCACAAATTTATGTGACAGAAGGTAAAATCCCTCGAGAGATTTTTCTTCGCCCTCCAACTGCAGAGCTACGCCTTCATCAAAAAGATCAGGATGTGTTACCTCCTTATGAGGAATTAGATAAATACTTTATGGCCTTTTTGGAAAAAGGCTGTCGTGGTGTGGGACGCAAACTTCCTTCCTGGACTTTTTCCTTTATTAAAAACAGTGAATTTAAGCGATGGCAGGCCCCTCCCATTTTAAAGGTTTCTGATCGGGCCTTTGGTCGCGGACGTCACTGGCCCCTCGGATATCATCCTAGGGCTTTGGCCTAATGGTCCTCTAACTAGTTAATAAGTTAATAATAACGGCCAATGGTTTTCTGCTTTTTTTTAAATAAAGAGCGTTTAATTTCACTACACCTTAGTGTTAAAAAGAGACAGT
>JANWYU010000077.1 GCA_025055135.1 Pseudobdellovibrionaceae bacterium | reverse complement strand
CTCCCGCTCAAAAAAATGAACAACGTTACCAACGCTATCAACAAATATCTGAACTTCAACGTGTTTGGCTCTTTCCAAATACTTTTCTAAAAAAACGTGGGAACTACCAAAAGCAACCAATGCCTCCCTTTGCGCTGCGCTGATTTGCTCAGAAGCCTCAGCCAGATTGCGAATCACCTTCATTCCTCTCCCACCTCCACCAGCTGCAGCTTTAACCACCACGGGAAATCCAATTTCTTGAGCCTGCCTCACCAGAAAATTCACATCTTGATTATCCCCTTCATAGCCTGGTATCAGAGGAACACCAACCTTTTGAGCCAATTTTTTACAATTTACTTTGTTACCCAAAGCTTCCATGCTTTCACTATTAGGCCCTATAAACAATATGTTGTTTTTTTCTAATTCCCGCACAAATTCTGGATTTTCTGATAAAAAACCAAATCCTGGATGTACAGCCCAGGCACAGCATTCCTTCAATGCTTTTACCACTTTCGGTATGTTTAAATAAGTCTCAGCCACTGTGTTACCATTCAAACAATAGGTTTCATCAGCAAGACGATAGGCTAACGTTTTTCGATCAATCTCCGAATGTAGAAGTACCGTTTTTAAACCCAGCTCTTGACAAGATCGAATAATACGGACTGCTACTTCCCCTCGATTGACAATGGCCACTTTATCCTTCATCTCTTACTCCCCACTCGTTGTTACCCACCTTGGTTTCCTCTTTTCTAAAAAGCTCTTTACTCCCTCCTGTCCTTCTTCTGAGACTCTCAATCCAGCAATAAGTTGGGTAGTAAATTGACGCCTTTCTCCCCAATCAATATTACCGCTTAATTGTTTAATTAATTTTTTAGTAACCCGAATGCTCTGGGGACCTAAAGACAGGAAATGATTTATACAATCTTTAAACACCTCTGATGATCGTCCCGCTCCAGTAATCTGATGAATTAGCTGCATTCTTTGGGCTTCCCCCGCCGAAAAGCGTATTCCCGAAATCATGTAAGGTTGTAACGTCCCAGGTGGGAATTTACGTAAAAGAAAATCGCTAATAACTGCGGGCGCTAAACCCAATTTTACCTCACTAAAACAAAAAATAGTTGATTCCTCAGCAATCACATAATCACTTAATCCTACCAATCCTAAGGCCCCTCCAAAAACAGCTCCCTGAGCACGACACAAAATGGGTATTTCACATTCATAAAACGCCTGAAACATTTCATGTAATGAGAGGGCACGTCTCATATTTTCCTCGTGGTCCCAGTCTATAGAGTTTTTCATTTCCACCAAATTCGCCCCTGCACAAAACACATCCCCCTTTCCCTCAAGAGTAACAAAGCGCCACTGTGAGTGCTGCTTTCCATTCAATCCACGAAAAAATTTGGTGAGTTCTTGAATCATTTCTTGAGACAACGCATTTTTCTGACTAGGGTCATTCAATTCCACCCGGACAAAATGTCCTTCATCTTGGATTAAAACTGTTACCATAAAACCTTCCTCACCCTTACTGCTTCGGTCCTCAGTTACATCCGATAAACACCTTTTATCCGATTGGACCAAGTCCTATATAAAGAAACCTCCAAAGCCATTCCCAAAACCTGTCGTGTGTCTAAAGGATCAATGATACCATCGTCCCAAAGACGGGCAGAAGAATAGTAACATGAGCTTTCTCTCTCGTATTTTTCCAAGATGGGTTTTTTAAAGGCTAGCTCCTCCTCCTGACTCCACACAATTCCTTTTTGAATCAATTGATCTCGTTTAACCTGAGCCAAAACTTGAGCTGCCTGTTCTCCCCCCATGACCCCAATTCTCGCATTCGGCCACATCCAAAGAAACCGTGGATGATAAGCGCGCCCACACATGGCATAATTTCCCGCACCATAGCTTCCTCCAATCACAACAGTAAATTTGGGTACAGACGCCAAAGAAACTGCTGTTACCATCTTAGCACCATGTTTGGCGATCCCCTCATGTTCATATTTTTTCCCAACCATAAATCCAGTAATGTTCTGCAAAAAAATCAAAGGAATACCTCGCTGATCACAAAGATCTATAAAATGCGCTCCCTTTAATGCACTCTCACTAAACAAAACTCCATTATTTGCCACAATTCCAACTGGATAACCAAAAATATGCGCAAACCCGGTTACCAATGTTTTCCCAAAATGAGCCTTAAATTCATGAAAGATAGAACCATCCACTAACCGTCCAATCACCTGTCGCACATCAAAGGGCTGTTTTGAATCCTTGGGAACAATTCCGTAAATATCTTCTACTGGTAACACAGGTTCTTGAACAGGAACACGTGCCAGCTCGTGCTTTGGTCTATAATTTAAATGCCTTACTACCTCCCGAGCCAAAAAAAGCGCTTCTTCGTCATTTTCTGCAAAATGATCAGCCACGCCACTTTTTTCGGTATGCACCACCGCACCACCTAATTCTTCAGCAGTTACTTCTTCGCCGGTAGCAGCCTTCACCAAGGGAGGTCCACCAAGAAAAATAGTTCCATTACCCTTAACGATAATACTTTCATCACACATGGCAGGAACATAGGCCCCCCCTGCCGTGCACGATCCCATTACCACCGCAATCTGCGGAATACCAGCAGCTGAAAGCCGGGCTTGATTAAAAAAAATTCGTCCAAAATGCTCCTTATCAGGAAAAACTTCATCTTGTAAGGGTAAAAAGGCTCCTCCCGAATCCACCAAATACAAACAAGGTAACCCGTTGTCCCACGCGATTTCCTGAGCCCGAAGGTGCTTCTTTACCGTCATAGGGAAATAAGTTCCCCCTTTTACGGTAGCATCATTGGCAACAATCATACATGGGGTACCATGAATCTTACCAATCCCAGCAACAACGCCGGCTGACGGAGCACTACCCTCGTACATATCCCAGGCTGCAAAGGCCCCCACCTCTAAAAATCCTGTTCCCGGATCAATTAATTGATCAATCCGCTCTCGTGCCGTCATTTTTCCTCGAGACTTGTGCTTTTCAATAGCCTCTTTACCCCCACCTTGCCGGATTACCTCCAACCGTCGCCGATACTCGGCTACCAATGATTCAAAATGCTCACGGTTTTTTTGATAGGCACTATCACTTTGCGAAACAGAATTTTCAATCAAATACATGGTATCATCCCACTTTGTTATGTTTGTTACTGAACTTGATCAACTCCCTTAACCTGAAAATCCCAGTAACATTGTCCAACTAATTGATCACTAATGGAATAAAAAAAACCGGTGAGAGTCATCGACGCCACAGTACTTTCCTTTAAAGCCTCTTCCACAGCCTTTAGGTGGTTTTCTGTTATTTGCAATTTGAATTTTAAATCATTTAGAATCCCCACCTCACTAAACCATTCAATTTGATACTTTTGTAGAAAATGAAATTGAAATGCCCGATTTTTCTGCTCTAATAAGAGAAAAAAAGCCTCAAAAACTAAGTTATTTATGACCTCTACACTCAATTGATCGGGCTTACGCCAATTCTGGGTAAGCCAATTGTGAAAGATCTTAACCTCAATCCGATCCTGAGTCAGTTTCACAATGCGCATGCGTGATTGGTTCACTAAAGGCTCAACCCGCATAAAAAATTGTCGAACCGGAGCCTCCAAAGATTTTTTTAAGCGATCTTTTAGCACCATTTGCCACCTCGTCTTTGACATCCTTAAAGCATAAGACTAACATTGAAGAACGGCAAAAAAAATTTAGGTTTAATGCCATGAGATTATTAGCCCTATTGTTGTTAGCGGTTTTATTGGTTTGGAGTTGGCAACAAACGCAACAATCCTCCCCTATTAGTTACGAAACCCATTTTCTGGTGCAAGAGGAGATACGTGAGATTTTAAAAAAAAATCTGATCACTCAACACTCTGAGCTCAGTGATTTTTATGTAAAACAGCTGTGGACGGCCCCCAGTCCGGATAACCCAGAAACGAAATTAATTGCGTATGTAATCTATTCCTTTGATCGCAACACTCCAGAGGGAAAAAAAATAGCGCGTCAAGAGATTCAAGCAGAGTTACTACTCGAGAAAACTGCGGAACAGGAGGATCAGCAAGTTTGGACCATTAAGCATTTTAAGACTCCAAAAGAAAGTATCGTTTTCGAGGAGGAGTTAAAAATTTATCCCAAAGGCCTCTCGGACCATCACGTAAAATCTGATGAATCAGAATGATCAGTATCACTTTGTTTCCATTGATAGTGAGGGTTACCCTCATTTTTCGGGAATTCGGGTGAGTGACCCAAATATTGGTCGAGAGATTTTAGAGCATATCCGCTTGGACCCTACTCACTCTTTAACCTGGGTTACTTCCGTCAAGCAACAATCATTTGTAGTAGAGGCTTTTGATTTTCCTTATGTGATTCAGCATGTAGAACAGGATGGGATTTCTCCAGAGGGAGATGCCCTCTGGAAGGGAACTCTTCCTTATCAAATTTCTGTTTCCTTTAAAATTAACAGCCTCACAATTGATGAATGGGACCGTTTGTGCGGTGTTACCTATCCGAACAACATTCCCTTTGTATTAAGTCGCAAGGCGCAAGCCCAACTAATGAGTATTTTGGAACATTACTCAGATAACCAGATCACTGTAAATTCCCAAATTTATCGAATTCCAAATTATTTTGCTGAGTCGGAACAGGTTCCAGTACACCTTGAGACTTTTTGGACCGAAAAATATCGATCCCACATTCCTCCGGGTTGGGAACTTAATCGAGCCCATCAATCCCTCCCCCACATTTTGCCTCAACTGAAACTACCCCGCTCAAAGGTGCTCATTCTTGGCTGTGGATCCGGCAATGACGCTGCCTTTTGGGCCTCCCAAGGGCACCTAGTAACAGCAGTTGATTTTTCACCAGCTGCCATTGAATTAGGCCAAGAGAAATGGAAACACTTAGACAATATTCGGTGGATTTGCTCTGATGTTTTCCAACCTAAAGTTCCCATTGATGATCAATCATATGATATTATTTTTGAACATACCTTTTTTTGCGCTATTACCCCCAAAAAACGGAACCAATTGGTAACAATATGGCAAAAAAAACTAAGAGAAAAAGGATGGCTCTGTGCCATCCTTTTCTGCCATTATTGGAAAAACTCTCCGCCTTTTGGGGGAAGCGAATACGAATATCAGCAGCGGTTAGAGCCCTATTTCCAATTTATCTATTGGCAACGCTTACGCCCCCCACTGGCGGAACCAGGTCGGTTAGGCATTGAGCTGTTCCTATTTGCACAAAAAAAATAATAAAGTTCTTCCTATCATCCTATGACACAAACTACAAAACTCCTTTTTTTAAATCCATTCTATGGTGGCAGAAAAAGCACTACAGCAACGAAAAACATCAAGATCTCCGAAGGAAATATCCAATAATTCAATTTTTTTTCAAAACAAGAACATTACGTTTTCCAGCTAGCCACACAAGAGAGATCATTTCTCTAAACAAAGGGTGATGCACAGAAACCCTCCGCCACACAGCTATGATTAAAATGGGATATAAAAGAAGCGCCAATAAGAGACTCCAAAAACGATAATGAGACGTTTCCGTTTTTAGTAACCGTAATCCATTCTGTTCAAAATAAAAATACAAATAAGGCAAACTAATTAAAGATTTAATATACAAATAATTCGTTACATCGGGATGATTGGGTGGTAATGCCCTTTTCCATTCTAAATCGACAAAACCATCAAAAAAATAACTCAGTCGCGCTTCCATACACAAATCATTCGGAATGGTTACAATCAAATAACAACCCTTTTTGGTAACTCGGGCCAATTCCTTAATGGCTAGTTCTAAATAGGAAACATGCTTTAGCCCCTCCATACAAACCACCAAATCAAAAGAATTATCACCAAATGGTAAGACCTGATTTAGATCTACCTTAAAAAAGGGACACACCGAAGCATCAAACTTATTTGGATCAATGTCAGCGGCAACTACTGATAGCCCCAATTGATTTTTCAAATAATAAGCTAGAGCCCCTCCACCACTCGGTAAATCCAAAACAGTTTTAATATCCTTTTCATTATTGACTAAGTCGGTGATGACCCTTTTGGTCACCCGAAAAAGAGACTCCATAGTATATAGCTTTGGAGTCTGATGCTGAGAGCTCATAGGTGTTCACAAAATTCAAAAAAATATTGTTCCACTAAGAATCAGAAAATTTAGGCTTGGGGAAAATATCAAATTGATGACGCCCTAGCCATTGATCCAACCATAACGTTAAAGGTGAAGCAATATAAATAGATGAATAAGTTCCCACAACAATGCCTACAGTTAAAATGAGGGCGATATCCGAAATAGCACCCTGGGTAACAAACAGCAAGGCCACACCAACAACTAAGGTCGTTCCAGAGGTAACCACCGTTCTTTGCCACATTTCATTTAAGGCACGATTGATCACTGCCTTAAAGGGCAGTTTGGGATTTCCCTGCTCGGTTTCCCGGATTCTATCAAACACCACTATGGTGTCATTTAAGGAATATCCAATCAAGGTCAAAACGGCCGCAATAACCGGAACATTGATTTCGCGACCTGATAAAGCATAAACTCCCAAAGTAATCACAACATCATGAATCAAACACAACACGGCACCTGGAGAAAATTTATAGTCAAACCGCATGGCAATATAAATTAAAATCAGTAACAAACTATAAAACACCGCAAGCACTCCAGATCTTTTAAGCTCTTGACCTACTTGAGGCCCAACCGAATCAACCCGTACAACCTCCCCCGCATTTTCCTGAAAAGAACCGGATGTTACCAAATTTTTAATTTTATCTACTGTTTCATTTTGTAGCTTGTTAATTTCAGAGGGAGTCATCTGGTCAGAAATCGGCAGTTGAAACCGAATCAAATAATTTTTCGCATCTCCATATTCTTGAACGCTCGGTTTTACAGCCCCTAATGTACCTAATGCAACCCTCAAATCACCAATCGGAACATCCTTTGAAAACTGAATCTGTAGCTCTGTCCCTCCCACAAAATCAATGCCATAGGGTAATCCCTTAAAAATCAAATAAAGAGACATGGCCACAAATAAAACAGCAGAAATTGTCCCAAAAAAAGGAATTTTCCCAACAAAATCAAATTCCACTTTACTTCCCTTTAACTGATCCATAAACACTCCACATTCCCTAAATTGCTAGCTGCTTTACTTTTCTTCCTTCCAACAGCCATTGTAAAACTGCGTGAGTCAAGAAAACCTGACTAAACAGAGTAGTAACAATTCCTGTTAAGAGAGTCACTGCAAATCCACGAACAGGACCAGTACCAAAATAAAGCAAGATAATACTCGTAGCAGCTACTACAATATTCGCATCCATAATTGCTGACCATGCTTTTGAGTAACCTTCTCGAACGGCATAAGCAAATCCCAAACCTCGTTTCAGTTCTTCACGAATTCTTTCAAAAATCAGAACGTTAGCATCCACCGCCACTCCCACCGTTAAGGCAATACCCGCGATACCAGGTAAAGTTAAAGTAGCCTTAAAAGAGGTTAGCAAAGCAAGAATCAGAATCACATTGTACACCAAAGCAATACAAGACAATACACCAAAGCTTCGATAGCGAAGAATCATAATCAGTAACACTCCTAGCGCTCCCAAAAAGGCCCCTAGCTCCGCTCGCTTCAAGTGATCGGCACCTAAGGTAGGTCCAATCCTTCGTTCCTCCAGTTGTTCTAAGGTGGCAGGCAATGCCCCAGCTCGCAACGTGGTTACCAGCATTTTCGCCTCTTCCATCATAGCCTGCCGATCTCGAGCCCCACCCAAAGTAATACTGGCTCGACCATCGCTAATTTCCACCTTAATGGTTGGCGCACTTTTGACTACTTTATCCAACACCACAGCCAATCTTCTACCCACATTCTTACCGGTAACCTCTCGAAATTTTACCGCTCCTGTGGGATTAAACTGCAAAGCCACTTCTGGGTTACTAAATTGGTCAAATGAAATCCGAGCATCCTCCAAAAGACCGCCGTCCACTCCCGTATCCGTTCTGAGAAGGTACGGAACGCGACCTGCCTCCAGTTGGGTGGCCTGCCCCGCTTTTTCAAAATAAATAATGGTGTTAGGAGGTAACTTATCCTTTAAATCAGAGTTTAACCTCTTAATGTAGTCCGAGTATTTCAATTTACCAAGTTGGTATCCGCCCTTCTCTTCAGCTTCGCGAATCATTGCCTGTAGTTCATCAATAGGTTTATCTTCCACTAACATGAATTCCAATCGTGCCGCCGAGGAAATCAATTGTTTAGCAGTTTCCACATCACTAATCCCCGGTAACTGTATTAAAATACGATCGTCGCCCTGAGCAAGAATGGAAGGCTCAGCCACACCAAATTCATCGATTCGATTTCGTATGGTCTCTAAGGATTGACTTAATACCTTCTGTCGGTAATCGAGTACAAAAGCATCTAACATCCTATATACAAGGCGCTCATCATCTTCACTCACTTTAAGGTAACGTGTGTCCAAATGATCCGTCATAAACCGTTCAATTCTCTGTTTGGTATCTTTCCTCTTACCAGGTTCCACGTCCTTCAAACTAATCACTATTTCGCCCCGCTCTTCGTCCTGCACCTGTAGATCAGAAACCACGATACCCTCTTCAGCCAACGAACTGCGCACTGATTTTGCTTCTCGCGCCATCAACGAACGGAAAACCTCTTTCATATCGATTCCCATCACCAAGTGCAGGCCACCTTGTATGTCGAGTCCATAATTTAATTTTTGTTGCACAGGCCACCAGCTCACATGAAAGACGTTGGGTATGAAATAGAGTAGACTCCCCAACAATACCACAAAAACAAGAACTAATTTCCACCGGTAATTTGCTTTTTCCATGAAAACACCCTTCCTAAACCAGAATCATTTTTAACCCCACATACCAAACTTTATGATTTTTTTTGAGCGGGATTCGAATTCTGAAGGATATGCTCCTGCAAACCTGCGATTTGTTTACGTAAAACTTTAATTTTCGTGTTACTTGCTACTTCTAAGGTCACAATATGATCGTTAATAGCATCAATAACACCCAAAATACCTGATTGAGTAACCACTGCGTCGCCCCGCTGAAGCTTACTTAACATAGCTTCCTGTTCTTTCATTCTTTTAGATTGCGGACGAATGATCAAAAAATAAAATATAACAAATATGAAAATAAAGGGTAGTAACATTTCAAATATATTAGGGCCTTGAGGTTGATTCATAACATCTCCTTATTTAATTTACATTTATCCTAATACTTACTATTAATCTCAGTCTATTACTACTCACCAAAAATCATTTTCAAACTAAAAAACTAAAAGAGAAAAAACAATTCCGTAAAGAAACTTAAACCAGAATTGAACAGAACGGAAGCGTGATCCCTCCGCAACAGTGCGGCAAAATTAACGATCCCCTGAAGGGGCTTGATGTTTAAATACCTTCCAAATATGGGTAATCTCTCCCAAAAACTGCACCTTTATTTCATCCCCCGGCTGAAGGGGGCCAGAACCGGCCGGGGTTCCTGTTAAGAGAAAATCCCCTCCTGTTACCGGGTAAAACTCCTCCAAATGTTGTACCAAAAATTCCAAAGGAAAATGCATATGTCGGGCAATAGCCTCTTGCCGTAGTTGTCCGTTAATCCATAGTCGATAGGGAGTATCTTTGATACTCTCTAAAGAACGGATGAGAAAAGTAGGCGTTATAGGACAGGCCTCATCGAAACTTTTACATCGGGTCCAAGGCAAACCCTTTTGTTTGGCCTCACGTTGATAACGCCTTTCTGTAAGATCTAATGCTAAAGCTGCCTCTTTGATTTTTAAAAAGGCATCAAACCTTAAGGCCAACTCCAATTCATAATGGACTTCTTCCGTCCAATACGGTAACCAAATTTCCGAACTTCCTACGGTAGCAGATGATCCTGCTTTTAAAAAGATAATCGGTTCCTGGGGCATTTCAGCACCAATCTCCTGAACGTGGTCTAAAAAATTACGCCCCACACACCAAATGTTACGAATGACCATCGCTGCCCCCCATCACTATGCCAACCAAAACGATTTAGAGCGGCTCTAAATCTTTGACAACCCAAACATACTCCCTCATCTTCACGTAGTCCAGGAAAGTCGCCCCTGCCCAATCAATTCCCATCGGTCAGAGCCCGGTGATCGATTGAACACCATAAACTGCCCACTGGCCCAAGATTGAAACGGAATGGTAGCATGAGCTAGGGGTAAATAACTCATCACCTCCATTAACCAATCTTGATGAGAGCATATGAGCAAAACAAAATCCTCCGCATCTTGGTAACAGCTATTGATCAATTCCTTCACCCTGCGACTAAAGTCACCATAGGTCTCATTTTCTTGATGTAACAAAAGTTCTCTCTTAACCAAAACTGGAATCGACCAAGCTTCGGCTAAGGGGGCAATGGTGGCCTTGGTCCGGATGAGGGGAGATACCCATATTTGGCTAGGACGGGGAATTTGGCCTTGCTGCACTAACTCGACCAAATGTAAGGCCTGCCGTGATCCCCGCTCACTAAGCGGATTCTCGCCACCCTCTGATAGCCAAGACTTTTCTCCATGTCGCAACAAAACTAATCGCATAACCAAAAAGTCCCTGAAACGATCATAACCACTTTCGTCCAATTTTGATATGAAAAATAAAAATCTAGTCTTTCGCTCCGTCAATTTTTTGACACCCCCATCGATTGAGACTGAGGAAGTGCATGTTTAACCCGGTGAAGGATTCACCCAGGAATGCTGGTCACATCCTGCATCAGATTTAAAAGGAGGTTGGTGTCATCATGGAAGAAGAAAATGATGCATAAAAAGTGAAATAAATAAAATGAAGCAATTAACAAAAGTTAGGTAACATGAATTGGTAACAGTGAAAATGAGTTATAACAAATGGCGCTTAAAAGTAAACAAATCAAAAGATAAATCAATATAACTTTAAAATTTTAATATTAATTTAAGGAGGATTTTATGGGAATGAG
>JANWYU010000066.1 GCA_025055135.1 Pseudobdellovibrionaceae bacterium | reverse complement strand
AAATGGCATCAAGATAGCGATTCTTCTTTGGTTCAACTGCCGATCAATGTGTTATTTAAATTACAGTACAAAAAAACTGGGGTTTCCTCCATCACTATCCAATCTTCAACCCATATCCCGGACACAATTAAAGAGTGTTTTCGCCAAACCCTTCTCCAATTTCGTTTGCCCTATTTCCGTGGATCGAGCATTGATGTTGAGTTACCTTTGATCCTAGAGTAGTTTTTTAAGTTTGGGATCATCGTTAAAGCTTGGTTAAAATTTGAGTTTCCACAAAAAGTCATTTAACATTCTGTAGCATGAAATTACGACCAACTGTGTTTCTAGGTGAAATGGTGGGTTACCATTATTTTAAAGGAGACATTCGCCATTTTAGTGAAACTTTTATCTGGGATTTAGATAAAACCTATTTAGATACCCGAATCGATTCTCTTTCAGGGCTATTGCACGCCTTTATTGAACGATCTTGGTCAAAGAAAAATATTCCCGCCTCAAACACCTTAATATTGCGCTTGCAAACACGTTACCTTGAAGAAAAAGGCGTTCAACAGTTTCCTATTTTTTTTATCACAGCCTCCCCCCATCAAATGGAAGAACGGATTCGGGAAAAGCTAGAGTATGATGGCATTCGACCCATTGGATGTTACTTTAAAAATAATGCAGCCAACTTGACTCCCAATCGTTGGGGACGCCTGAGGCGCCATATTGGTTACAAATTATCCGCTCTTATTTATTTGCGATCCCAGTTGGGTGAACATACTCAACAAACTTTATGGGGGGATGATTCAGAATCTGATGCAGTCATTTATAATTTATACTCTGATATTTGCGCCCAGAGAGTATCAGATGAAGAACTGGAACTCATACTAAAAAAATTTTCGGTAGCTCCCGAAACCATCGCCTTTATTTTAGATCAAAGAAAAGCCCTACCAAAAAACGATCCTGTTCGTAAAATTTATATTAACCTAGCTATTGATACCGACCCAGACTATTACTTAAAGTTTGGTCGAAGAACAATTCCCACTTATAATTCGTTTCAAATTGCCTTAGATCTCTTTCAAGACAAAAAATTACTTTTAGACGATGTATTCACGGTATATGACGAAATGCACGCCCACTATGGATTTACCCACGAAGAGCTGGTGCGATCGTTTTTGGAATTCGTTAAAAGGGGGCGACTCAACGAAGAAACTCAAAAAATAGTTTTAAAGTCTCTAATTGACAAATCCATTATTAAGTATGTGGATCTTGACAGTTTTAGACCGCCCCCTTTTGTAGATCCGTGGACTGTGGATCAAATCGACTATCTGAACGAACATCGGTCTTATTGAGAGACATGTCTGATGCTAAAATCCATGCCCATATCATAATAATGACGGTTCGAGAAAGACCATATTCGAAGGTCTGATCGGTTAAAAACAATATGATCGTAGCAATAAAGGCAAGACGAACCGCCTTTTGATCGTCCCTTTCCATAATTTGGTTCTCTCCCCATTTGCCCAACCAGTCCGCCTTCTGCTTAAAAAGAAACATTCGACGGGCCAAATAAAAAAGCAACAACAAAAACAAAACAACCCCTGGAATACCCGTGTTACTAGCCACTTGCAAAAATTGATTATGGGCATGACTGAATTTTAATTCATCATCAGACAGCTCAGGATATTTGCTGGTAAAAGGAAGAGCAATGCTTTCTTTTTTGTATTGGTAATAACCCTGCCCGGTCCAAGGGCGTTCTAAAAACATGTCTAAGTGAACTAAAAACAATGCCTTCCTAGCTAAGTCTGATTCACCATCAAACGACTGAGAAAAGCGATTTCCCAACCGGGAATCAAATACAAACAACCCACCCAACACCAATAATGATATTACCATAGTAACAATTTTAGCCTTAGAATTCGGTAGTGTAAGCCAAAACCACAACAAGGTTATAGTAACAGCTAACCATGCCCCCCTGGTGAAGGTAAGATACACCGAGGAGAGCATCAATAAATATCCCATCCCCAACAAAAGGGATTCTCCAAATTGCCTTCTTGTAATGTTACCAGACAACATACTCCCAATACTACGATGAGTCTCAGTCCAAACAAAGGGAGTTACCCATGCTAACAGAATGGACACATTATGAGCATGATAAGTAGCGCTATTAACCGAACCTAGCAATCGACCCGTATCTCTTTGAAAAATGGGATCAAATCCTTTTATGTGCATGACAATTCCATAAAGACAACTGAAAGCGGCTAGAACAACCACCCACCGCGCCATGACCCGATAAACTTGAGTCAACCTTTCCTGGGAATGAAATAAAAGGGTAGCAAGAAACAAATGAATAAAACTTTGATGGGCCAGTAAACATTTCACATCATGCCAATAGCTTTTGGGAGCCAACCAAATGGTAACCCCACTCCAAATTACATATAATACACAGACCATCCAAAACCATCGATGTTGCAAGAAAACCAATCGAGCACTTCGGGCCAGATGAAACCAATTTGTGACAATATACCCAGCCAACAAGATTAAAACTAAATCCTGTGCTGCTTGAAACCAACTACTGCTGGCCATTAAAAAGGCCAGCAAAAACAACAATAAAGCACTCATTTTAAATTGTTTAATCTTTCTTCCGGTAATCCTCAAAGGTTTATTTGAAGCGCGAAAAAAGTTAAACGTCCCAACCATCAACACCAATGTCCAGGTAATATTAACCGTCCCGCTAAGAAGCCGAGTCATTAAACAAGATCCCAGGGAGGGGTTTCAATATGTCAAATAGATCATCTTATTCCCCAAATTTTCTTTCCCAGTGTACCGTGCTTCCCCTTTTATTCCTTCTCCTTGTAACTGGCCCAAGCTGTCAAAACAACAAAAGCGTTAACTCTGTGTTTCCCGAAAGTAATCCCTCTATCGGTCCAAATTGTTCTGAAAATAAAATTCCTGGCTATTATCTAATCAAGAAAGAGGATGAATCATTAGTAACAGTAAATGCTCCTGATGATGATTCTTTCATCAATGATTGGATTAAACCTAACTTGAATGAAATCAGATGGGCAGAATCCATGAAAAAAATCGTAGTGCCCACCACTTCTGGTTTTAATGATCTTGTTACCGAAATGGTAGCAACCTCGCAAGCGCCACAACCCAATTGGGGGCAAATAAAAACCGAAACTTATTGGGCCCACGAGCATAACTTCCGTGGTCAGGGAGTGGTTATCGCAGTAATTGATTCTACCCCAGATATTACCCACCTGGCATTAGCCCCAAAAATCGCAGTAAATCAGAACGAACTCATGGGTGAACCTCAACAGGATGATGATCAAAACGGGTTAATTGATGATCTTTACGGCTGGGACTTTAGTGAGAACAAGCCCATCACCAATCTTAGCTTTTTCGACAATCATGGCACACATGTGTCCGGTATTATTGTTGGCAGTCATCAAAATTGGTCAGGAGTCGCTCCTGAAGCAAAGTTTATTCCCATTAGTTTTCTGAATCCGCAAGGATTTGGTAACATTTTAGGAGCTGCCCTAGCGGTGCGGTATGCTACGAGCCGTAAAGTCCACATCATTAACGCCAGCTGGGGAGGTGTTAGTTGCTCTCCCATTTTAGCCGAGGAAATACAAAAGGCTACCAATCAGGGCATTTTGTTTGTTACCGCATCAGGTAACGAAGGTGTTGATTTAGATCAGCTACCATTTTACCCTGCTAGCTTTCAGTTTCCCCTTCAAATCACAGTGGCTGCTACCCGCCCTAGTGATTATCTCGCTGGCTATTCTAATAGCAGTTTCGAGCTAGTACATTTAGCAGCCCCTGGAGAATTCATTTGGAGTACGCTAAAATCGAATCATTTCGGCTACATGAGTGGAACAAGTATGGCTGCACCTTTTGTGAGTGGCGCATTGGCTATACTGAAATCAGCGGCTCCCAACGCCTCACCCGCACTTCTTCGTCAGGCCATATTTCAGGGCGTGGAAGTAAAAGATTATAGGGTTAAAACCCGTGGAAGATTGAATATTCGAAAAAGTCTCGAGTGGCTTTTGAATCAAAACCCCAACTGAAGAAGCGCTATTTTCGGGTATTTAGGGCTCAACGCGCCCTATCGCACCTTCTTTTTTATGTTTCTTTTGCGCTAGTCTTGATTCTATGAAAATTTGGATTGAAGACTTAAAGCGGCATGTGGATCAACATGTAGAAATAATGGGTTGGGTGTTTAATACCCGCTCCTCCGGAAAAATAAAGTTTTTAGAATTACGGGACGGTACGGGTATTTTAAATTGCGTTTTTTGGGAACCTACATGTGGCAAGGAGCTGTTCGAAAAATTTGAGCAACTAACTCAAGAGTCTTCCGTCAAAGTTGGAGGAAAGGTTACCCGTCATCCCAAACGTGATGAATTAGAATTGCAAGTAACCCATTTTGAAATACTACAAAGCGCTCACCAATATCCCATTTCTCCCAAAGAACATGGTGTTGAATTTTTGATGGAACATCGACACCTTTGGCTGCGATCCAGACGACAGACAGCAATATTGCGCATTCGTCATGAATTGATCAAGGCCATCAGCGACTTTTTCGATGGTCGTGGTTTTATTCGAACTGATGCCCCAATTTTTACGCCCAACGCCTGTGAGGGAACAACCAATCTATTTGAGACGCAGTATTTTGATGAAAAAATGTACTTATCACAGAGTGGTCAGCTTTATATGGAGGCAACAGCGGCCGCTCTGGGTAAAGTGTATTGTTTTGGTCCTACCTTTCGTGCCGAAAAATCAAAAACCAGACGACATCTAATTGAATTTTGGATGGTTGAACCGGAAGTGGCGTTTCATGATATGTACGACAACATGGAGCTCGCTGAACAGTTAGTGGAATACATTGTTCAGCGCATTTTAACTAACCGCAAAGAAGAACTACGCGTCTTGGAACGAGATGTTACTAAATTAGAAACGGTTAAAGCGCCATTTCCGCGCCTTCATTACCGGGAGGCCTGTGATATAATTAAGCGAGAGAACCCCCAATTCAAGGTTGGAGACGATTTTGGAGCCCCTGATGAAACCATTATTTCATCGCAATTTGATCGACCTGTGTTTGTCCACCATTATCCCGCAGCGGTGAAGGCCTTTTATATGAAAGAGGACCCAAAAGATCCAGGGTTTGTGATGGGCAGTGATTTACTGGCTCCAGAGGGATATGGAGAGATTATTGGTGGCGGTCAACGTGAGGATAATCTTGAAATTTTAGAACGAAAAATTAGAGAACATGAATTAAATCCTGAGCACTTTAAATGGTATACTGACTTGCGCCGCTATGGTTCATTCCCCCATTCCGGATTTGGTTTGGGTATTGAGCGAACCCTGGCTTGGATTTGTGGACTGCCCCATGTGCGGGAAACAATTCCCTTTCCCCGGCTATATGGACGCAGTTACCCATGAGATTTATGTACCCAAAGCTAACCATAAATAGAATCCTAAATAAAAAAAGAAGCACTTAGTTAATTAGTAAAGGAGGGTAACCATGGATGTGGTCCAACAAAAACTGCGGGAACTTGAACAACTTAATGAAAAAGCCTTCAATCCCGCATCTCCCGAAAAAATTGAAAAACATAAAGCGGGAGGCAGGCTCACGGCCCGAGAAAGACTAGACATCCTATTGGATCCTGGCAGTTTTGTTGAAACGGACCGCTTTGTTACCCATCGCTGTACAGATTTCGGCATGGATAAAAACCATCCGTTAGGTGACGGCGTTATTACTGGGTACGGACGGGTTAATGGAAAATTGGTTTACGTGTATTCCCAAGATTTTACGGTTTTTGGCGGATCTATGTCCCGCACCCAGGCCAACAAAATTTGTAAAATAATGGATTTAGCCTTGAAAAACGGTGCTCCCATAATTGGACTCAATGACTCAGGTGGTGCTCGCATCCAAGAGGGTATTGAGTCCCTGGCCGGTTACGCCGATATTTTTACCCGTAACGTACTTGCATCGGGAGTCGTTCCTCAAATTACTGCTATAATGGGCCCTTGCGCCGGTGGAGCGGTTTATAGCCCAGCTCTTAACGATTTTATATTTATGGTGAATAAATCGTCTTACATGTTTGTTACCGGCCCCGATGTTATTAAAACCGTTACCCATGAGGAAGTTACCAAGGAAGAGCTGGGAGGGGCCAGCACTCATGCAACAAAATCCGGAGTGGCACACTTTTCCTGCGAAGACGACAAACAAACGTTACTTTACATTAGAGAGTTACTTAATTTTCTACCCTCCAATAATTTGGACGATCCCCCCGTGCTACCCAATCAAGATCCACCTGATCGCGTATGTGCCAAATTAAACCACATCATACCGGATAACCCTAAAAAACCTTACGATATGATGGACATTATTCAAGAAATCGTAGATGAGCACTATTTTTTAGAGGTCCATAAACATTTTGCCAAAAATATTATTGTAGGATTTGCCCGCCTAAATGGGAGGGCCATCGGTGTGGTAGCCAATCAACCCCAAGTTCTCGCCGGCTGCCTTGACATTGATGCCAGTCGCAAGGCGGCCCGCTTTATTCGCTTTTGTGATGCCTTTAATATCCCCATTTTAACGTTAGTGGATGTCCCCGGATTCCTACCGGGGACAGATCAAGAATGGAAGGGCATTATTACACATGGGGCGAAGCTTATCTACGCCTATGCAGAAGCAAGTGTTCCCAAAATCACTTTGATCACTCGCAAAGCTTATGGAGGAGCATACATTGTCATGGGGTCTAAACTACTGAGAAGTGATG
>JANWYU010000108.1 GCA_025055135.1 Pseudobdellovibrionaceae bacterium | reverse complement strand
GTAGCCTTTGGGTGTAAGACGAAGTAACAGTAATGGAAAGTTGGTTATGAAATGTAGAAAAAAGTTGGGCTTTACTCTTTTAGAAACATTAATCGCCGTCGTTATTCTTGCCGGAGGTCTTTATGCCATAGGGATTGCCTGGAGTGGGGCCCTAGCTAGATTAAACAAAATTAAGATTAACTATGAAATGAGTCGATTATTAGAGGAAAAAATGGGAGAAATAGAGTTTGAATACCGAAATCAGTCCATTCAACAGATTCCAGAAGAACTAACTGGAGATTTCGGAAGTGATATGCCCAATTATTCTTGGAGGCTAACTTCGAAGAAAATGGAGTTTCCTGATTTATCCAACTTTTTTCGCGGCCAGGAAGGAGAAATTGATCAAATAACCCTAATGGTTGCCCAGCAAATTCAAAGAATCCTGAATCAATCGGTAAAAGAGGTAACAGTTACCGTAATATCCAGACAATCCCCTAACTTAACTCAATCAGTAACTACCTTATTTGTGGAACCGAATCTGGGGCCAGGAAACAATAACCCTTCACGGAGTCGCTAATCGATGACAAAACTATTACTAAAATACAGTAACAGTAACCCGGGACTCGGCATCACCCTCATTGAAGTGTTAATTGCTATGACTATCTTAGCTGTGATGACGGCTCTATCAGCACAATCCTTAAGGCAAGGATTTACCATAAAAGAAAAAATTCAAAAAAATTTGGATTCTTCAAGCCGGATAAGAGATGCCATAAATTTGATCAATCAGGATTTAAAAAGTATTGTTAATTATGAGGATTTAGAACTACGTTTTTATGAGGCTGTTAAAAAGCAGGCCCGTCAACAGATACAAAAATCGGTATCATCTCCTACACGACCACCCAACAATCCAAGGGAAGGAGCCCCCCCCGACCACAATCCCATGGGTTCTGGCCCATCGGGAAATCCAGTAACCCAGCAACCGCCCAATTTGGCCGCCATTCAGGAAAAATTACAGCAATTGGAAAACCGCTTCCCTAGGGAATTTCCCAATCGCAAATTATTTCAAACAGTGTTTCGAGGCTCATCCGATAAGGTTTTTTTCTTTACCACAAACAATCTGATTCCTCCAGGTGCTGAAAATCCTATTCCTCCTTTTTTAGTTCGAGTGAGTTATCAAATAAAATCATGTCCTGACGATACCAGCAAAAACTGCCTAATAAGATACGTCGCCCCTGCTAGTTCCTTAGTTAGCCTTATGGAGCTAGAACGATTTCCACCTGGAACTCCCATTTTAAAAGATGTTACCTCTTTTGAAATAAAATATCGCGGAGCACTTCAACAGGATTGGGTAACACAGTGGAATTCTGAGGCTAATGTCATGTCACAAAAAGCGAAGGTTCCAGAGGCAGTCAGTATTTCTTTAAAAGTGGGTAATCAATCAGTTAATTTAACTACCTATTTAATGTTTCCTAACAATCGATATGAGACACGAAGGACCAACAGCAGATAAAAAAATTACGATAACTCACCTCAAGGCACAAAGGGGAATCGCCATTTTAGCAAGTATTTTTATTATCTTGTTACTAGTCTTTATCGCGACTGAGGTTAGTTATGAAACGTCAATGGAATACATTGTTCATGCTCAATCGCCCCATCACATTCAAGCCTACTATAATGCCCGATCAGGTATTGAATTAGCTCGACTCCGACTAGCCATTTATCAGTTGATTCAACAAAGATTTGGAGAACAATTAAAAAATCAACAGGCTCTTTTAAATAAAATTTGGTCCTTACCGTTTATTTGGCCCCCTCCTATTTTGGCCGATTTGCCCTCTCATGAAGTAACCGAGTTAGAAGAGCTACGGAAAAATACCACCATCCCAGGAAGTTTTGAAACCATAATCACCGATGAAGGGTCCAAAATTGATATTAATGATTTAGGATCGCCCTCAATCACAATCAGGGAAATCACCAAAAAGCTTTTAATAGAAATTTTGGAAAATCAGGCAACCCAAGATCCTGAGTTTCGACAAAAAATGGATCAAATGACGGCGGAGGAGATAGTGGGGAATTTACAAGATTGGATTGATACCGATTCACAAAGCGTGATGGGCGGAGTAGAACCCCAAGATGCTTTTAATCGCTGGCTGAGATTCCCTGAGGAAGTCTTTGAAATACAAACCATTCCATTTGAAATTAGACTCTATCTGTCAAAAATTGTTACCGTGTTTGGCCAAAAAGCATTTAACCCGAATACAGCATCCCGGGAGCTATTATCTGCCCTCGATCCATCCATTACCGAAAAAGTTGTTAATGAAATTATTAAACGTCGTGAAAACCCCCAATTGGGTGGACCATTTTCGGCAGTTGATGAATTTTGGAACTTTGTCAATTTTCATGGAGCTAGGGTTACCCCAGAAAAGCAAGGGGAAATTCCATTAATTTTTGATCAAGTATCTGCCTTCCGCATAACTAGTGTTGGTAAATACAAGCAATCAGTGAAAACCCTGGAAGTGATTGTATGGGACTTCGACTACCTAGTGACTTTAGTGTCTCGACAAATTCTGAAAGAAATTGATGAATCGCCAAGCAAATCCAAACCGATTCAGTCAAAGGTCCAGAGGACTTCAGATAATAAGGACAATTACCTGTTACCTATCGTATATTGGGTAGAGAAATGACAAAATTTGTTGGTATCGATGTTGGTCATAGTGCAATAAAGGTGGCTATTGTCGCTACAACCAAACGCGGTCCTTACGTCGAGGAGCTACGTTTATGGAAAAGATCCCTCGATCCAACGACGGATCGAGAGCTAGAATTCATCGATATCCTTC
>JANWYU010000024.1 GCA_025055135.1 Pseudobdellovibrionaceae bacterium | reverse complement strand
AAGGAAGCTGCTCCTCCCGAAACAGTTCCCCCAACAATATTACCCGTTGTCTTAATCATTCCCGAGGTATCTATCCCGGTAGAACCCCCAATGGTACCAGAAGTAATCGCACTACCACTCACCTTTCCCGCTGTCGTAATTTGGGCAAGTTTGCTATCCGAAATAGCGGCCGTGGAACTAATATCTTCGTTCTTAATGGCCCCATCGGCTATTTTATCAGAGGTAACGGCATTATCTTCAATCTTTGAAGTACTAATTGAATTATCCGGTATCAATGCCGCACCAATATTCACACTCAGTACACCAGTACTAGACAAATTCAACCCGGCACCTACAGAAATGGTCTGCACAGGGCCAGTGCCCATTCCATACCTACCCAATATGCTATTTTGTGGAATATTTTGAATCTTAACTAGCGTAACTGCATTGTTTTGAATCTTTGTAGAGGAAACTGAATCATCCGCCAGCTTATTTTGAGTAACTGCGTTATCAGCCAATCGACTGGAGCCAACGCTACCAGAAATCTGAGATAGGCTTAAAACGTCCGGTATCCAACGCGTGCCATCCCATTTCAATACCTGATCTGCTGAAGTTCCTTGAATATTCAGGGTATCAGCCCGTTGGGCATGAATTGCCAAATTGGCCTGCGGTAGCGCAGAAATTGGCTCATCGGGAAACCAATCAATTTGGCTTTCGCCCCCTGATTCTGATGGGGAATAAGTAGAAACGCCAATCTGAATACGGCGTGAAATATCAATCGTCCGAGCGCCAACTAACCTAGGATTGGTGACTGTAGGATGGTCTGAATTTAAACATTCCTCGACGGAGGTTTTCGACCATAATTCCGACAAATTAGACAACCCTGAAACAAAGGAACGATCTTGACCCGTACCAATTTGGATGGAAAAAAATCCCCGTGACCTGACCGTGCTAATGTCGTGACGCTCATAATAAAGGACACAGTTACTGACTAGGTTACCTTCCTTTATGCGAACATGAATACGCAAATTATCCGCTGCTAAGGGCTTACTTTCTCTATCATAAAGCCTACCTTGGTAATTCACGGCAAACGCAGGAAAATTAATGAAAAATAAACTTAAAAATAATAAAAATAATGAAACTGACGTTAAACGTGATCGTCCACTTAAATAACGCAAATAAAAAGTCATGATTCCCCCCAACTTGGTTCAAGTGTTATCGGCAAAATGAGCTATGTCTTCACTAGTTTAAAACATGGTTTGCCCCATACCCTGTTAAAAATCGATAAAATCGTAAAATGATACACCGTTTGTTTAAAACTTTTACAATCATGAACAAATTAGATTCCCTCTTAGTTTCACAATTTCTTCGCTTCTCGCCTATCCTATTGGCATCCTCTCTCAATCAAATGTCTAGATTCGGGAAATTTTATTTTCCCTCTTAAGATCTTGTGGAACGATAGTAATAATGCCGGCCCATTTGAGCCCTCTCCATAAATTCTATGATCAAAGAATATCTACCTGTGGATTCTTGAGCCTTACCACTTTCATCTTACTGATTCTACCTATGACTACTTCTGCCTCTCACATTCAGCCAAATTTGGTAGATCTAAAGGCGGAGTTGGAAAAGCGATTAGTAAAAAAAAACGATCAGGTGCTAGGACTTATTTTTGATTTACCCGTCAGTTATAATTGGAGGGTTACCAAGTGGATTCGATACTTCCAAGAAGGATCTGGACAAAAGTGGTTCGCCACTTGGCTTGAAAAATCAACCCAATACATGCCCTATCTTCAACATCAATTGAAAAAATCAGGGTTACCAGGTGACTTGGCTTATATGGTTATGATTGAAAGCGGATTTAACCCATATGCCATTAGTAAAGCCAAAGCAGTAGGTCCTTGGCAATTTATTGAACCAACCGCAAGACGTTATGGTCTACAAATTAACGGGTGGTTAGATGAACGACGGGATTTTGAAAAATCCACTCTAGCAGCAATTAGATACCTTAAGGACCTCTATCAAGAGTTTGGAAGTTGGTATCTGGTAGCTGCCAGTTATAACATGGGAGAAAATGGTCTCCGAAAACAAATCACAAAATTGAAAACAAAAGACTTCTGGACACTAGCCCAATCAGGGGCCTTACCTCAAGAAACCACAGATTACGTACCGAAAATCCTGGCCGCCATGTTAATTGCCAAAGCCCCTAGCCTTTATGGATTTACTGAAGTCCCCATTTTACCCCCATATTCTTTTCAGAAAATTAAGGTAAAGGGGGGTATTCATCTTAGCCACATAGCCGACCAACTCAACATAACCCATCAAGCCCTATATGAGCTCAATCCCGAACTAAAAAATAAGAGCATACCCTCCCACATCGGCACCTATTACATCAAAGTTCCTTACGGCTCAGCCCGGTTATGGAAGGAACCATCCTTGCAAGTTGCCAAAAACAATTCCCCATCCCAACCACCAACCTCACCATAAATCCCTGAAACAGAGTGGATTGCAATCTTTTGGAAGCGGCGTATGATGGGCCCATGATCGTCCAAAAATTTGGTGGCGCAACGGTAGAAACTCCTGAAAAAATCCGACAGATTAGCACACGAATTACCGAAGCTTTAACGCGTTACCAAAAGATCATCGCCGTAGTAAGCGCCATGGGAAAAACCACCCAACAACTCTTACAGTTAGCATTAACCATGTCGCCTCGCCCTAATCTTCGGGAGCTCGATATGTTACTCACCACTGGAGAGAGAATCAGCGCATCGCTGCTTACCATGGCTCTCATTGAAAAGGGCGTTAAGGCGGTAAGCCTTACCGGGAGTCAAGCCGGCATCATTACCGACGAAAATCACTTTAACGCCCATATCGTCGACATTCGTCCAGAACGATTGGCGCGCCTATTGCAACACCATGATGTGATCGTATTAGCCGGTTTTCAAGGCGTATCAATGGAACAAAAAAACATTACAACATTAGGACGTGGAGGATCAGACACCACGGCTATTGCTATAGCTGCCGCCTTGGGCGCCAAGGCCTGCCATATTATCAAAGAAGTTCCGGCCATATTCACGGCCGATCCCAAGCAAGTGAAATCGGCCCGATTTTTGAAAAACCTAAGCTTTGATGAATGCGCCCGACTGACTTTTTGGGGGGCGAAAGTATTGCATTATCGCAGTGTTAAATTAGCTCAACGTTACTCAATTCCCATTTTTGTAGGTCCAGTCAATTTAGACTCCGAACACGGAACATGGATTCAAGATCAGTTCGAACAAACGGAGATCCCTATGTACGAAAAACCCCACTTTTTTGCCATAACGGCACACCGTGCTGCGCTTAAAATCACTATAATCTGTGATAGTTGCCTTGATGCCCAAACCCAGATAGGAACCACACTTAAAGAACATCAAATAATCGATCCCCTAATTTTGCACGTTTATCAAAGCGATAGGAAAAAAGTAAATGTGTTACTTACCAGCCCAGAAGAAGTAATCGATCAAATTAAAAACCTGTTACCACACCAATCCCGCTTTACAAGCGTAACTCCTACTTCCATTGTCTCTATCCATGCAAGACCAGTCACCTCTCCTGCCTTGCAAGAGCTGGTGATACAGAAAATACGCCCTTGGGCCGAACAAATCGATCACATGTTTGTTAGCGACCAAGGGATGC
The DNA here is from genome assembly GCA_025055135.1 of Pseudobdellovibrionaceae bacterium. Lineage (GTDB taxonomy): Bacteria > Bdellovibrionota > Bdellovibrionia > Bdellovibrionales > Bdellovibrionaceae > JANWYU01. Next base: position 453 of record JANWYU010000024.1, on the reverse strand, counting down.
ACTTTTGCGTTCCACCGGAACATCACGAAGTCATCATTAAAACACTTCACCAACTCCTAGAAACTGCTGAAAGCTCTAAAGAATAAGAATGGGACGGCGTGCCCCTTGCAATAATTGGGAAGTAACACTTCCCACTAAAAACCGCTTTAATCCCCGCACTTCATGATGAACAACAATCAATTGTGCATTTAATTCATCTGCTGTTTCCAAAATCGTTTGCGAAATACCCGATAGGCTTTTTTTTATAATCAACTCTCCGGCAACCTTCGTTTTGAGTAACCTTTCAAACTCACTGATATTTTTTTGCAATTCGCCCCTTTGTTTTTTTGATTTTTGATCCACATCAGGATTGAAAAACCAAGGTTCTAACACCACCAATGCCACAATATCCCAGCGGTTTTTGCGACCTAATTCAATAAACTGCTTAAGCTTGGTAACAACACACCCAAGAGG
>JANWYU010000170.1 GCA_025055135.1 Pseudobdellovibrionaceae bacterium | reverse complement strand
CCAGACAAACCTTCTTCATAAAATTTGAGTAACATTTTCGCATCTTGTTTCGACAAAGTCCCTTTTTGAATGGCAGTTTCCGAAGCGTGACGAATTTTCTCCAACAAATTCAATTGTAGGTACTGCACATAACTTAAAACCTCATTAACCGAATCTCCCGGAATATAATGGTCCAGGGTATATCCATTTTCACACAGGGTAACATGAACCGCATCAGTATCACCAAACAGGTTATGTAGATCCCCCAAAATTTCTTGATAGGCTCCCGTCAAAAAAATACCCATAAAATATGGCTCCCCCACTCTCAATGGATGAACAGGTAGGGTAGAGCGGTACTCTCCATGAGCAGTATCAATAAATTTATCCATCTTTCCATCGGAATCACAAGTCAGATCTGCCAAAGTAGCTCGCACCGTCGGCCTCTCATTAAGACGATGAATGGGAATAACTGGAAAAATCTGATCTACAGCCCAAAGATCTGGAATCGATTGAAAAACAGAGAAATTACAAAAATAAGTATCACACAACTCCTGGTGCAGTGTATTTTTTATGTGATCAACATCGTCACACTTCTCCACCAGTGATAGTATTTTAGTAGAAATTGCTAAAAACATCGCCTCACACCACGCCCTCTGGGAAAGACTCAACACTCCATAAGTAAAAAGCTGCAAAAATTCTTGGCGCAGTTGTTGTAAATCGTTAAAGGATTCGTTTAAATTTTTATCAGTTAATTTATCAAAAATATATTGTAAGTCCTGCATCACTTGATGGTCCTTACGATCCGCACGGCGAGGGGGATCTGGCCTGAGTAAATTATTGTTACCCGTAACATTGAACACCAGCACGGAGTGATGGGCTACCAGATACCGCCCTGACTCGGTAATGATATCTGGATGAGGGACGTTCTTTTCATCGCAAAGACCTTGCAAAGCTGCAACGATATCATTAGCGTACTCTTGCACACTATAGTTGACGCTAACATCAGTAACTCCAGAACCATCATAATCCACACCCAATCCACCACCCACGTCAATAAACTTAAGTTGCGTAGCTCCCATGTGATAGATTTCCGTAAAGAAACGCACTCCCTCTTTTAAAGCAGCCTTAATGGATTGAATCCGAGGAATCTGAGATCCCACATGAAAATGAATTAACTCTAAGCAATCTAACATATCTTCCCTACGTAACTTTTCGATTCCTTCCACCACTTCCAAACTGGTCAATCCGAACTTGCTCCGCACCCCCGAACTATCCACCCAACGTCCAGCTCCCTGAGAATTTAACTTCACCCGAAAACCGATGTGCGGTCGAATCCCGTACTTCTTGGAACAATTAATTATGAGATCGATTTCTTCAAAACGATCAACCACAACCAAAGTATAGCGATTGAGTTTTTGAGAAAGTAATGCCGTTTCGATATATTCACTATCCTTAAAGCCGTTACAAACAATCAGCGCATCCGGATTATCCAACATGGCCAAAACTACTAGCAACTCTGGCTTTGAGCCTGCCTCTAGTCCCAACCCATAGGGACGACCGTGCTTTAGCAATTCTTCAATTAAATGCCGCTGTTGATTTACCTTTATGGGATAAACCCCTCGGTAACGACCTTTGTAATTATGTTCTTGAAAAGCCCTAGCAAAACATTCGTTAATCTTAACCACCCGATCTTTAAGAATATCAGGAAACCGAATCATTATGGGTACTCTCATTCCCCGATCCAATAAATCTTGAGTTAATTCAAAAAGATCAAGACTTAAGCTCGAATCAGCAAAGGGCGTAATTTCCACATGCCCTTGAGAATTAATACGAAAATACGAGTTACCCCAAGTGGTGATCCCATAAGTTTCCGCATTTTCAATGATCACATCAGCATCAACATCAGCTGATACGGAAGAAAGAGGAACAGTTTCCATACTCGTAGAATTGAATCAAATTAAAGTCTCTGGCAAGAAAAAAATATTGCTGAATATCTTCACTTGATCACATGATCTTTAACCAATCTTGATTTTTCTCATTACGACAGAGTGCCTAAACGCTCGAACTCGACAAACATCTAATTAGTAAAAGCTGGACTACAGGCTGCCCCCTTTAAGCAATACAATCATTTATAGTGAGTGGATTCGACAGTTCAGATCATAACGAACATTTAAAGGATAAATCCATATTAGCCATCGACGATGACGAAGAAAGTATTGCTATTTTTTCCGCAATACTAACAAGGTATCACTTTAAAGTACACGCCTGTTCTAGTTTAGAGGAAGCTAGAAAGTTCATACATCAAACTGAATATGATCTGGTTCTTCTTGACGTTAATCTTAGCGGGGAAAAGGACGGATTTCGGTTACTTAGTGAGATTAAAAATCACTATAAGAATTTTGTCTCCGTGATTTTTGTCTCGGGGGAAAGTGAAACAGAAACCATCGTTCGAGGCCTTGATGCAGGCGCAGATGATTATATCGTTAAACCGTTTTCCGCCGCAGAATTTTTGGCTCGAGTACGGGCTCAGCTGCGCATTAAACATTTAACTGATCAGTTACATAAAGCAAATTCCCAACTACAAGAACTAGTGGAAATTGATGACCTAACCCAACTTTATAATATGCGCTCAATTTACCAAAAAATTGATTTAGAAATTGACCGCGCCCGTCGCTACAACCGTCATGTTTGTGTGGTAATGATGGACATGGATCATTTTAAAAAAGTAAATGATGGTCATGATCACCTGTTCGGATCTTTTGTCCTTGCTGAGGTGGGAAAAATCATTAGGGAATCAATCCGAACCATTGACATTGGTGCCCGATATGGAGGAGATGAGTTTCTCATCATGCTCACCGAAACTCATTTGGAGGGGGCCTTGGCTTTTTGCGAACGTATTCGTAAAAAAATCGAAAGCTACCACTTTGAAAAAAACAATGATCACGTGAATTTAACAGCCAGCCTCGGGTTTGCTGTTGTAAGCCCTGCCCAATATCCCATCGACTCCCAAACCTTAGTACGAGAAGCAGACCATGCCCTGTACCAGGCCAAACGCCAAGGACGCAACTGTATTGTGTTTCGGGAATTGAAGGATGAATCCAGTGCACACACCAAAAAGGTAAAAAATTTTTAATCATTACTCAGATTGAAAAACCAACCAAATACTTTGACTACGCTTTAATTTTGATTGAGCCTTGTTTTCCCACTCTAAATAAATCTCATTATCGCCAAATGTTAAAGGAATATAATCAGTTAGATAGCGCTCTTGTTGGGAGAAAATCGTTGCCGTAAACCCGATAGTCTTATTCTTTACTGATTGCAATTGATAGGCTTGAGGCTTCAAAAGCTCAAGTTGGACTTTGTTCGTATGCAGCACCCAGCGCTCCACCTCATCGGTAGAGTTCTTGTTAGACGGGAAATCCAAACGAATAACGGCAGGCGGATGAAAGTGTTTTAAAGCACTGGATGGCAACCTCTCATTGGTGGGCGAGCGGCTGGACAACCAACGATCAAATCCAAATAAGATGCTTCCCCCCAACACAATGAAAAAAGAAAACAGAACAAAGCGACCCATATGCCATTAAGTTCGTCAAAATTTTGACGGGCTTAATGGGCTTAAATCTGAGTTCGCTCAACCGATCTTTGGTAACGAAGACTTAACTGGTCCTGTTGAAAAACAAGGGCTCTTTGACGGGGGGTTAAAGGGCGCAACTCCCCCGGCTTCATTGATCCAAGACGTAAACGACCAATGGCCACTCGCCTTAAGCGCAAAACATCGAACCCAATCTTTTGAAACATGAGTCGCACCTGATGTTTTTTCCCCTCAGCAATAATGACCCGTAACCCTCGATGCTGGCTGCTCGTTCCCCCACGATCAAAGGCAACAAATAATGCCCTAACCTTTCCCCCAATAATACTGACCCCTTTCTTAAGCTTTTCTAAATCACGCGATGAAGGAATTCCATCCACCTTTACTAAATAGGTTTTAGTAACCTGTTCTTTAGGATGTAAAATTTTTTGCGCCCAATCCCCATCGTTGGTAAGTAATAACAAACCCTCACTGGTCCAATCCAGCCGACCTACCGGAAAAACCCGAGTTTTCATGTGTTTTAAATAATCGGCCACACAAGGGCGCCCTTGCGGATCTGACATCGTCGTCATTACCTGTCGCGGTTTATAAAAGGCCAAATAGATCTTCTGTTTAGGAATGGTTACCGGTTT
>JANWYU010000142.1 GCA_025055135.1 Pseudobdellovibrionaceae bacterium | reverse complement strand
CCCCGACAATCCCTACTTGTCCCTGAGCTATTGAGCGAGATCATCATTTTTCCCGAGTTTCAGCCAGAACTTTCGTTACAGGGATTAAGTGAGTTCAGCCATCTTTGGATTTTGTGGTTTTTTCATGGCAATCCGAAGTATCAATTCCACGGCAAGGTGCGTCCTCCCCGTTTAAGTGGCCAATCTATAGGTCTTTTTGCTACCCGTTCGCCGTTTCGACCGAATCCCATTGCAATGTCTGTCGTCAAGTTACTCCATTGCGATTTGAATCGCGGCTTATTGTTGATAAGTGGGGGTGATATGATGGATGGAACTCCTGTTTTGGATGTAAAACCCTATTTGCGGGAGGTTGATGCTGTTGCAGATGCCGTATCAGGTTGGTGTGAGAGAGCTTCCCGCCCTCACATTACCGTGGAATGGAGTCCGCAGGCTGCTGCCCAGTTATACCAATGGCCGGGAACTCCGATTTCTCAAGAGGAGTTTAAACATTTAGTAACAAAGTTGGTTGCTTTAGATCCTAGACCTGTAGCTCATCGCCAACGACGGGTTCGTCGTCACGTCATTACCATCTATGACTGGAATTGTATCTTTTGTTTTAAAAATCCCTCCCTGGCTCAAATTGTGGCGCTTTGTCCCCCCGGTAACGACATGACAAAAGTGGTTGCTTATGAACATGGTGAGGCCTAATTGAAAAACAGTATGGAAATAAATCCGATTAAAAGCGTAGCTAAGTCTATATTTTTGAATGATGTTACCCAAAAACTTCTTGAGTTAGAATTTAAGCTTGAGCATTCTGGGGATGCTACAAGTCCGATTGCTCAGCAATTACCTCACTGGAGGAGGTTACTTCAGGCTTTGCAAGAGGCTTTGAAAGGGTGGGGTTGGAGCTCTCCCAATCCATCGGTAGGTTGTGTGATTGCTAGCCCGCAAAATGGTAGGGTTTTGGCTCAAGGTTTTCATCGTAAGGCGGGCAACCCCCATGCAGAAATTGAGGCTATTGCTAAGCTTGGCACTGTTACTCAAGATAGCTCCACAGATTTTTGGGTACTTGATTCGAAACATCATTCGGCATTAAAAGGGGCTGAAATGTATGTTACTCTGGAGCCTTGTGCCCATCGGGGTAGAACCCCATCCTGTGCTCAAACCTTGGCTCAGCTTCCCTTAAAAAAAGTGTGGTTTCTATTGCGGGATCCCAATCCTTTGGTGGCCGGTCGGGGAAAGGCCATTTTAGAAGGGGCTGGGATTGAGGTGGAGTGTCTTGAAGATCATCCTCATCCTGTGGCTCAAATGTTGGTACGAGCTGCTCGCCGGATACATCAGGCTTTTTTGATTACTATGGAACAGAAGCGACCCATCTTTTATTGGATCAAGTGGGCATCCTCTCTTGATGGTTTTATGGCATGGCAACCAGGGAGGAGCGCATTTAATGCCATTACCTCGCCGTCTACTCGTGCTTTGGCCCGCGAGATGCGGGGCCTGTGCGATGGAATCATGACTACGCGGTCAACCATTTTGGTAGATAATCCCCTTATGGACTTACGAGATACTGAATTTGTGAGCAAGTCATACCCTTTATTTATTTGGGATGAGGGGGCACAATTGCTTAATTATCCCGAGTTAAGGATTTTTTCCCAACGGCAGGCGGGTCCCATTATTTTATTAGATGCCTCAGGGGTAAATGGGCTTCGACCTGAGGTTTCAAGTATGGTGTCTCAAAACCCACGTGGTCTTGCTGAGCCACCTATTTATGTTTGGAAGGTGTCAAAAAATCGCCAAGAAGCCTGGCAGATGTGGGAAGAAAGGGCCTCTCAAATGGGAATTCAATCGATCTGGCTTGAAGGGGGGCCTCGCTTTACTTCATCCCTATTGAAGGAGGGACGTTGGGATTATGCCTCTGCTTTTTTCGGTAACATTATTATTGGCGCTAATGGCAAAGGGCGTTGGTATGAGGGGTTAGTGGTCGATGGTCAGTTAGAAAAAAGTGTAGAGCTTGATCACGATTTGGTTGTGTCCTTGGAAAGAGATTTTTTAGTAACTTTTTCTAACCACTTCAAACGATTTACTTAAATGTAGGAAGTTTGAATTGAGAGGAGTGGTCGGTCCTCTATTGGAACAATTGGCTAATTAGGTCAGTGGGATAGGCCAAATAAAATTGACAATGGAATCCTTTTTCGAACCAAATCATGGGATGATTTTTCTCTTGAAGGAGTACTCCGTTTTCATGGGGATCTACAATGGGATCGATTTTAGAGAGTAACACAAAAACAGGGGCTTTATGGTTCCAAATTTTGCGTAGTAAATGGGCGTTTTCTGTTAAAATGCTGTTACTAGAGCTAGATGGCGAAGACTCTTCTGTTGGACTGTTTTGTTGGGATTGTCTAAAGGCTTGGGTAACTTTTAGGAGCTCTTCAAATTGTCCTTCCTTAGTGAGTTGGCCTTGGGTTTGATCCAATTTTTGAAAAATGGGCGATAAGGGATGTTCATCAAGTCCAATCCCCAATTTTTCTAGACTTCTACGAAATCGCCTTAAAGCCCAAAATTTGGTGGTTTGATAATACCAAAAGTGTTTCATATCAGGGACTTTCAGTGGGTAGTTCAAAAAGGGGCACAGTAAAAAGATTTTTTTGAAGGAGGGGGATTGGGCCTCTAAAGGATCAAAATTGGAACTCAGGTATCCGCCCAACCCACTTAATGATATGGCGACCAAGTGAATCTCACTAAAGTAGCGGTTGAATGGGTTGGCGGAAAAAACTTTAAGTAGGTGATAGTTATGATAGTAGTCAACAAAAGGTCCTGAATTTTTAAAATCATATTGGGTTAAGGTAACGTCATTTACCGAACTTCCCATGAATAATACATGGGCCTTCTGGTGAAGTATTAGGGTGAGTAACAACGGTCGCTCAACAAAAAAACTGTCATAGCGGGAGCCAATTCCCCCTCGTACAATATAAAGTGGGCGCGGCTGGGCGGAGGGGTACAGGAACAATAGGCCACTCATGCCAATTTTTTTGAAGGTGAGTACAACACCTCCTGCCTGTTTTTGATTCGGAGGATAGTGAATAATATAGGGGAGCCATCGATTTAAAAAGGTTGGATAAGCCAACTGATTTTCTCGGTCACAGGAGGGCGACCATTCGAAAAATTGGCCACATGATGGTGATGAGGTGTGGTGGGACGTGTAAAATGGAACTTCGATAAAGCGCACCTTTAAATGAGCAGGCTCCACTGTGACTGCGAATGGTTGTAACATGTGAGCGAGTTGGTCAATATTTTCCCGAACCTGTTCTTCCGTTATTTGTGGCCAAGGGGGCGGGGAACAGGACCAAAGTCCAAAGCAAAATAATGCTACCGTGGCCACGTGCAAGAAGGATCGCTTTTTATACATAGGTTGATAAAATTAAATGAAAATTGTTATCGACGAAAGGATTTTTTATGTATGATCCCAAGATTGAAAGTCATGAAAGCTATCTCAATCACCCTCTATTTATCAATGCTCTACAATTGATTGATGAAGCAGGGCAACTCATTAATGCTGATCCCAATATTATTGCCCGATTAAAACGACCCAAACGCATTATTGTGGTGAGTGTTCCGGTGCGCATGGATGATCAAAAAGTAAAGGTATTTTCAGGATATCGAGTGCAATACAACTCCACTTTAGGACCCTATAAGGGGGGTATTCGGTATCATCAGGATGTCACTTTGGGTGAGGTGGTGGGTTTAGCCTGTTTAATGATGTTAAAAAACTCAGTGCTGGGTTTGCCTTACGGTGGGGGTAAAGGGGGGGTTTGCGTGGATCCTCAGCGTTTGTCCCGCAATGAAAAACAGTCTCTTACCCGTCGGTTAACCAGTGAGTTAGGTCCTTTTATCGGACCTACTAAAGATATCCCAGCCCCTGATATGGGCACTGACGCTCAAACAATGGCGTGGATGATGGACACCTATTCTCAGGAACAGGGTTTTGCTCAACCAGGAGTGGTTACCGGAAAGCCTGTTGAAATTGGTGGCTCGTTGGGACGATTGGGGTCCACTGGGTTGGGAGTGATATATGTTACTGAACGCCTATTGGAGAAAAATGGTCTCAAATTAGCCGGTCAGCGGGTTGTGGTACAAGGCTTTGGGAACGTGGGTTCTCATGCTGCTTTGTATGCCTATGAAAGGGGGGCCCGTGTTATTGCGGTCAGTGATGTTCATGGTGGCATCTTTTGTGGCGACGGTTTACCCATTCCCAAATTATTGGATTATTACAACCAAAATAAATCCCTTAAGGGATTTGAACGAGTTACCGAGATTAGTAACGAAGAGTTGTTGGCCCTTGATACTGATGTTCTTCTACCTTGTGCTTTGGAGGGGGTGATTCACTCCCAGAATTGTAAGAATATACGTGCGAAATTCATTGTGGAAGGAGCTAACGGTCCTATCACCAATGAAGCCTCTAAATACCTTTTTGAAAAAGGAGTGCAAATTGCCCCGGATATTATTGCTAATGGCGGGGGGGTGATTGTCTCCTATTTTGAATGGGTGCAGGACATTATGTCATTTTTCTGGGATGAAGGCGATATTAACCAAAAATTGCGAACCATTATTGTTCAGGCTTTCGATAAGGCTTGGAATCTAGCTCAAGAAAAGAAGGTGGATCTGCGTTCTGCAGCCATGGGGGTTTCCATAGCAAGGCTTCAAAAAGCCATGCTGTTGCGGGGGTTATATCCTCGATAAAAAAATGAGAGAGATTCTATAGGAAGTAACATTTTTTTGTTCACGAGGGACAGATTCCGAAGGTGATACAATAGGTAATCCCTTAGGGCGCTTATGAAAGTTAGATTTTGGCGTTACCTTCCTCCCGAGTTCAGTCATCGATGGGCGCCAGCGGCATTAGCCATTTATCGGCGACTTTGGGCCCCTCTTTATGAAGATTGCCTTTGGAATCCCATTTCATGGGGGAAGGATTTCTATCGTAACCCATTAGGGATTGCCGGTGGTTTTGATAAAAACGCTCAGATGGTGGATGATCTTTTTCGAATTGGGTTTGGTTTTGTCGAAGTAGGAACGGTAACCCCTCTTCCCCAAGGACCGAATCCGGGAAATATTTTGGATCGGGATTGGCGCACTCGCTCCCTTTGGAATAAAATGGGATTTCCCAATATAGGGGCAGAGCAGGTTAGAAAAAATTTGGAAGGATTGTCCTGCAAGCCAGGGCCGGTGTGGGTTAGTTTAGGTAAAAATCGCTGGACCGAATTGGAAAAAAGTCATCATGACTTTGCCTTTGTTGCCAAAACTCTTAATGATGTAGCCGATGTGTTTGTGATTAATATTTCAAGTCCAAATACCCAGGGATTACGTAAGCTCCAGGGTAAGGAAATGTTGCAACCTCTCATTGAAGAGGTGAAAAATGTTACCAACAGGCCCTTGTTAATAAAGTTTTCTCCGGATCAGACTAAAGAGCAATTTTGGGAGGCTCTTGATGTGGCCTTGGCAAGTGGAATATCGGGTATCATTGTTACCAACACAACGTTACGACGTACCAGGCCTGCCCATTCCACCTTCAAAAATAATGATTCCTTTGAAAAAATTCTTAAAAAGTGGCCAGCAACAGAGGGAGGGATTTCTGGGGGTTTTTTGGCTCCCTTTTCTGAGGAGTTTCTTTTATGGGCTCAAGAGTATCGGGTAAAATGCGCTCAAACATTTAAAATAGTGAGTTGCGGGGGGATTATGACGCCTGAGGACGTTAGGAACCGTTTGGGAATGGGAGCTGATTTGGTACAGGTTTATTCTGCGTTAGTTTTTGAGGGTTTTTCATTTCCAAAAACTGTGGCAAGATGGTGGCATGCTCAGAACCAAAAAATTAAGAAGTAGCGGGACTAGTAACTTAAAAGGCGGTAACCCATCCGTACGTATGTCTCAAGCTCATTGGATCCCAGTAGTAGCAGGTATTTTGGTTAAAGGAGGTCTCGTATTGGTCGGTCAGCGTCCTGATTCGCAATCGTTGGGTGGTGTGTGGGAGTTTCCAGGGGGCAAAATAGAAAGGGGAGAGCAGCCCCAGGCGGCTTTAATTCGAGAACTTCGTGAAGAATTAGGAATTGAGGTGTTGGAGGTAAGTCCCGTTCAAATGGTGCAGACCCACTCTTACGGCTATACGAACATTCTCATTTTATTTTATCTAGTTCGTTACTGGCGAGGAGAAGTGCAACCGAGGCATCATACAAGTTTAGAATGGGTCACTCCACAGGAGCTTTTGTCACGCCCTATTCCTGAGGCCAATCTTCATATTATTGGGGATTTGTACCGCATATTAGGGGTTTCCCAGTGAAGCAAAAAATTTTACTTGTTTCCATTGGTAATGGCGAACAACTAGCAAATCTAAGATGCTGCTTGGAAAGAATGGATGTTGATTTTCAGATATGTGTGTGGGAACCAACGCCGATTATGAATGTGGGATTTTTTAAGCGATTTTATGATTTTCAACCCGATTTGATTCATTTGGTAATAGATGAGGGAAGACCAGAATCTTTCGGGAATCAGGTTTGGAAGAGATATCAAAAGCTTTTTGTTTTTACGCAATTAGTGGCGCTAAAAAAGATGTTTAAAAAGCCATTGTGTGTTACCTCTTCAGGGGCATCGTTGGCAGATCGTATTCTTGCCTTCGCGAGTGATGGCATTGAGATTTCTGATATTGCTCATAGGGCTCGGCTGAGAAAATTTAATGGTAACGTAATTTGGCAAACTAGAAATCGAGAAAATGCGGGGGATGATCATTCGGTAAATCAACTCAGCCGCTATTACGTTCATGTTTTAAGCTCTTTTTAAAATTATGCGCGTTTTGTTTGCCGTTTCCGATTTTACTAAACTAATACGCACCAAGGAATATGAGAGATATTGGCCCATTTTGAAAGAACTTTCATCTTTAGGTATTGACGTTGATGTTTGTGCTCCGTGGAGTCCCTCTGGTCGAGAGGAAGAGGTTAAAGATGGTGTTCACTTTTTTTTCCTGTGTCAGAACCAAAGGGGAGGAACTTATCAGTTTTTTTATCAACTATCGCAATTTGTAATTAATGCCCATCGGGATTTTCCGATCTCCATAATACATTTTTTAGATCCGTTTCCTGCTTATCAAATGAGTATTCTGAAAAAGAAAGTAGGGACCCGCTTTATATTTGATGTTACTTTGCTTTCTATCTCTGAATTATTCTATTTGTTTAATAAAAGTTCGGAGTCACTAAGGAATCAAATACAAATTGCTCTAAAAACTGCTTATTTGTTCGCGATTAACTATTTCTCTCGAGATCGAGACTTTTTGCGCGTAGCAGACGGAATTTTTGTATATTCACCTGATGAACGATTTTTTTTGGAGCGATATTATTTTTATCCCGATTCTCGCATTTTTTTCTCATACCGAACAGCCATAATTAAGGAACCATCATCAGATACGAAACCGTTACCCGCCATTTTAGGTGCTTCACCAGTGTTAACCGATGCTCCCAGTATTTTTTTGCTATTTTCTGAGATGAAGAGTCAAGATGAGACAGTCCAGGTATTGAGGGCCTTTGAAAGGGTAGTCATTAAAAGGCGTAATACATTTTTGTATATCATAGGGAGTGGTCCCAGTTATCGAAGGGTAGAATATGAGTTACTGAGCCTGGCCTTAGGCAATTATGCTTTCATGTTAGGAGAGTTAACCACCGAAGAAATATCCCGTTGGATTCAAATGGCCGATGTGGTGATTGATTTAAATCCTACTTTGCGACAGGGAGAGGTTTATCTAATTGAAGCCATGCTTCGTCGGAAACTCGTGATTGCCTCTGAGTTAGGGGGTTGGGCGCACATAATTGATAATGGAGTCGATGGTTTTTTGGTACGTCCCGCCGATGTTGAAAGTTTGAGTCAGTTAATGCTGCGTCTTTTACAAAACCGTGAGATGTGGGGAGAAATTCAAAATAAGGCTTATGAGAAGGCTACTCAAGTTTTTAATCCAGGTAAAGCTGTTGATTTTTTAGTTAAGGCTTATCAAACGGTGTTGGAGAGGGAAGTGCGTCTTTGATAAGTAGGTTCATTAGGGTCTATGGTTTATGAAAGCGAACCAGTCTTTTTTTGAACAAATAAATGATGTCAAGCAGGTGATTCATATTTTTGAAAGGGCATCTGCTCAATCGGTAACAATATTATTGAAAATAATGGACCCCTCATCTGATCGAGTGTATATGGGAACAGTATTGCAATTTCATCGCATTAATGAACAAATGAGATTGTATATTGATATTAAAGAAGCAACTGACGATTTTTGGGAAGGAAAGGCGGTCTTTGGTATTTTTAATATCGAGGATAGTAAAATGATTTTTTGGGGCAAGACTGAAAATAAAAATCGATCCCAATATATTGTGATTAAACCTGAGATATTTAAAATACAAAGAAGAGAGTTTTTCCGTTTAAAATTACCAAATGAAATCAGATACCGAGCGCAAATTCTGTCACCAAAAGTACGGAAACGAGTATGGGTATCCGATTTAAGTGCGGGGGGGATAGCGTTTACTTTAGATGATCGTGAGACCTATCATTTACTCAAACAGCATTCCGAAATAGAATTTAAACTATTGTTGCCATATCAAAATTTTGATCCGCTCAAGGCCAAAATTGTCCGATCCTCTGATTCTCAAATGCGGTTGGGTCTCAAGTTTGTATTTTCCGACAAAGAAATGGAACAGTCTATGTTTGGATATGTTACCATGTTATGGAAGCTTGATTTTCTTAAATAGAATAAAGACTCTCTAGTCATTAATGCGACTATTGTTTGGTTTTATTTTGTGTTACTGAAGTAGGCAGGCTGGCCCATTGGTTCGGTTAAGATTTCTCCCTCTTGGTAGCAGAGATGTCCACCAATTATTACTGCAAACACAGCCCCTTTCACTCGTTTTCCGTGGAAGGGAGTCCATCGGCATTTTGAAGCCATATCTTTATTATCAATGGTCCACATTTTATTGAGATCAACCAGAGTGAAATCGGCATCAAAACCAGGCCTTATAATGCCTTTGTTTTTCAAGTTAAAGACGCGAATTACTCCAATGGTCATTAAATCCACCAACCGCTCAAGGGAAAGTCGATTATGATTTACGTGATCAAGCATAATAGGTAACAAAGTTTGAACTCCGGGGATTCCTGATGGGCTCTGGGGATACGGACGTTTTTTTTCTTCTAGTGTGTGGGGGGCATGGTCTGAACCTAAAGTAGTTACCCACCCATTGTTCACGGCGCGCCACAGTGCTTCCTGATGGTTTTTGTCACGAATTGGTGGGTTTTGCTGTGCTAGAGTTCCTAATTCATGGTAACAGTCTGGTGCATAAAGTGTTAAATGCTGGGGTAACACTTCGAAAGTAGCTATGTCTCGGTTTTGTCTAAGAAATTCTACTTCTTGCGCCGTTGTTACGTGAAGAATGTGCACTCTTTTATTTAACTGGCGTGCCAGATTCACGGCTCTTTTAGTGGCACTAAGGCAGGATTCTTCACTCCGCCACTGTGGGTGTTGGATTACCGAATTAGGATTTAGCTCTGATTTGTTTTTTTGAAGGATGGTTTCATCTTCTGCGTGAACTGTTAATGGTTTCTGTGTTCTTTGCAAAATTTGGGATAAGGCTTCTTCTTGATCAATTAACATGGGGCCGAAGGAACTACCCATAAATACTTTAATTCCCGGGCAGGATGGATGATCCTCCATATCGCATATAGACGAAGCATTGTCCTTAGTACCACCGCCATAAAAAGCATAATTGACGAACATTCTCCCTTTTGCCCGGTTAAACTTATCATCTAGCAGCTGTCTGGTGATTGTGGGAGGGTTGGTGTTGGGCATTTCAAAAACAGTGGTAATACCACCCAACAGAGCGGCTTTCGATCCACTATAAAGGTCCTCTTTATGTTCGTATCCTGGTTCACGAAAATGGACCTGGGAGTCGATTAGTCCTGGTAACACCACTATGTTGGGAAAATGTAGTTCCTTATGGGCTACATATGAAAGGCCTAGACCAACGTCCAGTATTTTGCCCTGGTCAACGGCAATATCTGTTACCTCAAGTCGCCAGCCTTTTTGGGGGGACCAAAGTAGGGATTTCATATTTTTGATCAGAAGCTCAATAACGGTCTTAGGCATGTATCGCATCATACTTAATCAAAGGTCGAGAGGCAAATTGAGTTTACATTACAATCAATTGACCCTTTTAGGGATGCGCCCGACAATATTACAGTGGACTTCCTGCTTGATTTTTTAATTAACAAAAACACTACTGCTATTGTTATTTTTAGCAGTGTTTTATCGGTATCTGTAATTATCTTAATCATGCGTACCTATCTTTTTAATCAAACGCCTCCACATGATACTTCACAATCGTCAACGATGTCTGCTTTGCCCCCTGAACAGTTGGAAAAATTGGAGAAAATGCTAGAAAATCTATCCCAAATAACCGCCAAGCCTGCCGATTTAGAATCTCAAAATAAGATTAATGAACTTCAATTAGAGTTGAAGAAAGCCCATGAACGATTAAAAGAAATCGAAAAAACTTCAAGTTCGAATTCTTCAGCGGAGAATGTTGGGGCTGAAGTTACCGTTTATTTAAATAAAATTAAGGACTTAGAGGCAAAGCTTTCAGAATATGAAATTATTGCAGAAGATTTGGCTGAATTATCTCGCGTTAAAGAGGAAAATAAAAAACTAAAAAAAATGCTAGAGCAGAACAGTATCCCTAATACAGATACAGTAAGTCACCCATCTCAATCCACTGTTACTCAGATTGCTATTCAGGATACCTCCTCCTCTCTTCCAATAGAAACTCATCAGAGCGACAGTGTTTCATCTCCAACTACATTGGAGACTGCATCGAATGAAGCTACATTAACAGAGGGAAGTATTAATCTCAGCCATTTAGAAAAAGAGGTGGCTCAGTTAGAACATGTTACTGATTCTGATCGGTCGGCTAATTTGTGGGAAGGTCAACTGAATCCCGACAAGTTGATTAAAGAGGCAGATGAATTACAGAGTAAACAGGAAGACGTAATGTTGCTTAATGAGTTTGAAAATTTTGTAAAGGAGAAAAAGCTAGCTTGATTGGGAGATTTTTAATGATTTTGTTTGCCAATCTCATTTTTGTGTTAACTATTGTTTTTGGTGTTTTTGGACTGCACTTAGAGGCTGCTCCATCGTTCCATCAGTTTTGGTCCTCATTGTCTTCGCAAAAAGAGGATGAGTTACTCAAACTTCTGGAAAGTAGAAATTGGTTTGAAAGGGCTGGTGCTCTTTTGGCTTTTGAAACTAAAGACACTCAAAAGTGTTTACATTGGGCTCGGAAATTGATTAATGATCCGGCCTTGTTAGTTAGGTTGCATGCAGCTCGCATTCTTTTAAAGTCACACGATTCTCAGGATGTTAAATTGTTGGTTGATGAATTGTATCATCCAAGAAACTTTTTGAAGGGACGCAGTCTTTTCATTCGGCAAGAGATCGCCAAGGGTCTGTTGTTTACGCCAGAAAACAAAAACAAATTAAGTGAACGCCTCATTGCTAAACTAAGTACCGACAGTGATCCGATGATTAGAAGATGGGTTAGTCAAGGAGTTATCGATGGAACAAAGTAACCAGTTTAAAATCACCCAGGGAACCGATCGGGTAATCTTAGAAATTGTTGGATACATTAATGAAGATACCAACTTTAAATCCTTACAGTTAGGGAACCCGAATCGCTTAGAAATAAATTTAAATCAGGTTCGCAGTATTAATTCCTGTGGAATTAGGGAGTGGATCAAATGGCTTAGTCAATATTCACAAAGCCAGATTCTGCTAAGTTTTGTCCCCAAAATTATTGTGGACCAAATTAACATGGTACAGGGCTTTTTACCCCCTAACGGCAAGGTAATCTCTTTTTATGTTCCTTATTACAGCGAAGAATCTGGCGAAGAAAAAAACGTGTTACTAACATATGGAAAAGATTTTGATGAACAAAATTTGAAATTACCAACTGACGTTAAAGATCAGAATGGTAACATCATGGAGCTTGATGTGATTGAAAGTAAGTATTTTAAATTTCTTAATCGCAAGTAATGGATCAAATTAGAGTGCTTTTTATTGATGATGATAGTGGTTTTTTGAACGCAGCTAGGGAGGCGTTCTCTCGGAAGGTTGGATACGATGTAATTTTCTGTGATAATTTGGATACTGCATTGGAGGAGATTTCATCCGGGTCCTTTGAGGCTATTGTTATCGATTGCCTAATGCCTGGCAAAAGTGGAATTGATTTTTTTAAAGAACATCGAGCCCGAATTGACTTAAAGAAAACCAAAGTGATTTTTATTAGCGGTATTTTTAATGATTCGGTTTTTATGAAAGAAAGCCTTGCCTCCACTAAAGCTCATGGCTTTTTGATTAAACCGTTTGACTTTGAAGAGCTCTTTAAGCTTCTACCGCAACCGACCGGATCCTCTACGAATACCCATC
The DNA here is from genome assembly GCA_025055135.1 of Pseudobdellovibrionaceae bacterium. GTDB lineage: Bacteria > Bdellovibrionota > Bdellovibrionia > Bdellovibrionales > Bdellovibrionaceae > JANWYU01. The sequence continues at coordinate 1,881 of JANWYU010000142.1, read as the reverse complement.
GTCAAAAGATTTTTAATGATCGTGTTTTGGTTTATCAAATTTTTAGTCACAAATCGAGGGATCAACGTCAGGTTCGTAAAATTTTAGAAGAAATTGAATTTGTGCATGGTTATGATTTACCTTTTGTATTTAATCTTTTGGTTGAGCAGAGGATGACTGGTTTTTTAAACTTACAAGGTGTCGATAATCAGATTTATGGTGTTACTTTTTCCGACGGTAAAATTATAGGGGTCGACATTGACGATAAGAAAACAATTTTGGGCACATTATTACTGGAAAAGGGCTTTGTTTTGCCTGCAGATTTAGATTTTGCGGCTACGGGGGAATCTAAGATGCGGATTGGAGACAGGCTCATTAAACATCATTTGTTAAGCCCCCATGCTTTAGACATTGGTATCAGTGAGCAAATGAGCCTGCGGTTAAGTCGGTTAATCATCGCTGAAGATTTTAAGTTTAATTTTGTTCCCCATGAAATTCCTTTGAGGTCACCTTACATAGATGAACATTTGCTAAACCTTTATTTGCACGATTGGATTAGTTCAAAAGTAAGCATTAATTGGATTAGAGCACAGCTGATTTCGTTAAGATGCTCCATTGTTACTCAAGCGGAGTGTTGTCAACAAGATCTTAAGAAGATTGCCCATTTACCCATTGTTCGGGATTATCCTGATACCATTCAAGAGATTTTGTCGGAAAAATACGTTCTCATGTTGTTGAAGAGCTACAGGTCTCAACAAGAGCTGTTACTAAAACAATTGTATTTGTTACTAGCTAAGGGGATTGTTTACTTACAGGAAAGGGACGTTGCTGAATTTTCAGATGAAATAGCTGTTCTTGATGAGTTCATCTACGCTCTGAAAAATGAAGGGTCGGTAGTTGCGGTGGCCAAAATGTTTATGGATATGCATCAAAACATTGCTATTGATGATTTGACCTTGTTAGTGCAGAGCTTTTTGTTACCTTATCAACATTCGAATCAATTAGAATTAAGGGATAAGGCGAAACAAGCCATGCGTCTCTTTCAACAACTTAAGGCTGGTTCCTTCGATGTGGGGGGGGGCGGCAAATCTTCAGATTATGATAAGAAAAAGGCCGAAGCTTTTCAGCTTTTCGAAGAGGGCAAAGAGCTATTAAATCGGGGTCGGTTTCGGGATGCATTATCCAAATTTCATAAAGCTCTAAGTTTTGATGTGCCTGTTGAAAAATTACGTCTTCATTATATTTGGGCTAAGCTTTTAATTGATTGTACCAACGCTCAAAAAGAAGCCTTGATACGGCTAGTTGGCGAAGAAATGTTAAAAATTCCACCCGAGGACAAACATGAAGCATTGTATTATTTGGTGTATGGATTGTTTCAGAAACTAAAAGGTAACTATGATCAGGCGGTCAAGGCGTTTGAAAAGGCGTTAGCCCTAGATCCACAATTTATCCACGCCCGCCGCGAACTGATACTGATCCAAAACAAAGCTTTAGAGTCTTCGGGCCGAGGCAGTCAAAATATTTTAGAGGCTGATTTGAAGGCCTTGGTTACTCAACTATTTAAAAAACGGGCTAAATGACCTTTAATAGTCTCTAAAGAGTGTCCGCGTAGAATTTGGTGTATCAGAAACTCAGCAAAACGAATCTTCTTTATAAATTGGAAGTGAGAGGGAATGCGAAAATACCGAGGATGCCGTGACCAAATTTGGTGTAACCGTTGGTTGATTTTAAGGGCTTCTTCGGGACTTTCTGAACGGATTGGATTACTGCTATCATAACCGTATTGACAGGCTGAATCGAGTTGAATCACCCAATGGTAGCGATTTAATTCTGTATCCCAATCTGTATGGAGCTCTCCAAAAAATTCCTCTTCACTAAGGGGCCAATAGGCAAGACCATCTA
>JANWYU010000100.1 GCA_025055135.1 Pseudobdellovibrionaceae bacterium | reverse complement strand
ATTAGCTGGCCTGATGTGATTTATAACCCAGGTCTTTTTAACATTCACTTGGAGAGTCAAAGCCAAACAACCTACGGTAACGCTCAAAATAGTTACCTAATGTTAGAAAAATTACAATGTCATTCCTTTTTTCTCATTACATCTCAAACCCATATGCCACGAGCTTTGCTTACTTTCTCTAAACACCACAAACAAGACCAATTTACCCTCATTCCGTGTTCTGTACCCGCTTCTGAAAGCGAAACGCAAACATTCGCTTTGTTATCTGAAGTAGGCAAGCTTCTGTTCTATCGGTTTTTATTTGCCATAGGCTTTTTTTAGTAAGATAAATAACATGATCATGTCATTATTCAAAAGAAGAAAGATCTTCTATTTTTTAATGATTCTTCAATTAAACTTATTAAATCGGATGAGTACTGCTGCTAAAGAACCTAATCAAGCAGTATCTAACCCAACAACTCTTGTTATTGGGATTAGTCAGGAATTCGAGTCAATCCATCCCCTGTTATCCACTACAGCCTCAAGCTTTTATGTGTTGGGTCTCACTAATCGGGCACTAGTGAAGTTCGATCAAAACAATAATCCTCAGCCCGATCTTGCCGCAGAAATTCCATCTTTTGGTAACAAAAAAGCAAAGTGGGAAATGACCCAAACAGCCTCTAAAAAATCTCAAAAAACTTTAGTTGTTACTTGGACCTTGAAAGAAAACGCCAGATGGAATGATGGTACTCCAATTACTTGTAAAGATCTCGCCTTTACCAGACAGGTTGCTTTAGATCCTAATGTGGCTGTTAGAGAAAAAGAAATCTTTCGTTCAATAAAAGAAATTAAATGGGCCCCTAAACAACCCAAAATATGCCATTTCATTTATGAAAAACCGCGCTGGGATTTTTCTCATCTAACCTGGTTTCGTCCGATCCCAGCCCATATCGAAGAGCCCATCTACTTAAAGGAAGGACACACCCCTTCGCAGTACGAAAAAAATTCCTTTTTTTCTATTGCTCCAACCAAAGAAGGATTAGCCAATGGTCCTTATCAAATAAAAGAGTATCGGTTAGGATCCGACCTGGTTTTTACAAAAAACAAATATTTTTATGGCAAATCTCCTTATTTCGATAAAATTATTTTAAAAATTATTCCCAATACCGCCACCTTGGAGACTAATTTACTTTCGGGTAACATCGATATGATTTCTTCATTAGGTATTTCTTTTCAGCAATCATATATGATAGAGAACCGTTTGAAATCACAAAACAATCCCAGGTACCAGGTGGTATATGCCCCCAGTAGCTTTTTCGAACACATCGAGTTCAACTTAGACCACGAGTGGCTTGGGCAAGTCAACTTTAGAAAGGCTCTAATTTTGGGAATTAACAGGAAAGAACTCTTGGACTTTTTATTTCCACAAAAAAATGTTCGTTATCCTCATCATTTTCTACCCCCATCAGATCCCTGGTTTCCTGACCAATCGAAGCTTCCATCGGGTTACGAATTCAACCTACAGAAAGCAGCTTCACTTCTTGAAGAAATGGGATGGGTAAAAAATAATGATGGCTTTCGTTACCGTAATGGAAAAAAGCTAAAACTCGAAATAAGAACAACTGCTGGAAACAAAACTCGAGAGCTCGTACTGAATCGTCTTAAAGATCAATGGAAACACTTAGGCATCGAGCTCGAACTAAAATATGATATTGCCCGGAATTTTTTTGGGGAAATTCTGCGCAAGAGAAATTTTAAAGATTTGGTTCTGTACAGCTGGCTTACCTTCCCAGAGGAAACGTATCGACGGCGTTTTACATGTGACAACATTCCATCAGAAAAAAACAATTGGTCGGGCCAAAACTATTCTGGTATTTGTCACAAAGAATTGGATCGACTGATCGAAGAGCTAGAGCGCGAGTTCTCCGAAGAGAAAAGAAAAGAAATATTTCAAAAAATTCTTTCCCTATACGTCCAAAATGTTTGGGGCATACCGTTGTATTTTGACCTCAACTCCGCAGTAATTCCTATTAGCCTTAAAGGATTTGTCCTCCCCCAATTTAATCTGGGTGAAACCCAGTTTATTGAATATTGGTCCTTTTAAGTGAAATTATAGATAGGCCATTAAAATTTCCATGCCCAAGCTGATTCGTTCCGTATCACTATATTGTGATAAAACGCCCTTTTGAGTCTTTTGTACTTTTTCTAGCCTAAGAAAAAGATCGACAAAACGATTGGGTGCCCATTTATAAACTCCTTGACTAGCGAAGTTACCGTCATAGTGATTGTACAGTAACGTCAGAGACAATTCCGATTTGGATGATGTTCGGCGCACT
>JANWYU010000075.1 GCA_025055135.1 Pseudobdellovibrionaceae bacterium | reverse complement strand
TACCCTTTTCTTGTCGCACATTGAGCACTTTTAAATGGATTTCCAATTGATCGCCTATAAAAACCGGCTGTAGAAATTTTAAAGTCTGAGATAAATAAATACCACCTTGACCAAAATGCTTGGCAAGCGCGCGGGATATATACCCCGCAGTCAACATACCATGAGCAATCCTCCTTCCAAAGCGAGTGGTACGAGCATATTCATCATCTAAGTGAACCGGATTGTTATCCCCCGTAATCTCTGCAAATTGCCTTACTGCCTGATCGGTAACTTCCACCTCTTCAATAGCAGAATCTCCCGCTTTAAAGCCCATGTGCTTCAGCCCCCCAAATAAACTCTTCCCATCATAAAATGTTTGCCGCTAACTCCGCAAGTTCTGAACGCTCACCTTTTGTTAAGGTTACGTGAGCAGCAATGGGGAAGCCCTTAAATTTTTCCACAGCATAGGTTAGCCCCGAATTCACTGAATCCACATAAGGATTATCGATTTGATAAATATCTCCTGTTAAAACAATTTTAGTCCCCTGACCAGCACGAGTCACAATGGTCTTTATCTCATGTGGGGTTAAATTTTGCGATTCATCAACAATGAGATACTGCTTAGGAATACTCCGACCCCTAATATACGTTAAAGGTTCAATATTTAACATGCCTTGATTGATCAATTCTTGAGCTCGACCTGCCGCTTTCTTATCAGCTCCCATCAGAAATTCTACGTTATCAAAAATCGGCTGCATCCAGGGATTCAGTTTTTGTTCGATATCTCCAGGAAGGTAACCAATATCTCGCCCCATAGGGAAAATCGGACGACTAACAAGCAACCTTTGAAACACCCCCTCATCCAAAGTCTTATGAAGACCTGCTGCCAGGGCCAGTAAGGTTTTTCCCGTACCCGCTTTGCCTACCAAGGAAACAAAAAGAATTTCATCGTTCAATAAAGCATCTAAGGCAAAAGACTGTTCCACATTACGAGCATGGATACCCCACACTCCGCCCGGTGGTAACTCTAACGGAACCACTGCCCCTTCCCTTTGGGAATATCTTCCTAAAGCCGACTGATTGGGCTGGGCTTGATTTTTCATAATCAAATACTGATTTGCCAATAGTTTGACTCGATTAATTTCAAGAGACCTTTCTTGATAAAACACGTCCATTTCCTCGGGGGTTACTTCGATTTCTAAGTAACCCTCATAAAGATGTTCATTAGTAACTCCTTCAGGCTCGTAATCTTTAGCAACGATCCCCAAAACATCTGCCTTAATCCGTAAATTAATGTCTTTGGTAATTAGCTCAACCCGTGACTTGGGATGCTGTTTTTGCAGCATCATGGCCGTTGCTAAAATACGATTATCCGCCTTGTGAATGTCAAAATCGGCAGGTAGCCCTCCAGTGGAGTAATCAGCATGGATGAAAAGAATGACATCAGATCCATCAAGAGCTACTCCTTCAGCAAGAGAGCCCCGCTCGCGCAAGGTATCAATAAAACGACTAAACTGACGAGCGTTGCGACCATTTTCCCCTAAGTCTCGCTTAAACTTATCTACCTCCTCAATAACCGAAATAGGAATGTGAACATCAACATTATGAAACTTGGTAATGGCAAGGGCATCAAATAATATTACATTGGTATCAACAACAATTTTGCGACGCTTATGGTTTTTGTTAGTAACCTGTTCATTTTTGTTGGCCAAGACCCGCCTCCCATGGATGAAAGCCTTCCATTTTCATAACAGCGAAAGGCGGACTTTTTGTCTAATTATTTTTATTAAGAAATGAGATGAGAAACAACGCGTTCACCTTTATCAGTACGAAGAGAAACTGCCACTGTTTTTAAAAACTGAATGAAATGATAGACGGCCTCTCGGTTAAAAGAGTCACTTACAAAACGACCTCCATGGCGGGCCCATCCCTGACTTCGGTCTAGATTACTGTAGGCGATTTCCACTATAACCTGAAAATAGGTGTTGCCATCAAGATAAAAACGTAATTCTACGTGTTCATGGCGTTGAAAGGCCCCCCAGAACGCATCCATTTCAAAGGATAAACCTTGATCATCAACATCCCTCACCATTACCGGAATCAACCCTGATCCTGGTAACAAAGCATGACAAGAAACAAAATGAGATAAAATCACTCGTTTCGCCTGCCTTCGCTCCTGTTGAGGCGACTTAAGAAAGCGATCTGCTACCATTATCACGTTAGAAGGAAGCGCCCCTTCAGCCTCAGAGCGCGACAAGTCTCCATCCACAGGGGGCGAAAAGCCCTGCCCTGTATCCAATGCTGCGGATTCCTCTGCTAAAGATTGCGATGGTGATTCTAGTGATTCATTTGGTTTCGGAAAATCTACCAACTTTTGCCTTGGAAATGAAATGATCGATCCCATATCCCTTCCTTTATTTTGCTAAGAAAGCTGTTTACTTGCTTTCCTTCACTAACTTTCACATTGAACAATCGCTAATTAATGGAAAGCTCGGTGATCATAACCAAATCTTTAACCTTCTTGATTTTAGCCCAGCCTTGATTTTACCCGATTTCAGTTTAAGAGATGTACAGAACGTTCAGATTATCTCAAAATGAAACACTCATGTTTGTTAGTTAGGAACTCAAAATAAGCCTTTTTTAAAACAGTTAAAAGTAAAAATTTAACCCCGCAAACCATTGATGAATATCTTGTAAACTCAAAGATGCTGTCTCAGGTCGACTCCCGGATCCGGCAAAATGTAAACTGAGGTGATGTCTTTTGAAACCTAAATAAAAAGAGCGCCGGGGGGAGAAAAAGGTTTCAAAAATACAACCAAACGCAAATCGCCGAAAGCCTTGTGGGTTACCAGAAGTTACTGGAGACTCAGAAAAGTGACCCCAAATCGGCCAATCAATAAATCCTAGCACACCCCATCCTGAATCAGGAAAGGCGTAGCGTATCCCTGAGGATAAGTTAATTCCAGATCCTTGGTAGGACGTAAAATCATAAGAACTGGTTTCTTGAACCCCATGGTGGTTCATAAAAAATCTAAGACCTAGGTAACCAAAATTATTTTCTTTTTCCTCTCCAAAATACCATCGATAATGACCCCCGATCAGGAATAGGTGATTTTGATACGACAAATGAGGAGTGGCGATATTCACTCCTGTCACATTGATAGCCCCCAAGTGACTGACTAACTCTAGTTCTCCCACCCAATTGTATGTCAGCCACAATTCTCCTGATAAACTTAAAAAAGGCAAAAACCAATTCTTGCCTTCTATCTCTCCTCTAATTGATAATTGATTGGAAATATCAACATGACTAAATCCGGTAGCCGCCGTTACCCGTCCAAACTGAGGTTCTTTGCTTACATGTTCCTGAAATTTATCCCCTAAAATCAATCCAACATTCTGATTACCTCGGTTAAGATCAACTAATGTCCCTTCTTGAGTTAAGAGCAAAGGTGGATAGGTTTTAACTGGTTGAGCCTCAATTTTCATGCCCACTTGCACTAAATTTTCAAACCGTTCACTAATTAGGCTACCAAAGCTCATCTCTTTATCCACTTTTTGAATCAAAATGCGTCCAACCGTATCCACTTCGAACTCGGTAACAAATCGGTCAACAGGATGTCGGCGCAAGTGGGTTACGATAACCACTCTCACTTCTTGTCCTTCCTGAGCTCCATGATTTTTTCCAAAATTCAATGTTACCAATCGCCCCCTCTTACCGATAATCCATCCCTGATATGGTAAGCGGGAAAAAAGTCGAGACAAAACTTCATGCATCTTTTGGGTAACATGGGATAATGTAGGCTCCTCCTGGATAAAATCTTCCTCCTTTAAAAATAAATCCCCTTGGCGGTCAAACAAGAAAACCTGAAGACGAAATTGATTTTTTTGCTTTAAAATCTGAGCCCAAAGGGCGCCATCTGCCCCCTTTAATAATGCCTTTCGCTCTGGTAACTGTAGATTAAAAGGATATTCCATAATTGGGGCGACTTGAATGTCAAATTGATTGGTTTTTTCTGCCAAACGCTGAACTTCTCCCT
>JANWYU010000072.1 GCA_025055135.1 Pseudobdellovibrionaceae bacterium | reverse complement strand
TTGGGATTTAAACCAAGTTGAATAACCTCCGCTCCCAATTCTTCAAAAATACGGGGCGCTACCTGGTAACACGCCCCATTGGCTGTATCTAAAACAATGCGAATTCCATCCAAAGTAAGATGCTCAGGAAACGTAGATTTTACAAAAACCACATATCGCCCTTGAGCATCATCAATACGACGGGTTCTCCCTACTTGATCGCCAGTTACCAAAAAGCGAGTAAGATCCTCTTCAAAAACCAGGCGTTCAATTTCTTCTTCCACATTGTCATCAATTTTAAATCCATCGTAACCGAAGATTTTAATTCCATTATCTTTGAATGGATTATGACTCGCTGATATCACAACCCCGGCATGAGCCCGCATATTACGGGTTAAAAACCCAATACCCGGAGTTGGTAACGGGCCTACCAGATAGACATAAATTCCCATGGAATTCAGGCCCGCTGCCATAGCCTGCTCAATCATATACCCCGACAAACGGGTATCCTTTCCAATAACTACCTTAACCGGGCCCTTGGCCTCATAAGGCAGCGGCTGACGCTTGAGAATATAACCCAGAGCCTGACCTACCTTTACAATGACTTCGGGAACCATGGGCCACACGTTCGCCTCACCACGAATCCCGTCGGTCCCAAATAGTTTTTTACGGGGCTTTTGGTGAACCATAGCAGACTTTGAAACTTTATCTAAACGGTCACATTATGTTTTTTTAACAACGATTCAACAAAATCCCAATTAATGTGATCCCACCATTTTGCAAAATAATTCGGTCGGCTGTTGCGATAATCAATATAATAGGCGTGTTCCCACACATCACAGGTTAGCAAAGGTACTAGCCCCTGGCGCATGGGATTTTCCGCATTACTGGTTTGCACAATTTCCGTCCGTTTATGGGAAGGATTCCAAACCAACCCACACCATCCCGACCCAAAAAGAGTGGTGGCCTTTTGTTCGAATTCCTTACGAAAAGAGGCTTCATTACCCCAAAACATATTGATTAACTTTTGCATCATAGGACCTGGTTTTTGGGGACTTGGGCTCAAACCCAACCAATAAAAATCGTGGTTCCAAACTTGCGCAGCATTATTAAACAATGCACCCTGAGCCTTCAGTACAAGGTCCTCAAGGGAGGATCCTTCAAAGCCAGAGCCTGGCAGCAGTTCATTAAGCTTATTTACATAGCCCTGATGGTGTTTTCCATAATGAAATTCAATGGTCTCCGCCGATAAAAAACCAGGAATCCCTTGTTTGGAAAACGGTAACTCACGTAACGTAAATGATGCCATAGTTTCCTCCTTAAAAAAGATTTTTTGCTTACTTTAATGAAATCTGAATCAATCGTCACTCCCTCTCAGCCCCTTTGGCTAGCCGTGTTTCAAAACCACAAATGCAAACCACAAAACTGTGTTGCTGCCCTTCTACATTCTCGCTAAAGATCGAGGCATTGACTGCCTCAGGAACTTTTGAAAAACTCAAACCAATTCATGAAAAAAAAATTGTTAATTATCGACGATGAAATAGATAATCGTGAATGGATTGGAGAGCTTGCTAGCTCCCTGGGCTTCTTGGTGGAAGAAGCTTCGTCAGTGGACGAAGCAGTGATGAAGACAACCCAACATCAGTTTGATCTCATTCTATGTGATTATCGGTTGGGCAGACAAAATGGTCTTGATTTTTTGAAGTACTATCGCAAGAACGACCCAAATACACCGGTATATATGATGACCGGTTTTGACGAAGTGAGTGAACACCAAGTTTATTTGTTACAGGGTAACGGCTTGTTTTATAAGCCTCTAAATCCAGAAGCCCTCAATCAGTTTTTAGAAAAGCATTTAGTATGAAAAGCGGGATACCACCTTTACGCGGTATGGAGGACATTTGGGGTGAAAGAGCAGCTCTATTCCATCAAATCGAAACCGTGTGTCGCAAATGGTTCTCCCGCTTTAATTATCAAGAAATGCGTACTCCTCTGTTGGAATCTAGCGAAGTCTTTCATCGCACTTTGGGTGAGACTTCAGATGCTGTTCAAAAAGAAACTTACACATTTACCGATCGTAGTGGTGATTCCGTTACCCTTCGACCAGAGGGTACTGCCAGTGTAGTGCGCGCCCTGATTGCCAACGATTTGATCCAACACCTTCCTCAAAAATTTTTTTATTACGGGCCCATGTTTCGCCATGAACGTCCCCAAAAAGGCCGTTTAAGACAATTTCATCAAATTGGGGTGGAAGCCTTAGGATATCGTGATCCTTGGAGTGATGTTGAAACCATTGCCTTGGCCTACGAGATTTTAATTGATTTAGGTATCAGTGATGTGTGTCGCCTAGAAATAAACAGTTTGGGGGATTCTGATTCAAGAAGGTGCCACAGAGCTTTATTTGTGGATTATCTCATGCAACATCGTGAGCAGTTATCACCCGAATCCAAACTACGTCTCGAAAAAAATCCGCTAAGAATCTTTGATTCAAAAGACGAAAACGATCGCAGAATTCTAAAACAAGCCCCTCTACTAAAAGATCACTTAAATGATGTTTCTAAAGCCTTTTTTGATCAGGTATTAAAAGGATTAACCCTACTTGGAATTCCGTTTGAAGTGAATCCTTATTTGGTAAGAGGCTTTGACTATTACCATCATAGTGTTTTTGAATTTACCACAGATCGTTTGGGTAGCCAGTCAGCCATTCTTTCAGGGGGCCGCTATGATCAGTTAGTGGAAGAAATGGGAGGTCCCCACACTCCAGCGGTAGGATGGGCCCTTGGAGTTGAACGGATAGAACTTTTGATTTTGCAAAAAAAATCATGGAGTTACCCACTACCTCCATCAATTGCTATATTACCCCTGGATCAAATCACCAACGATCAGGCCCTTTTAATCGCCCAACGTTTGCGTAAGGCAGGATGGCGGTGTGAACTCATGTCTGATGGGAAAATCGCTAAGAGAATCCAAAAGGCTGAAAAAAGGGGCTTCTCTTTGGTGGCTTTTTTAGGTCCAGACGAGTTACGGGAAGATAAATTGACAGTAAAAGACTTAGGAACAGGAAATCAAACGGTTTGGAGTTTAAATCACATACCTTTGGTCTAGCTACCGTTAAAATCCATTATTTCCATCCCTGATTTTACGTAAACTAAACTATATGGGTAGCGCCGTAAAAAAGCTCGTTTCAGGGGAATTCCTTTTTAAAGAGGGGGATGCTCCGGATGCCATGTATGTTGTCAAATCAGGAAGATTTGAGGTGATCAAAACCAAAGGTAGTGGAGAGATAAAGCTCGCGGAACTCGGTCCAGGAGCGATGGTGGGAGAAATGTCCTTTTTTGACAATAAACCTCGATCAGCCAGCGTGCGCGCTTCCAAAGATGGAGAGGTAATTGTGTTACCTTACAAGGCCTTACACACTCAGTTCAGTCAGTTCCCAGAATGGACAAAGGCCATTATGCGAACAGTAAATGAACATCTTCGTAAAGCCAATCAGCGCATAAAGGAACTAGAACAAGCTACCGGGGAAGATGATATTATTTTCCCTCCTCACACCATAACGAAGCTTATGTCCATCTTTGCCTTTGTTACCGAAAAATTCGGCAAACCTTCGGAACACGGTCATGAAATTAATAGTTCTATTATTCGCAAATATACCATTCAAGTATTTCAAGAGCCTACTCATAAAATGAACAAAATGATCGAGGTTCTTGCCGCACAGAACCTGTTAAAAACAGAAAGCACTGGTGATGGTAACCAGAAAGTTACCGTTTTTAATGTTTCATTTTTCTTTGAATTCGTAGAGTGGTATAATCGTTACTTGTTTCAAAAAGAAGAAGAACGAGCCACCATTGAAGAAAAGGAACTGCGCATTTTAAATGGATTAATCCACTTTGCCAAAAAGCAAAATACTCAAACTTCAGATGGTACGACCAAACTATCGCTAACCGATGTACAAAATGATTCAATGCGAGAATTGGGAGATGTGATCCGCATTGATGATGTCAATACACTCATAGAGAAAAAAGTTATTGGTGATAAATTTATGGAAAACAATCAAGTCTTTGTAACCCTCGATGTTCAAGCATTAGAAAAAATCGCCCCCTTTTGGACCTTAATTTATGCCTTAAAAAAAATAACTCGAAAGAATCTCAGCTAGGAGATCTTAATGAATGAAATTAGAACCTATCAAAAAAATGAGGTTATATTTAAAGAAAATGAAAAAATCTCCCATATTTATTTTGTTCAGTCTGGTAAAATCAGCTTAGGATGGGTAAAAAACAATAAATTTATCGAACTACCCATCAGCCAAGTTCCCACCATTTTAGGTGAGCAGGCTTTATCAGGAGTTAACATTCATTCCTACCAAGCGGTAGCTATTCAAGAAACCAAAGTTCTTCAAATACCCGTTGAACAATTAAAAAATCAATTAGATACCATATCACAAGTTTTCAAAATGATCGTTAAATTATCACTGGACAAACACAAATTCTTATTTAACGAACTGAAGGCTTTAAAATTAGAACAGCAGGCGGTCCCATTTCCTGAGGATAAAATTGCTAAGTGCTTTATGAGTCTCTATGTTGCTAGCGTTAATAAGGGGCAAACGCATCGCCTACCTAATTCAGAAAAAACTGTTGTTACCATTCAGTGGCCATCGTTAAAACTTTACCTCCATAAAATGTTTGATGAACCTCCCAAAAGATGTGAATTTGCCATTCAGATTTTGAAGAAAATTGGTTTAGCAGAAATTATTATGGGAACACCCCCAGATGATCCTGAAGGAGCTGAAGTCATTTTAGAAGTACAATTCTTAGATATTAAATTTCTTGAATGGTTTTCGGAATTTTATCAATACTACTACTTCAGACCAGATAAGGCCCATGTGGTCCGCTATGAAGAGTTCATCTTTAAGATGATCGAAATCATCTTAGAACTAGCCAAAAAAGACCCTTCGCACAAGGGAAATGCTCGAATAGCCATTAACAAATTAAATGAACAATTAAAGAAGACATTGAATACTCAGTTTAGTTCCGATCACCAGCTACGTTTAGAAAATAAGGGTGTATTATTAAAGCGTGTTACTCACAATCAAGAATCACTTCTAGAGCTTGAGGTTCCTGAATTAGAGAGGATGCTATCGGCATGGAGGATTTCACACGAAATCGATAAACTAAATCAAAAGGGGTTCGTTGATTTTAACGAACAAACCAACTTAGTAACGGATAAGACTGATTCTCTTTGTCCCCAATGTTCAGAGAAAATTGAGAAGAATCATAAATTTTGCCCCCAGTGTGGCTATCGGCTCTGCGCCTAATAATCCTTTATAACTAAGTGTTACCTTACAGAAAAAAACCAACTTTTGGAAGGTTAAAATGGGGTAGGAAGGAAAACAACATCAGGATTCTCTTTTTCCGCCCATTTGAGGTCCCACAGCTCGTTCAATAAAATAGCAGGATGACCTGACATATCATAATAAATGCGAAAATTTCCGTTTAATTGAGTTACCGGAACCTCTCCTCTTCGTGGCCAACGAACCACAGTATAGGTTAAGCGCTGAAGGCTTACTTCCTCTAAGCCATATTCATTTCGCAAACGAAATAACAAAACATCAAATTGCAGTTCTCCCACTGCACCCAGAATAGGGTCTCCTGGCCCGACTGCAGGATCAACAAACAATTGGATAGCCCCTTCTTCGGCTAAATGCCTTATGGCATCTATCATTTTTTTTCTTTTTAAAGCGTCCTTTACTGTTACCCGACAAAATAACTCAGGAGTAAAGCGCGGAATGGGCTCAAAACGCACTGGACCACTTGAAGACACACTATCTCCGATGGCAAAATTTCCCGAATCAGTAACCCCAATAATGTCACCGGCAAAAGCCTCATTTAAAGTTTCACGATCTTGTGCAAGAAATTGATTGGAATAGGTTAAACGTATTTCTCGATTTAAGCGAGAGTGATAAACCTTCATTCCTCTTTCAAAACGTCCCGAACAAATACGAATAAACGCGACTCGATCTCGGTGTCTAGGATCCATGTTTGCTTGAATCTTAAATACAAAACCAGAAAAAAAATTAGCAGAGGGGTCAACCTGATTACCTTCCTCAGTTCTTCGCGGCAAGGGAGATGGGGCAAATTGCACAAAAAAATCTAAGAAGATATCAACCCCGAAATTTTGTTTGGCAGAGCCCCACGTTAGAGGAGACAAATGGCCACTCAAAAACCGTTCTTCATCGAAATTAGGTAACACATTTTCTATAATATCTAGCTCCTCCGTTACCTTTTCTGCAATATCCTTAGGAATTCTATCCCACCATTGACGAAAATCAGGATGATCATAAGAAAAAACTAGCGGAGGGTTCTCCAGTCTTCTTTGATCATAAAGGATAAACTGTTTTTTCAATCGATGATAAATTCCCATGAATCGATCACCAATACCAATAGGCCATGTTAAAGGACAACAAGACATTTGAAGAGTTTGTTCTACTTCATCAATCAGCTGTAAAGGATTTTTTCCCTCTCGATCTAATTTATTAATAAAAGTAAAAATCGGAATTCTGCGATAACGACATACCTCATAGAGTTTTTGTGTTCTTTCTTCAACGCCCTTTGCCACATCAATTAACATGCAGGCTGAGTCTACCGCCATAAGAACTCGATAGGTATCTTCTGAAAAGTCTTTGTGTCCCGGAGTATCAAGCAAATTGATTCGTAATCCTTTAAAGTCAAACGTCATCACAGAGCTTGTTACTGAAATCCCTCTCTGCTTCTCCAACTCCATCCAATCGCTAGTGGTATTTTTAGTTCCTGCCTTTCCTCGAACTTCACCGGCTTCATGAATAACGCCACCTTGTAAAAGCAACTTTTCTGTTAGCGTGGTTTTGCCAGCATCAGGATGGGAAATGATGGCAAAACTTCGACGACGAGCAATTTCACGAGTAACAATTTCTGACATTGATTAAAGACTCTCTTAGTTAAGATCTAAAAAAGATAGAAGCTAAATGGGCTTCATGGTTACCAAAAAAAGGGCTCCTGTGAAAAGGGCCCAAATTAAAAGCAAGTTGAAAAGCCATAGTCTCGGATATTTTCTAAAACCCACAATACTAACAGCAAGGGCAATCCATATGAGAATTTTTATAAACATCCAATTAGGAATTTGACTAAAAAATCCCAATTTAGCGGCCAATCCAAACCCAGAAACAAACAGGAGGAGCAATCCTAAACCATGAAAAACTCCGCCCCAAAAACGACTTACCTCCTTGGTTTGCACTTTATTTAATATAATAAACCAACCCAAACCCAAAAAAAATAAGGCAATTCCTGAAATATGGAGGATTTTATAAAAAGAATAGCTCATGACAGCTCCCTTTTTTTCTCAAATAATTGACTTAACCGTATCTTCAGTTTGTTATTCAGCTCAATCAAGTCGTTTTTTTAACCGATTTAACTCTTTACGCATTTCTGTTAAGTGAGTGAGTTGCTGTAAGTTTCTAAGCCCCTGATGCCATGGCTCTAAAGGATAGCCCAAGTAGGCACCAGGAACCGTAATATCCTTGGTAACCGCCGATCTACCTCCTACAGTGACATGATCACAAATGCTCACATGGTCGGCCACTACCACATCCCCTCCACAACGAAAATAATCTCCTATTTTGACCGAACCGGCACACATAAAACCTGCCGCAAAAAGCCCAAATCTCCCTATCTGAGAGTTGTGCCCAATATGAACATGATTATCCATTTTGGTACCCTCTCCAATGCTCGTCGTTTTCAAGGTAGCCCGATCCACCGTAACCATTGCCCCTAATTCTACCTCATCACCAATAACCACCCGCCCAATTTGAGGTATTTTTAAAGGCATCCCATTTTCCAACGGAAAAAATCCAAAGCCATCGGCCCCCAAAACCGCATGGGCATGAATCAAACAACTACGCCCAAGGCGTGTAAAGGGCTCAAGTACAACATGACTTCGTAATTCACAATACGCCCCAACCTCCACCCCCCCCCCAAAAACACACCCAGGAAACAACATAACGCCAAGAACGAAATGTGCCGAAGGAAGAACACAACACCCAACAAAAAATATAAACACAGTAAAAGCAAAAAGAATTAATTCGTCAAAA
>JANWYU010000056.1 GCA_025055135.1 Pseudobdellovibrionaceae bacterium | reverse complement strand
GCTCCTATTGTACCGTGCTTTGGCTATGAAGGTGCCCATTGCTATGAGATTCATTTTATGCCTCCTGTGTTTTTTGAAGATGAAAAGGTACAAAACGCCTTAAGTCATCAAGATGCTATGGAGCAAAACCTAGCTTTAGTTCATCTTTTTAACTCCCAAATCGAAAGGATGATCCTTAAGGTTCCAGAACATTGGATGTGGATTCATCGACGTTGGAAACGTTGGAAGTAGTTTCTTAAAGTTTTTCGTTTTTTTAAAAGATCCGCTATTGCTCACTTGAGCAAGTAAAGTGAGAAAACTCCTTGGCTGTTTCTTTTAAAAATGAAACGATAATGTTATGCTGAACACTATTGGCCCTCTATACAAATTAAAGGTAACACTCCTTTTTTTTGTTATCCTTTCCGGTGGAGGATGCGCCTTACGGAGACCCAAATTCATGGAGGGAAAACCGCCCATGGAGATCAATGAATTTGATCAAAAGGTTGTGATCAAAGAGTTCTCTCCTCAACAAGATACAAAATCGCTAGAATCAGAGACCGTTCCATCCACCAATTTAGCAGGTAACAATGCGAGGACTTCCATGAATTCCAATCAGCAAAGCAGATCAAAGAATGAAAAGAGTCGTTTAAATAACCAAAGTAAAGAACAGGTAAAAGGGAAAGGGACAGGGAAAGAGAAAGGGAAAGGGAAGGCTACCAAACCAGAGTCAGAAACGACTACTCAGGAACCGGTAATTCGTCATGAGCCGGAATTGGAAGGCCAAGAGGGGTTTATGGGAAGACGTCCTATTAATGATCCTTTTGTGCCTGGTGAAAAAACCCTTTTTGAAGTCTCTTATATGGGAATGGTAGCAGGTAACATGTTGCTTGAGATTAAACCGTTTATTGAAGTTAATTCCAGAAAACATTATCACTTTTACGGCAAAATTTGGACTCGCCCCTTTTTTTCTCGCATTTACATGGTGGAAGACAGTTTTGAAACTATGCTAGATTTTGAAACACTTTTACCGTCCCTTTATAAACTTCAAGTAAAAGAAACAAAGCAGGTTAAAGAGGCTCGGTTTTTTATTGATTGGAACGCATTAGAAGCATTTTATTGGGAAAAAAAGGCTACCGAGGAAGGTGAATCAGAAAAAAAACAACAGTGGAAAATTGAGCCATTCAGTCAGGACGTATTTTCTAGCCTTTTTTATTTGCGCGTGTTCCCTTGGAAGCTTGGGCAAAAATTTGGTTTTCGGGTAACAAGTGATGAAAAGAACATGATTTTTTGGGGAGAAATTATTAAGGAAGACAGCTTAGATTTAATGGAATCTGGAACTTCAATAAAAACTCTCGTTTTAAAACCCCAAGTAGAACTTCCTGGCAAAATGAACCCTATCGGAGACTTTTTGATTTGGATTACCGATGACCCTTATCATACCATTGTTAAAATTCAGGCCAAGTTGGCCTTTGGCACCTTGAAGGCTCAAGCAGTAAGTGTCACACGTTAGTTGAATGCCATGAGATCAGTTTCCGGTTTTTGATAAAAAATAAGACTGATATTTCTCTGGTTAGTTTTATTCCTTCGATAGGAATAAAAAGAATCGTTTTGAAAGGTATCAATCTCTGATCCAATAATGTTTTGGCGAGGAATACCCAAAGCCTCTGCTTGCCCAATCACAACATTTTGTAGGCTCAACATTGCCTTTTCCTTGTTAATCCAACGGATGCATTGTTCTTTTTGTTGAATGGACAGGGAGTGAGTGACAGCCTCCACCACATCCCTGGATACCTCATAAGAGTCCCATAAAATATGAGGGCCGATGTGTAAATAAATTGAATTGGCCCTCTTGGTACCAATTAAACGAATACATTCCTGGATGATGCCCGCTGCAATACCCCTCCATCCAGCGTGTAAAATTCCAAAAAAAGGTTCTTCCCCTAAACAGTATACGGCTATGGGAAGACAGTCAGCTGTTCTTATTACCAGAACGTCATTTGCAGATCGAGATAGTAACCCATCCCCTTGGGTTACACTATCGGTAATTTCTGTTGGGACATCCTGAGTCCAAAATATTCGATTTGAATGCACTTGTTGGATCTGACGCACCTGATGGGTAGGCAGTAAAGATAAAAATGTGTCCAAATTGAAAAAACGGTTACCAAAGATTATGTGATATCCATGAATGTGATATTTCTGCATATCATTATTTTGACTGATTGGTTTAAAAATACCCAGAATTATTCTTATCACTCTGCAAAATCACTATTAATTAACCTTAAATAATTGACGAGAATTAACACTGTTTCTTACCATGAAATAAAAAATGGGGCCCATGACTTTTTTGTTTAACATATTGTTGGTGCGGCTTTTGTTAAATTCTGCTGAATCAAATATTGATCAGAATGATCCCAAACTTATTACTAACAGAAAACAAATAACCTACTTTGGAGCTCGAGCCGGGGAAGCGTATTTTAACTCAGATGGTACAAAGCTCGTTTTTCAGGCAGAAAGAGAACCGCACAATCCTTTCTACCAAATTTACGAAATGGACTTGGTTACCGGACAGGTGCGATTATTGTCAACGGGTAGGGGAAAAACAACTTGTGCATGGTATCATCCCCATCAGAATAAGATTTTATTTGCCAGTACCCATTTAGATCCGAATTTTAAAAATGAGGTCGCTAAAGAACTTGAGGAGCGTGCAAAGCCGGTTAAGGGTAAATATAGTTGGAGCTTTGATCCGTTTTTTGATATTTTTGAATTAGACCTAAATACAAAAAAATTGACTCGGTTGACTTCAACGCGAGGATATGATGCGGAAGGAAGTTACTCTCCTGATGGGCAGTGGATTTTATTTGCATCCAATCGATCTGGCTACGAACACAAGCATAAACTAACTGCAGAAGAACAATCCCTTTTTGAAAAAGATCCAAGCTCCCAAATGGAGCTATATATAATGCGAGTGGATGGAACTTCTCTTAAAAGGCTCACTCATCATTTGGGCTATGATGGAGGACCTTTTTTTAGTGCTGATGGACAAAAAATCGTATGGAGGCGTTTTAATGCCAATGGAACTTTCGCAGAGATTTGGATTATGGATCGCGACGGTTCCAATCAAAAACCCCTGACTAAATGGCAGAGTATGAGTTGGGCCCCTTTTTTTCATCCCTCTGGGGACTATGTGATCTTTACCTCAAATAAGTTGGGTTACCAGAATTTTGAATTATTTATTGTTGATGTTCAAGGAACAAAAGAGCCTGTTCGGGTAACCTATCTTGAAGATTTTGACGGGCTTCCTGTTTTTTCTCCTGATGGCAATCGCCTGGTATGGACCCGTCGGCTAGCAACGGGAGAATCACAATTAGTAATGGCTGATTGGGACGATACCAAAGCACGACAACTTTTGGGTTTGAGTCCTCGTCTTCCCACCACTCATGAGCTACGCGTGGGTTACCATCAAACCGCCCAAAATACCATGAAAAGGGTAGTAGCCTACTTAGCAGACCCCGCCATGGGAGGAAGGCTTACGGGTAGTCCTGAAGAAAAACTAATCGCTGAAGAAATTAGTGATCGACTAAAAAATATGGGTTGGTTACCCTTTTTTAAAGAAGGTTACATTAAAACATTTTCCTTTGTGTCTCATGTAGAACTGGGGGAAAAAAATCATTTAAACCTATGGTTAAAGGGTGAACAACAATCGGTAACGTTAAATACAGACTATCTTCCCTTTGGTATTTCCGAACACGGTAACTTTGATAAGGCAAAGGTAGCCTTTGCAGGCTATGGTATTGTGGCCCCAGGATCCATCGAAGACCCTGCTTATAATAGTTACCAAGATATCGATGTCAAAGGAAAATGGGTATTGGTGTTGCGAGATATCCCGCAGGACATTCCAGTAAAACAGAGGTTGTATCTAAGTTCTTTTGCAAGAATCCATCACAAGGCTCTTGTAGCAAAACAACGAGGCGCCATTGGGCTATTGGTGGCTCGAGGTCCTCTAACCCCATCCAAAAAAGAGTTAGCTGACCTCACAAGGGATGGGGTGGGACAATCCGCTGGGTTACCCGTACTCAGCGTTACTGATCGTATTGCTGCAATGATTGTGAAGCACTCGAATATTGACCTTACCCAATGGCAAAAGTTACTTGATCGAGGAGAACATCGAGCCGTATCAGAGCTCAGTCACGTTGAAGTCAGTGCACACATAGATCTGATCGAAAAAAGAAAAGAAGGAAGGAGCGTTATTGCGCGGTTAGATCCTCTTTCTCATCCATCAAAAAAATATTGGGTGTTAGGGGCGCACATGGACCATTTGGGCCGTGGGGAAACCGGAACATCGTTAGCAAAAAATAATGACGTAGGGTTACCCCATGTAGGAGCGGATGACAATGCTTCCGGGGTTGCAGTACTTCTGGGAATAGCAGCGCGGTTGAGCCAAGAGAAAAAAACCAATAAGGGCTTAAAGGAATCGTTGGTCATTGCCTTTTGGTCTGGGGAAGAAATGGGCATGTTGGGAAGTCAAGATTTTTTAAAAGAGGTTTCGACCAAAGACATTTTAGGCTATATTAATTTTGATATGGTGGGCCGCTTGCGAGACGCTTTAGTAGTCCAGGGGGTGGGATCAGCAAAAGAGTGGAAGCGTTACTTAGAACCTCCCATAATTTCTAACAGGATTTTGAGCGTTACATTACAAGAAGATCCCTATTTGCCAACCGATTCTTTAAGTTTTTATTTAAAAGAAATCCCTACCATTAGCTTTTTCACAAAGCCTCATGCAGAATATCATACCCCTCAAGACACCGTAGAAACCATTAATTTCGAAGGAATGGAGCGCATTCTTAACTTTGCTTTAGCAACAATTAAAGAACTAGCCCATACGGCTCCCAATCGGGAAAAGTTGATTTATCAAAAATTTGAATCCTTTGGTGGCAAATCTTTTGGAAGAAGGCAATTTCGGGTTTTTATCGGGACCATTCCCGATTACACTCAAGAAAATATTAAAGGGATGAAAATCTCTGGGGTTTCCCAATCGAGTCCCGCTCAAAAAGGTGGCTTACAGGCGGGAGACATCATCATTGAAGTTGATGGGGCTAAAATTGATAACATTTATGACTATGTCTATGTTTTACAATCCTTAAAACCAAAGGAACCCGTTCGATTAAAAGTACTTAGGGGAAACAAAATCATAGGACTATCAGTGACACCAGAGCTAAGAGAGTAAAATTTGTTTTTTTCCGATTTGCTGACTATGTTTAAATAAATCCAGTCAATGATGTGTGTTTGGTGCATCTTTTTAAGGTTAGAGGACTTGGAGAAAAATGATGGGAACATTCGAGATAATAGAAAAGTATGGCGAACATGAGGAAGTGGTATTTTGTTATGATAAAACTGTAGGACTTAAAGCCATTATTGCCATTCACAATACCACCTTAGGTCCCGCCCTAGGGGGTACCAGAATGTGGGACTATAAATCCGAAGAGGAGGCCCTTATTGATGTGTTACGCCTTTCAAAGGGTATGACCTATAAAGCGGCTGCAAGTGGTTTAAATCTTGGTGGGGGAAAAGCGGTCATCATTGGTAACCCCAAAACACAAAAATCTGAAGCATTGTTTCGGGCATTTGGACAGTTTGTAAATTCTCTTAACGGTAGATACATCACCGCTGAAGACGTAGGAACCTGTGTTACCGATATGGAACATATTTTTATGGAAACTCCTTGGGTAACGGGTATACCCAAAGAATTTGGTGGATCAGGAGACCCATCTCCTTACACGGCCCATGGGGTCTTAATGGGGATTAAAGCAGCCGTGGCATTTCATTTAAAAACTGACAGCTTAAGAGGAATTCGGGTTGCTGTGCAAGGGCTTGGTCATGTCGGATATCATTTAGTTGGTTACTTAATTCAGGAGGGGGCTCAGATTCTAGCTTCTGATATTGACCCAGAAAAGGTGGAGAAGGTGAAAAAAGAATATCCTCAGGTAACTATCGTATCTCCCCAGGAAATTTTATTTTCGGCCTGTGAGGTTTTGGCCCCGTGTGCCCTTGGGGGAATTGTCAATGATGAAACGATTCCCAAATTAAAATGTAAGATTATTGCAGGGGGAGCCAATAACCAATTACTGGAGCGACGCCACGGTGATCATCTCAAGGAACTTGGAATTTTGTACGCTCCCGATTATGTGATTAATGCTGGGGGGCTTATTAATGTTGTCGTGGAATTAGAGGGTTATTCCCCCGATC
>JANWYU010000223.1 GCA_025055135.1 Pseudobdellovibrionaceae bacterium | reverse complement strand
AATTCACAAGCCACTAACCTATGTGAAGGAATCAGCAATGCTAGAGCAGTTTGAGTCAGCCCTGGAATCCATCGTGATTCCAAAGCAGTGGGTGGACGAGTTGGTCGCTGAATTTGAAAAATACCAGGACGGATCGAAGCAGAAATTAAAAAATGAATTTGCGCTTTTGCGTGAGCGGTTGGGAAAAGTTGAAGTCCAGGAGGATCAGATTTTCGAATTGTTGAGTGATGGGACCATCACTGAGGATGATTTCAAGCGCCGCAAACAAAAGCTGTCGGCGGAGCGTGAGCGTTTGCAAATTGAAATCGAGAGCTACAGTTTGAAGAGCCACGACAATTTGGCGATGACTGCGAAAAGAGTCTTCAAACTCGCTATCAATGCGAAAGAACTATGGAAATTGGGTACACCTGAAGAACGCAAGAAAGTGCTGGAATTGGTATGTTCGAACCCGACTTTAGAGGGTTCAACCGTGCGATATCACTTAAAAAAACCGTTTGCTGTGCTCGCCGAAATGGCGAGAAAAGAAGATTGGCGTCCCCAAGGGGATTTGAACCCCTGTATCCACCGTGAAAGGGTGGTGTCCTAGGCCGCTAGACGATGGGGACAGCATTGAACGGGACAACAAACGTTCATACGCTGGCTAAGAAACGAAAACTCTTGCCATTTCAATCGCTTTCTATCCTACCGTCAAGCTATTTTTGGTGACTCGCGATGGATTCGAACCATCGACCCCTTCATTAAAAGTGAAGTGCTCTACCTGCTGAGCTAGCGAGTCACATACCATCAAATTAAAAACTAACTTTTTAAATTAAAAACCAACGATTGAAATCAACATGATAGTGAAAAGACCGATTCAGTCAATTAGCAAATAGAGGTTTGACCCAAAGAGTCTGTTCTCTACCCGGTCCTACGGAAATGGCATCAACAGGAGTAGCTAATTGTTTGCTAATAAAATCAATAAAAACAGTAGCATTCCGAGGCAAATCTTTTAAAGTCATCACCTTTGTTAAATCCTCTTTCCAGCCCGGGAGAAACTCAATAACTGGCTTGGCTTGGTGCCAATCATTTAAGGTACTTGGGATTTCTTGAGTAACAGTACCCCCAATATCATAGGCAGTACATACCCCTATTTTGTCTAAGCCTGATAGGACGTCAAGCTTCATCAAGGCCAGATTGGTAATGCCATTGATCCGAATGGCATACTTTAAACTCACTAAATCGAGCCAACCACAACGTCTAGGGCGTCCTGTTGTAGAACCAAATTCGTTACCCACTTTTTGGATTTGTTGTCCTACTTCATCTAAAAGTTCCGACGGAAATGGCCCTTGTCCCACTCGCGTAGTATAAGCCTTAATCACCCCGATCACCGAAGAGATACTTTGGGGAGGAATTCCCGTTCCAATGCAGGCTGATGCGGCAACAGTGGATGAGGAGGTAACAAAAGGATACGTTCCATGAAACACATCTAACATGGTTCCTTGAGCCCCCTCAAATATAACCCTTTTACCGGTTTTGAGGGCTCGATAGATTAAAGATCCCATGTCGGATTGTTTGTGTGGCAATAATTTTTCAGCATATTGAGCTGCCCACTCCAACATACTTTTGGTGGTAACTGCTTTTTGTTTGTAAAATTTAAAAAGGGCATTCTTTTCAGCCAAATTTAGTTCAAGCACTTCTTTAAGACGATCGGGTTCAAACAGGTCCCGAAAAAGAATGGCCCTGCGACTGGCGCGATCCTCATAGGCTGGGCCAATACCCCTTCCTGTGGTACCTATCTTATTTTCAGAAAGAGAGGATTCTCTGGCTTGGTCCAGTAACTTGTGAAATGGGAAGATCACAGTGGCTTGGTCACTAATAAGTAGCTGTCGATGATTACTCAAGAATCCCTGGCTTTTTAAAAAGTCAATTTCGCTTACCAAACCCTCCAGATCAATAACAGTACCTGAAGCAATCATACAGGTGGTGTCGGGGTGAAAGATACCAGATGGGATAAGATGTAAGACGGTTTTCTTGCCACCAATCACCAGAGTGTGACCGGCATTTGGGCCGCCTTGAAAACGCACCACAATGTCGGCATGTTCTGAGAGAATATCGACAATCTTTCCCTTGCCCTCATCCCCCCACTGGGCACCTACGACGACGACTCCTGACATGTTTTCCTCCAACCGCATCAGTGTACAATTTTTTTCTTAGGGGTCAATATGTCGAAAGGGTGAGTGATACCAAGGGTCTTTGGGTGGCAATGTGTCAAGAATAGGCTCTCCATTAATAAATTTTTTCAACTTAAAAATCGCCTCTTGGCTTGCTTTACGGATTGCCTGTTTGGTCCAGCCACCGATATGGGGTGTTACTACACAGCGAGGGTGTTTAAGGTAACTTGTGTCTTTGGGAACTGGTTCCACAAAGTGGACATCAAGCCCGACTCCGAGTAATTGACCAAATTGCAAACCACGCTCAATAAATTGGGGTTCAATCACGTCACCACGGGAGGTGTTTATAAGATAAATCCCTCGTTCAATAAAATCTAAATGCCTCACAGAGATCATATTTTTCGTTTCTGCAGTTTTGGGAACATGCATAGAAACGATGTCGGCTTGCAGTAACAGTTCGTGGAACCCAACCCGCGTTACCCCGTGACTTTGGAACCATTCTTCATCGCGATACGGATCAAAAGCCAACACAGTAATTCCAAAAGATTGAGCGATTTGCGCGACTCGACTTCCCACGCGCCCTAAGCCGATAATACCCATCACCTTTCCGGTTAGTTCCTCACCCAACCAATAGTCCCTTTCCCAAATACCTTGAGTTAATTGACGATGAGCTCCTGGTAACCGGTGTAATACTGCTAACAGTAAAGCCCAAGTCAATTCGGTAGCACTTTGGGTATTAGCCTGAGGAGTATGGGTAATTAAAAGATTTTTTTGTGCTACTAACTCTTCAAAAAAAATATGATCAAAACCTGAAGTGCATGAGATGATACATTGCAAATTGGGCAATTTTTCTATCAGCCTTCGATTAACAATGGTTTTTGAACGGATGATCAAGACATTAATGTGATCGTATACCGTGTTTGGTGTCAAAGGTCCTGTGGTAACCACTAAATCTTTTTGTGCTCTTAACTC